>NZ_CP099999.1 GCF_024138145.1 Natronosalvus halobius | reverse complement strand
AGTGAACGTAAGCGTCGTTGGAGGGAGTAGGTTTAATAGCTCCAATCGAGACGCGGGTTTCATGTCAAACCCAGGTGGAATGTTGCTGGCAGTGGTTGCCGGATTCCTCGTGCTTTCGACCCTCTACGCGGGGATCAATGGAATAAGCCCATCAGTTGCGATTGATTCATGGACGCCCATCATTGCGTTAGGTGTTCTCGCTATCGGCGTTCTTGGCCTCGTGGCAAGTCGCCTGTAAGACGGTAGCGATTACTCCTCATCGACGGCCCGATCTCGAGACCGCGTCGCCCGGCCTGCGTCGGTCGCCGGCCAGTCCTTTCGTCGGAACTCGCCAGGATGTTCGGTGTTGACATGCTCGGCCAGCTCGGCAGCGCCGCCAGTCGAGTGCGAACAGTCCGGTGATGGACAGACGAACGATCGTGGTGTCATGGTCGGCGATCGGGGTACTCTGCGGCCCCACCGACCGGCGCCTCTTTCACGACGACGTTGTGAGTCGGGTGGTCCGACCGGTGATCCTCGAGGTGGCCCTGCGCATCCGCTTTCTCAGATCCGCTCTCTCGGAACCGACAGTCGCAACAGACGGCCGTGTAATGAATTCCCATGCGTTGGTGTTCCGGGCACTCCTAGATAAATCTGGTCCGAGTCCTTACCGCTTCGTCTTCGACATGATCTCGATATTAGGGTCTCGGCTCGCCTCGTCGATCCGGTCGAGGGCGTGACGCTCGCAGTAGTACTCCGACCGCTGGTTCATCCGATGCCAGAGTTTGACGTTGAATCGGTAGTCCGACCAGCGCTCACACCGGTCGCATTTCATACGCGGTCGTTCGCTTCACTGGATAGAAACAGTCCGCCTCGGTGCGAAAGTGGAGGTAACAGGCAACGGTGGGAGACCATGCTGGCCCGATTTGGTGTGATGGTGCATGATAGGACCGTACCTACAGCGCGGCCAGGGGTCGAACGTGGGCGACTTCGCGCCTCCGGACGTCGTTTCGTGACGTCAGTCGTGGCCGGTGAATCGGCGCTCGAGCCGACGCGCCGAGGACCGCGATCGAGAACTTGCACTCGAGGTCAGCGTGGGTACTGTCGCGGTTAGGGACTCGGCTTGAGGCGCGGGGTATCTGGCGGCGTCCACGGATCGGTTTCGCCGTTCTCGTAGACGCAACAGCCGCCTATCTGGAAGCGGCCGTTTCCAGTCGCCTCGATCGAGTGGACGTACTGTGTTCCGGGTGCGTGCGGTTCGTGGTCCGGGCTCGGGTTCTCCGGGATGTGTTCGGTGCGGATCACGCCCCAGCCACAGACCGGACAGGGTTCGTCTTCGGTCACTGTGGCTCACCTCCGTCGGTCGCGAGCGCCGACGCCGCGACCTCGCCGGCCATCCACTGTCGTTGCTTCCCGATGCCGGTCAGCCCCTCGACCTCTCGGAACGGGAACGCGACCTCGAGGTCGCCCCGGATTCGAAGCACGTCGAAGACGTCCCGCTCGCGAAGGCGGTTCTCGTAGTCTTTCCCCAGGAGGACCTCCAGTCGAACGTCACGCGGATCAATGCCACCGGCGGCGTCCTCGAGCCAGCGTGCGAGTTCGTTGTGGACGTTGTACGCCCACAGGTCCACGAGCGTCGTGACAGGCTCGCCGTTCGGCAGGCGACCGTCGTGATCGACCGGGATGCCATCGAGATCGGTGACGTGCGTTTCGTAGTACTCGATCGGCGCGTCGGGCTCGAGCAGTGCGTGTTCGGCAGAGATAACCCGCCAGTCGTCGCCGACCGTCTCACCGTACTGGCGTTTGTTCGTCCAGTAGCCGCCCGCGTAGCGCTCTTTCGACGGGAGTGGCTCGTCGGCGTGGTCTTTCGTCCCGGAACAGCCGACGGCCACGAGCGTGATCGGGTCGCGGTCGCGGTGGGCCTCGATCGCGTCGCGGACGCGGTAACAGTGGCCCATCCCCCAGCCGACGCCACCGATATCGGCGCTGCCTCGATCAATGTTCTCGACAGCGTCTTTGACGTCGACGAGATCCGTGCAGGCAGTGGCGAGTCGGGCGGGCATACAGTCGGGAACAGGGGCGTCCTCGAGCACGCGCATGAGGAGTCGGTACAGTGGCCGCTTCGTGTTGGGGACGACGGTCGCGTCGCGAACGCCCCAGACCCAATGACTCGAGACCGCGAGGTCACCGTTCGAGAGCTCGTGTTCGCGCGGCGTCGGGGTTCGATCGACGTCGGTCACTGTTCGTCACCTCCTGCAGCCAACGCCGACCGGTGCTCTTCGCGATGCTCTTCGGCGTTCGTGTAGGCGATCGACCTCGAGAGGCCGTTCTCTGGATCGTACACCTGTTTCCAGTCACAGTCGGGATACGGGCACTCGAGGACCTCGTTATCTTTCTCGCGTCGGCGGGCGCCGATGCAGTCCATCGAGCAGTAGGGGATTCCCGACGCGCGCTGGGTGGTTTCCGTCCCGCAGTGGCGACACGGCTTTGGTTCGGCTTCGTTCATCGATCCGATTCCTCCGTCACGATATCCTCGAGCTGGTCGGCCGCACTTTCCCACGTCTCACACCGTGCGTTGAACGTGTCCGTTTGGTGGTGGCCGTACTGCGACGCGTACTCGAGCCACTCATCGATCAGGTCCTGGAGGTCGTCGTTCGCCGTCTGTCCTTCGGAGAGTCCGCGAACGCATCCGACCTTCCCCGCGAACTCCATCTCGTCGCCGCAGTCACAGCGGATCGGCCCATCGCGAGAGAGGTAGTCGATCCGGTTGTTACACTCCTCGCAGATGGCTCGGTTGACCATCATTCGGAATCACCGTCCCCGAAGGCGCACTCGTTACACAGCGACGGGCCACCGACGCCTTTCGTGCACGTTGATTGATTGACGCCACACCAGTCACACGCCCACTCTTCGTAGCGCTCGAGGCGCTCTTTGACCATGTCGGCGAGTTCTTTTTGCATCCCCGTGAGCCCGGTTTTGCGGACCTCGTCGGCGCCGATCGTGTTGTCCTTCGGCCCCTCGAGCCACTCCTCGCGATTGTACTCGGCCAGCTCGATGAGGAGTGGATAGAGTCGGTCGGGGTACTCCTCTCGAAGTTCGATCGTGTGTTCGTGGAGACCGTCCGTCATCGGTCGTCCTCCACGGGATTTTTCAGACGCGGGGCGACCACAACTCGAGGTCCTTCGCTGGACTCGGCGATGAGCGGGATGTTATCGCCCGTGTAGAATGTGACCGTTCCCTCCGTTGGGAGTGCCTGAGCCAGGTCCTCGAGATAGTCGGGCGAGTAGACCGACACCGCACCGTCGTAGGTGGCCGGTCGGCGCTCGAGGTCGGCATCGAATTCGTCCTGGTAGCCCCAGACGCGTTCGAACCCCCCGTCGTCCTCGTTGAACTCCTTTCGGTCTCCCTCGGTCAGGACGCCATCTGCGACCGGAAGGAACCGTATCCCTCTCGAGGCTGCCAGCGCCACCTTGTTGATCGAACCGGCGAACTCCCAGGATTCGGCCGTCCCCACCACCTCGAAGTCTATCCGCTCGAGGATGTCATCGAGGTCGCGGTCGTCGCGGATGTACTCCTCGTCGACCACGGAGGCGGTGTCGAACCAGTTGTTGTCTAAGATGGTGAGCTCGTCATCGCCGTCTTCGTACCGAAGCGTGACCTCCTCGTCCGACGAGGCGAGGAAATGGAGTGTTTCGTGCAGTTCCTCGACGTCGATGCCGATGACCGCCGGCTGGTTCGCCTCGATCTCGTACCGACCACTGTCGACCGCCATGACGTTCGCGGGGTCGACCGCACTCGCGTGCAGTTCCGAGGTCGTGAAGTGGAGTCGCGCTTCGTCCACGACCGGCTCGAGGGCGTCGGCGATGCGGACGAGGTCACCTCGAGTGACAGTCGCCTCGAACGCTTCCTCGTCGACGATCGTCTCCTGGGCCGTGTCCGTCATCGGTCGTCACCCCCTGAACGCTCAGTCCCCGTCTCTATGTAGCGGCTGCTTCCTCCGTCCGTCGCTGGGAATAAACCCCGTCGTTGGTGATCCATATTCAGGTTCGTAACCGAAATCTTGTATGCGGATTCGACCGCGTTCTCCATACCCTCCGGGCCGATCTTTCGCCAGTGTGGCCGGTCAGGATACCACGCCTTCGCGCCGATGGTTGCTGCCTTGTGGTGGCTGTTGCAGTCCATCGAGACGACGTTCTCGACCCACAGACGTCCGAGCAACTCGTGTTGCAAATGCGGCGTCCCTCCGAGGATGTGGAGGTCGTGGCTCGTTTCTCGATACTCCCGAATCGGTATCTCCGTCGCGGCATACTCCGACGGCGTCGAGTAACCGACGACGCACCACTCGGGAGCGTGCTCGAGATCGCCGTCGTGATGTGGGACGACGATAACGTTCTCGGCGTACTCAGCGAGCTGCCGGGCTCGGTCGTTGACCTTCTCGTAATTCGAGCCATCGTAATCCCCGGCGACCGCGTACTTTGGCCGGTGCCACTCCGCAGCCTCGAGTAGGCCCTCAAAATCCGGTTCTTCCCAGTGGAGATCGAGAAACTCCACGCGAACGTTCTCGCGTCGGTATCGTGGTTCGTCATCGAGGCGGGTACCGCGAAGGTATCCATACTCGCCCGCGTAGGCTGTCAAATCAGGCCGCCCTGTCGTGATTATATCAACAGAGGGCACGTTCACCTACCTCCACAGTCTCCTCGATTCCTCCACGGCGTGCCTGCTCGAGTCGGACGTAAAGACGCGCCGGTTCGATGGACCGCGAAATGTCTCGATAGAGTTCGTCTGCCAGCCGTTCGGCAGTGATTTCTTCGTCGCGGTAGGATTCGAGCCAGAGTTTGAGCGAGCGTGATTCGAGACAGTGACCGTCTGGTTCGTATTTGATCGTTAGGTCGTAGTGATCCGGGCCGCCGAAGTCGAACGGGCAGAGTGCCGTGAGTTCGGCCGTCTCGAAGGTCGTGATCTGGTTCGTTGGCGGAGCCTCGAATCGCTCAATACCACTCACGCGACCACCGTCCGGCTGTACGTTGCACTGAATGCAGTCGGGGCACAGCCATTCGCCATCGTGTTTCTCGAGCTTCGCAACGACACCGCAAACGTCACACCGCACCGTCATGGTCCGTTCTCCATGAGGCAGTTAATGCACTGCCAGCGGCAGGCCTGGCCGCTTGGATAGTGGGCTATCTCTACCCATTCGTGGTCGCACTCGTCGGTCATGCGACCACCTTCCCGTCGATCCACCACCACAGGCACGGGTCCTGTGATAACAGTGGGAGTAATTCAACTTCGCGCTCAGTCCCGTTCTGTTGTGTATCGTTCTTACTCATCGCTCTCACCTCGCTCAGTTTCCGGCCGAATGTATCGGTCTTTCCAGCCGATAAATTGCGTGAATCGCCGTTCCTGTTTCTCGGTCGGTCGTGGTAGGAACGCGGAACATTCCCGGCAGTGACCGATATACTCGCCGTTTGCTGCGTCTGGGTGGTGTCCGGTTCCGCACTTGTTGCACTCGATTCGTGGAACCGTACACGGGCCGTGGAAACGGTCAACACCGCTCGAGGACTGACACTCTTCGTTCATGCCTGACCACCTGCAAATTTCTCGAGGGTCGTTGACTGTGGCTCTGTCTCGCTCTCGGTTACGTCCGGATCGGTCGCGAGCAACGTCGCCGCCACTGTCCCCGAGGGCGGCCGGTAGCCCGTCGCCTCGAGGCCGTACTGTCCCAACGCCCGCTCGACGTGGTGCTCGCGTTCGTCGACGAACTCGGCGATCTCCTCGATGGTGAGTCGCCGGGCGCACAGCTCGGTGAGTGTTTCTTCGGTCAGTTCGCGGTCCAGATCGTCAAGTGGGATTCTATCGTGCATCGTCGTCCTCCGTTTCGAGTTGTTCGATGGCCTGTTCGACGTCGCGCTGAGTCGCCTCCGGGAGTCCGTCGCTCATGCTGGCACCTCGCTGGCGTCGTCGTGGACGGCCGCCTGGACCTTCCGGGCGAGCTCGCCCATCGGCGTATCCGTCTGCGATTTGCGGTGATACCGCTCGATCACCTCGAGCGGGAGCAGACCGAACTCGCTGGGGTCGCGCACCTTGTTCGGGAGCCGTTCGGTGGAGTAGGTGATCGACGGCCCGCCAGGATAGTGGACCGAGGCGACGACGTCCGATCCGATCACGGCGAGTTGCCAGTCGTAGCGAACACCGCCGTCGATAACGCGTCTCATCGGCGAATCCCCTCGCGTTTCGCGCGGTGGATGGTACGCGGGAGTTCGCCCGTCGCGACGATCGAGCCCCGGACGGTCTCGACGCCCCGGAGGTAGTGGTAGGTCCCTTCGAGTCCCTCGAGGCGGCACTCGTAGTGCTCTTTTACCTCGATGTCATCACCGTCGCGCTCGAGAGTCGCATCGACGATCTCGAGGCACTCAGGGCGCTGATGGTGCTCGCACACTATCATTCGCCGTTCACCCCCGGTTCGAAGTCGGGATTCCAGCCAGCGCCCTGCTTGAGGTGTCGGTACGTCGAGCACTCCGGGCACGCGTGGAGGTTTCCGTCGTTGTCGCCGTAGACGCCGACCGTCCCCTCGAGGACCCGATTCCCGCAGTTGAGACAGCGGTTCCCGATAGTGTCGGCGCCGTAGACCGTCGGAATTTCAGTGCTCATGGCCGTTCCTCCGGGAGTCCGCAGTTTGGACACGTCTCGCCGTAGATGTGCCTCGAGACGAGACGACCGCACGTGCAGTGCCAGAGCGAGCCTTTCGTCTTAGTCATCCGAGACCACCTCCTCGTACGCCGGGATCTCCACGTCGGCGTCGTCGGGGAACCCGGCGCCGTAGGTCGACAGCGTCGGCGCCTCCGTCGCGAGAATGTGCTCACAGAGCGCTCGGGCCATCCCGACCGGAACCGCGTTCCCGATCTGTGCGCGGCGGTCTTTCTTCGTGTCGCCCGTGATCTCGTAGTCCGCCGGGAACCCCTGCGCTTGTTTGGTCTCCGGCGGGTCGAGCATCCGGTATCGGAGATCGATACCGAACGGGTAGACTTCCGGATCGGCCAGCGCGTACCGAGCGCGTTTGGTGAGCGTCGGGAGCGGGTCGTCGATCGACTTCACCGAGTGTTCTGGCGTGCCGTTGTACTGGACCAGGAACGGCGAGAACAGCCGACCGTCGTGATTACGGGCCGTCACCGTGTGAAACGGCCTCTCGTCGGGATTGTAGGCCGGGTTCGAGTGCTTGCCTCGAGCCGAACCGTTCCGTGGCAGGACGAACGCCTGGGCTTCGATGAAGTGGATAGCGCCGCGTGTCGTGATGGTCGACACCGGTTCCGTGTCCGCATCGCGTGGGTACGCTCCGCCGTGCTGGCCCATCACCATCGGCGTCGACGCTGGTTCGTCGTCGACGGCGACCTCGCCACGAACCAGGAACGGTTCCGTCCGCTCGTCTATCGCCGTCTCGATCTCTTCGATCGGGACGACGTCGTCCTGGAGTGCGTATATATCGGCCTCGTCCATTCGCTCGAGTGCCGCCGCGTAGGGCGCCAGTCGGTCGTCACAGTGGTCGCGGATGCCCTTCGCGATGCGGTCCATCGTCTTGCTTGCGAGCGCCTTCGAGCGGGTGAACATCGACTCGCCCCGGTCGCTCCAGTCGATTATCTCGCTCGCTGGCACCCAGTCCTCGAGGTCGTCGGCCGGGTCGCTCGAGTGGGTTGGTTGTGGTGGAGTTGGGCGGTTCGTTCGTGACGCGATTACGAACAGTCGCTGTCGCGTCGTCGGGTCGCCGTAGTCGGCGGCCCGGAGTTTGACGCCGTAGCGGTCTTTGTCGTCACGGACGACGGTGTAGCCCAGTGCCTGAAGCATCTCGACCCAACGCACGAAGATCGAGCCGTCGCGCGACGGTGTCCCGTCGTCTTCGACCGGCCCCCACGACCGGAGCTCGCCGACGTTCTCGATGAGCAGGTGTTTCGGTCGCAGGAGTTCGACCCACCGGAGGACGTGCCACGGCGACGCCCGTTCCTGTTCTTTCACGGGCTTGCCGCCTCTCGCGTTCGAAAAGTGCGTACACGAAGGCCCAGCCGTCAGCAGGTCGACCGTACCGGGTTCGGCGACGTCTGGCGGGAAGATCGCCTCAACCTTTGCATGGTAGTGGTCGGCCCACGGGTGATTTTCCTCGTGGGTCGCGATCGCGTGTTCGTTGTGGTTGATCGCCGTGAGATGGAAGTCCTGGCCGGGCGTGTAGCCGAGGTTCTTCGCGGCGTCGACGGCACCCGTCGAGATCCCGCCCGCGCCTGCGAAGAGATCCACGACGGTGAGGGAGTCCTCAGACATCGTCGCCCTCCTGGAGGTCGTCGTACCCATAGCGCTCCACCAGCGCCTCGAGCTCGTCGACGACCGTCTCGGTCTCCTGTTTTCCCAGGCCCGACAAGTCGTAAACGAGTCGGACCAGGAGGTCGCGTTTCGGTTTGCGCTTCCCGCTCTCGAAGTCGGCGATCGTCTCGTCGATGGTCTCGAGTGCCGTCTCGATGGTGGACTTGTTGAGACTCGCGTTCCGACCGTAGAGCAGCGCGACCACGTCCTCGTCGGTCAGGCCGCTTCGCCGCAGCGCTCGGAGATCCGTCGCGAGCGTCTCGATCGACTCAGCGGCCTGGGCCACCTTGACGAGATCGGCGTGGAACTGCTCCGTGTCGATTGTGACGTCCTCGAGCTCGAGTTCCTCGTCGGCATTCGTGAGGAGTTCCTCGAGCGGGTGTTCGTCGTCGGTCATCGCGACTCACCCTGGTAGTCGACGCGGTGGCCCCACGTTTCGTAGTGCTCAAGTTTTCGTCGCCGTGCCGTGCCCTCGTTGTAGTAGTCCTCCTCGAGGTCGCACTCCTCGCAGGTGATCCGGTGGCCGCCGTCGGTCGCGACCGGCTTCTCCTCGATCGTGATCCGGTAGGTCGCACACGACGAGCCGCCCCAGCGATCGAGGTGGCCTTGGTCTTCGAGACGCGCGAGCACGCGGCCCGCGATGTGGCCGTCGATGTCGAGGTCGTGTTTGACCTGCGTCGTCGTCACGAACGACTGGCCGTTGCGCTTGCGGCGACGCACGTACGCGAGGATCTCGTCGGTGTGGTCGTCGAAAATGCTCATCGAACCACCCCTTCGGCCGCCTGGCGCTCCCACACCGGCCGTTTCTCGGGCGTCGCCGCCTGGTAGGCGTCACGCGGGCCGGCGTCAGTCATCTTCATCGCCGTCTCGACGAGTCCGATCGCCTCGAGATCGGCTAGCATCCGGTAGATGGTCGCCCCGGACCACTCGACCGCGTCCTCGAGTTCGCCCGCCGTCTGGGGCTCGTCGCAGCTCTCGAGGTGAATCCAGAACTCGGAGCGGTTCGGTTTCACGAACGCGAGGGCGTCCGGAAGCGCTCCCGTTCCGGGGTAGTCGGCGGGATTCATCGGCCACCCCCGATTGCCGCTGGTGCGTCCTCGAGGAGACAGACGTCCGCCAGCGCCGGGAGGCGCGACTCCAGGTGGTCGGCCTCGAGCGTCATCGGGCCACAGACGTGTGCGTCGCCCGCGCGGTAGTACGCCGCCTGGAGGTCGCCGTCCGAGATCGTGACGAACTCCGTTTTCGAGCGGTGTTCGAAGACGAGACAGAGGTCAGTGGCCTTCGACAGCGCTCGGCGGCAGTCCTCGCCCGAGAGGTCAGAGTCACCGGTCGCGAGGTGTTCACACAGGCGTGCGACGCTCTCGTCGTAGTGGAGGTCGTCCAGGATGTCTCGGGCTGAGTTGTCGTCGGTCGTCGGTTGGGTCGCGATCGTGCCGCCGTCGGTGACGAGCGTTGGTTGTTGTGGCCGGTGGATCGGGACGAACCAGGGACAGTTCGAGCACTCGAGGCGGTAGTCGTGGCCGCTCGCGGTGCAGGTTGCTTTGATGGCGGCGGGCTGTCCGCACGTCGGACAGGCGTCGTGCGATTCGGGTTGGGACGGTGCGTCGGATTTATTAGGACGCTGGTGTAACTGAGTCATGCTTGCTGGTTTCCATCCGTGCAAGCACTCGCACTGGTGCTCTAACACCAGGGCGTTCTCCGAACGTAGATCACGCCTGGAGTGCTTACTTCGCCTTTTCGTTCACACTGACTTATAGTTTTCCCATGAGACGTATGTCCGATAGGGTTTTACGGCAGGCTTACGCAGTGTAGAGTATGAATGAGCGTTCGAGAGACGAGAAAGGACGGTTTGATTCAAATGTGGCTTATTCTGATGTAGATTTCCGTCAGGCCGTTGCCGAGTTGGAGTTGCCGACCACCGGCGACATCGCCCGAGAGGTCGGATGCAAGCGAGCGACCGCCCATCGGCGCCTGACCCAGCTCGAGGAGAGCGGCGATCTCGAGAGTCGGTCGGTTGGGAACGCCCTAGTCTGGTCGGTCAGGTAGTTAGGAAGACCCCCTCAGACGGTTCGTAGAGTTCGCCTTTCTGTTTCAGTTTCTCGATTTCAGACTCGGCTTTGTCCGTGTCGATGCCGATCGAATTACAGCGCTCGAGGACCACGTCGATGGGTGCGCCCCTGTCGTACTCTTCCTCGACGTCCAGGATGCACGCCTTCACGCCTTTCACGCGGTCGCGCTGGCTTTTCGAGGTGCCTGCTTCGACAATATCGGCGTCGAACTCTCCGCTTTCGGGGTCGATTCCGACGTCGTTGAGCGACCGCATGATGAGTTCGATCGACCGCGTGACGTCCTCGTGTTCGATCGTGTCCGAGAGACGAGCTCGAGCCGACGCTTCCGCGAGTCGGAGGAAGGCCTGAAGTTTGCGGGCCGTCACCGGGACGGGGGAGTCCTCGTCGACGCCCTTCGATCGGATCTTTACGTAGTGGTCGATGAACCGGTTCCAGATATCTGCATTCGCGAATACCGGTTTGACCGTCTCTTTCGCGTAGGCGATGTACGCCCGGAGGACTTCGGTCGGAATCTCTCGCTCGACGATCGTGCCGTCGCCTTCGCCACGGTAGGCCGATCTCGCGGCCTCGTCCCACGACTGGACGATGTGTTCGGCGACCTCGCGGTCGCGTTCCTCGTCGGGCGTGTCCGACATCATGAACATGAGGTCGAATCGGGACATGAGCGATGGTGCGAGGTCTATCTGTTCCGAGATCGGCTGGTGGCGGTCGAACCGGCCGTACTTCGGATTTCCGGCCGCCAGTAGCGACGTCTTCGCCGGGAGCTTCGAGGAGATGCCCGCCTTCATGACGTCGACGCGCTGACGCTCGAGCGCCCCGTGCATCGCCTGGACGGCGTTCGGCTGGACCTTGTCGATCTCGTCAATGCACGCGATTCCGTCGTTCGCGAGGACCAGGATACCAGCCTTGAGCGTGTACTCCGAGCCGCCGAAGTCGTCTTTCACGGCAGCGGCCGTCGCGCCGGCTTTCGAGAGCCCCTTCCCGCTGACGTAGCGGCCGATCGGCGAGATATCTTCGACCTCGCCCAGGAGTTCGGACTTTCCCATTCCGGGGTCCGAGAGGATGAGGACGTGGAAGTCGCCCCGGAAGGTCGGCCCGTCCTCGAGGTCCTTCCGACCGGCGCCGACGAGCTGGAGGACCATCGCGGTCATGATCTGCTCGAGGCGCTCATCCCGAGAGAGTTGCGGCGCCAGTGAGTCGACGAGCATCCCGATCGGATCGCCGCTCTCGGCGATCGCCCGAATGTCGTCCATGTGTTCCTCGTAGTCGATGTCCTCGAAACCGCCGTCCTCAATCTCGAACGATCCGCCCTCGGTCTCGAGGTGGTAGTCGAACGTACGCGATTCGAGGTCGTCGTCATCAATCGACAGGATACCGTTCGCCGTGAGGCGTTCGTTGCCCTCGAGAGACTTCCCGGCGAGGTCGTCGTACATTCGGACGTCGATGTGTGCCTGCCCGGTGTTCGAGCGCTCAGGCGGCATCTCGAGACGTGCGACCTGATACTGCTGGAAGACCGTCTGCTCGGTGTTCAGTTGGAACGGACCCTGTCGCTCACAGCCCTGGCATTCGTGCGGTTCCTGCATCTCGTCGCCGCCGGACTGTGGAATCCGGTGAAGTGTTCCACAGAGCGTACACTCGAAAGCCGCCTCATCGATCTGCGGTTTCGGTTCCGATAGCTGTGTGACCTGGCCGCGAATCCCGAGTGCCTGGCCGATCTGCTCGGGTCGGTACTCGTTGATGTGGACCGTCCGGGCGTCCTCGAGGTTCTCGATGCGTACGTTCGCGGCCGAGAGGTCGATATCTGCCGGGAGGTCGTAGGTCCGGAGCGCCTCCTTGAGGTGCCGGAGGACGATCTTCGGCTGGTCGAGATAGTCGTCAGCGAGCCGGGGGTCGTACTTGAACAGGTCGTTCCAGTCGATCACCAGCGACTTTTGGTCATTTGGGAACCGGTTCGCTAGGCGAAGCACTTCCTCTTTGTAGTACTTCTTGAGGAATTCTTCGCACGATTCCATTACTTCGGGGATTTGTTGGGCACTCATTCAGAATCACCATCCTCGTCAGAGAGGATTCGAAGGTTCGGCGTGTTGTTTCCACCGTCAGCGGTCGCAGATTGATTAGTCGAGACGTTCATGCTGGAGCGCTTGAAGCGGTGATCCTCCAGTTGAAGGTCACGTTTATCGCGCCGATCGTGAAGGTCAGCCACTACGCGGGAGATATTGTCCTTCGTATCACGCCCGTACTCGTCGATCGCTGCTTGCTGGATCTCGGACGAGTACGCCATGACCGTCGTGTTCGGGTTCTCGAGGAGTGAATCGAGAACCTCGTCCAGTTGCTCGCGGTAGCTCGCTTTCGATTCGCGAATCTCCTCGAGTTGTTCCTGGAGCCGGTCGATGTTCTCGAGACGGTCTTCGGCCTTCGAGGAGAACTCTTCGGCTTTCTCCTTGAAGTCCTCGGCCTCTTCTCGGTGTTCCTCGAGCTGGCGTTCGAGAGCCGCTTCGGTGGAACCCTCGTCGAGACCGAGAGCCAGACGGACGGCCTGGTCAACGACCTGCCACTGCGGTTTGCCGGTCTCTTTCGCCTCCTTTTTGATGGCGTTGCGAGTCTCCACCGGGAGTTCCCCGGCCCAGGTCTTCCGCCCTTTCCGGGAGGTCATTGACAGAACCCCCGTTTCATCTGGATCGACTGGAGATATCCCTCTAGTAGCGATCTGCTTTCTAGAATCCTAGTAGCCTTTCTAGATTCTAGAAACCTCGCGCTTCTAGAGGCGTTTTCAGACCCTCCTTTATATACTGCCGTTCGTTCCGGTCCGGTTCTATCTTCAAATTGGTGACTCATCCTGTGGAAAACCTGGTTTCCTAACTGGTTTCTGGTAGGTATTCTAGAAACCGGCTGCCTTTCTAGAAGACCTGCCTTTCTAGAAAGGACGGGGTTTTCTAGAAGACTGCCCTTTCTAGAAAGGCAGGACCCTTCTAGAACGCGGGTGCTTTTGCTGGTTCCATCCGTGCGTGCCGTCGCGATCGTGCTGTAGGTATCGTTCATTCGAGTCGAGCTGGTGTGCTGACCCGACGCCGAACGACGACGTCGCCAGAAAGGGAAGGGACAGAGCAGTGGCTCTCTCCGATAGACTTAACTCCCATTCCAGCGAAGAAGTGAATACCGAACGACACAGATCCATCATCGGTGTTGGTCGCACCTCGGATCTGTGGAACCCACTTCTTCGGGTTTTGCGCTTTCGTCAGTCCATACTGTGTTCGGACGTATCCGACCGTCTTAAAACCTCTAGACACAGGCTGTCTGACGTGTGTCTGACTCAAGGACGTCCTCGAGCCGGGTGCCGACGGTCGGCTATCGTTGTGAGATAATTGAATTGTGTGTTCCATCCGTGCTAACCGCAAATGCTGTTGCGCCTGCCGTAGCGTGCTCTAACACGCGTGTCGGCGGGGTTCCGATACAGCCGCTCATCGCTACAACGTCACCTCATCAATCCCGAACTCAGAACACAGCACGCTGACCCACGAGGGAATCGTGGCCGGCTTCTCGAGCAGCGCCGAGTCGTCGTAGACCGAGACGATCTCGGCATCGCCCAGGGCGACGTCGAGTTCCCACCGGCGCTTGAGCTCGAAAACGAGCGTGCCATCGTGGGGGACGTCACCCGCGATCGTGACCTGGACGTGACTCGCTTCCGGTGGGAGCACATCCGAACCGAGGTCGCGAAGGTCGACCGTGTCAACTCGCGTATTCGTCTGGCGTGCGTGTGAGCTTTGAACGGCCATACCAAACTCAACGGGGCGTTTACCAATAAGTGAACATGGGGGTGTTACCACCCGTACCGCCCTTTGCCGTCTGGCGGTTTTACCACCATCATAGTTTTGTGGTTGGGTCCCGTTGTGCATGGTGTTGGCCTCTTAGTCTGTCAACAGTGGTCGCTCCCTGTGTGCAGCCACAGGGGGTCAAATCTCCTGACGATTCGAATCGCCAATGAGTCCCTACCGTTGACAACACCCTGTTAATGTCCGGTACACTTAAACCTTGGCGTAGATATGAGTCAGTATGGCTCATATTTTTGTCTACGTGCTAATAAATCGGATGAAACAAGTGCACAGCATGGCACCCTCCGATAATGCGCCGCAAGCGGGGTCTCTGGATGAATAAAGCCAGTAATCCCGTCCTTGAGTTCCTTGAGGAAAAGGACATCGCGGCGCCGGTATCCGTGCTGGACATAGAACTCGACGTATCGAGGTCGTCGATTACGCGAGCGATTCCCGAACTCGAGTCACGCGGTTTCATCGAACCCGACGACGATTACACGACTCACTATCGGATCACGGACCTGGGCCGGGGATATCTCCAGGGGAAAGTCGACGCGAACGACGTCGAACCGGAAGACGACGAAGACGACTGAGTCCTACGCCACCTGGGCGCCGAGTTCTTCGAGCACTATCTCTCGGATCTCGTATTCGGGCGCGACCTTCTTCTCGTGTTTTTCGATTAACTCGTATTCAGCAAACTTCGGCAGCCACTTCCGGAACGCCTGTTTCCCGACCGGATCATCGGAGCGCTTCTCGTAACACTCGTGCAACGGCGTCGACGTCGCCGGGCCGACTTCCCCAATCGCCTCGAGGCCGATCCGTTGCTGTCTCGAGAGCGACGACAACCGCGACCGAATCACCTGGCGATCGGCATCCGTCCTGGAGGCGTCGACGACCGCGCGTGTGACCGACTCCTCACCATCGCGACGCGCCCGCTTCACCGACTCGAAAAGCAACGAAATCGCCCGGCGACAGTCGTTTCGCTCCGCACACTCGGAGATATACTCGAGCACACCCGCCTCGACGGCGCCGGGCTCGAGGCCGATCGACGCGCGCTCTCGAAGGATCTCCACCAACTCCGACTCGTCGTAGGCGTCGAACTCGATGCTCGGAAACGACCCGATTCTCGAATCCAGACGGATATCGGCCCGGTCGAACTTTCTCCAGGGCTGGTTGGCGATGAGAATCGGTGTCAGATCCGGCACTTCGTACAGTTCCTGGAGCACGCGAAGCTCGTCGATCTGGTCGGCCTCGTCGAGGACAACGACGGTCGGTTCGTCGACGATTTCGCGAATGCGGACGGCCATATCGGCCGGGCCGACCGACCGGCGTTCGAGTGTCGACCCATCGCCCAGCTCGGCGAGGACGTGATTCAGAACGTCTCTCCGGCTATGGATCGAGAGACAATCGAGAAACGCGACCGGGATGCCGGCGACGCGCTCGAGGTCCTCGAGGACACAGCGCGTCGTGCAGGTCTTCCCGGCACCCGATGGCCCGTGGATGAACGCGCCCGTGGTGGAGTAGCCGTGTGTGAGGGGCTCGAGCACCGAGGTAAGGTGTGAGATTTCGCCGTCGCGATGGACGACCACCTCCCGATCGGGCTGGACGTCCGGCTGAAGGACCGCGTGATCGGTAATCATACTGTGTTGGTGGTCGTGACAGTCTGAAATAGATAGGGGTCCGGTTTCGTACGTTTCGTTCCCTCGGGCGCGGATAGGTATTCGGCTGTGACTCGAGTCGATTCACGGCCGACCTGTGGCCGCCAGCCGGCGCTCGAGCGCTGTTCGCGATGACTACCACGAAAATAGATATGCGTTCTGGTATGACTAACTAATATCTGGCACCCGATAGCCTCGGATAACTATGACAGAAACAAGAGGGGAATACCAATATTTATGTGGTAATAGCACTAGGCACTAGCTGAGCAACGTTGGTTCGCTGGGAGAATCCCGGCCGGGCGGTGCAACGCCCGGCCAACGTGCTCACCCGGAAAGGTGATGCAAGAATGTCTACGATTCAGACGGCAGAAAAAGGTATCGACGTCGAACCTCTCGAGTTGATCCGCCGCGCCGAGAAATCACGAACGACCGTCCGGCGCATCCGCGAGCTTCTCGAGGGCGATCGCTGTGTTTCGACCATCAAACAGGGAGACTGGTTTTCGACCATCGAGCACGTTCGCGACGAGACGGGCGTCGATCTTGTCCTGTTCTCGGAGAACCGCTACGGAGCGTCAGTGAAAGGACTCGACGAGTCGGGGCTGTGGGTCGCCTCGGCGAGCTACGACGAGCGCCTCGGGTTCAACAGTAGTAAGCGCCCGCGCTGGGACGTCGAGGACGGCCTGACGTTCTTCCAGCCGAACGACCCGCACCCGGAGTTCTGCCGACTCGAGGACGCGAAAGCGCGCCTCGAGCAGTATCGATGACGCCCGAACGCGCCGTGCTCGAGGCCGTCGTCGACGCCGGCCAGTCGACGCGGTGTACCGAGTGTGGAACGACCCTCCGACCGAACGCGCTCGTGGAGTGTGTCCTCCTGGAGGACGGCACGCTCGAGGCGACACGCTGTTTCGGGTGTCACGAACACGCCCACGATGGCGACGGCTGGCTCGTCGAGGGCCAGCTCGCGCCGTCGATCTCGCCGAGCGGGCGCTCGAGGTTAGTCCTCTCGGGTGCGACGGTCGTCGATCGGTCTGTGTAACCACAAGAGTCATTGTTTCTGGGACGAACGACTAGGATACCTCGAGGGTACTATCGAGGCGGGTAATACGGCCACCTGGCCGGGCCGGAGGTCCATCTGGCCCCGATTCGCGCACCAGTGAACGGTTCTCCGTTCACGGTTTTCAGAACACGGCGAGCAACAGCGGCGAAATCATTTTAGTTGCCATTGCTGATATTCTGAACAATGGATGCCCGGCCGATGGTGATAACAGCGGTGGTAACGGTTTTTCTCGTCTCATGGGTATTTCTCGCGCCAGTACTCGGCCTCCCGTTTGGATTGAATGCGGCCACTGGTGCATCGATGGGAGATGAAGGTCCGGTCCTCAATATCTGGTACGACGGCGAACCGGAAATGGGGGACGTCGTAATCTTTGAACAGAACGGCCAGTTGAGCAACGATCGCGTCGCCCATCGCGTCGTCGACGAAACCGAGCACGGGTTCGTTACGAAAGGTGATGCGAATCCGTATACCGACCAAGAGGTGGCAGGCGTCGATTACGTAACAAGTGAGAACATGGTAGGTGTCGTTCTGATCCGAATGGGGGTTTTTGAGGTACTGTCGCCAACTGCGGCTCTATTAGTGGTCTACGGGGTCCTCGGAGTATGGCAAAAACGAGAAACTGAAAAGGCGCAAAACTGACGTTCGTCAGTTAGCTAAAGTCGTAATCAACCGTCTTGATGACAGACTCGTCGTCACCGTTGATCGCAACGATTCGAATTTCTCCCGAATCGCTAGACAGGTGGTCAGTGCCGCTGGAGTTGTATTCTAACACAACTTTGTCTCCAGTGTTTTTTAGACCGTCAGAAACGAGATCCTCACCATCAGAGGTCACGTCGCCACGGACAGCGAAGCTGTTCGCGTCTCCCATGTTCTCGACCGTTACGCTGACATTTTCATCATCATTCTGAACATCCGCTCCGACGACTGCGTTCACACCGGAGCTGCCCATGTTACCGCCGAGATCCAGCACGAACGCCGCGATGACGGCAGCGAGAATCACCGTAATGGCGACCATGAGTATAACTCCGATGACAGGAGATACTGCCCGTTCCGATTCGTTTCCGATCAGTTTGCTTCTGTATTTCTTTAGATCCATGATTGATCTTCTTGTGCGCACCGTGCGTGAACGGTCAGAAACTTTATTGACTGGTCCGGCATCGGACCAACCGGCGGATAGGGATGGGGGAAAGTCAACCACACCCACGCCGTCAGCTTCTTCGCGTCGCACCTGTGCTGATAGTCACACCTAACGGCTGTATAATAAACCCTGTGGCCCGGTCTGAATAAACGACATTCATGGATTCTTAGACGGTTTCAAAATTGATAATCAGCGACCCACAGAAGACTTACAACGCCCTCTTGAAACGTTCGCGTCTGGCGATTTCGCCACTAACCAGTTCGATGTCCGAACGGCTTTGGTCTTCGAGAGCGTAGCCACTGGCGAGGCCCGTCTCCCTGGCAGGTCACGGGCTCGGCTTACTCTCGGTTTTTCACGACGGCGTACTCGTCGGCTTCGTCGAGTTCGATCTGTGTCCAGATCGCCCGCTTGATCGCATCCTGTGGATCATCACAGACAGGCGAGTTCTCAAGCAACCTGTCGATCGTCGCCTGCGGCAGCGAGAGACTCAATCGCGTCTTTTCCGACGAGTCGTCACCATCGGGCTCGTCGCCCATACCCTGACCACTCACCGACGGGCCAATAATCTAGGCTATTCCGTTGCACTGCGTGAAAACGATTTATCGCGAGTATAATCATACTTTTGCACAAAATAGAACAGATACTCGTATTCCTGCGAATTACCCCGCAAGGATTATATTAGCGCGCGTGTATGTATCCATTAACCCAAACCGGACCTGCCCCGACGCGCGTCGGATATGGGCGCGGCCCTAAGCAGGTGCCTCACGGTATCGGGCAGTAGTTACTTCTAGCGATAACCATGAGCACACAAGCCGCAGCACTCGGAAACCGGGAGAACTGGTGGGGAGAACGACCCGTCGAGGACCTCCTCGAGGTCGACGTCGCCGACCTCTCGAAGACGGATCTCAAACGGGTGATCGAACACGAGATCGATTTCAACCTCGCCCTCGAGCACATGACCGAGCAAGAACTTCGGAGCTACCTCCGAGACCTCCGATCGGGGAGTTCGAAGGCGACCGGGGCGGTCACGAACCTCGAGCGAGCGCGCTGGAAAGCTCACACCGAGCTCCGAAAGCGCGCCGATCCGGTCTCGGCGACCGCGAAGTTCGGCGCCCCGAACCGACCGATTCAGGCCGGCTTCGCGTGGCTCTTCGCCGACGATCCTGGGGACCTGCTCGACCACGATCCACTTGCAACCCACACCGAGCGGTGTACGGTCCCGCTGACCGATCCGTGTCTCCATGTCCCGAAGCATTCGTCGACGCAGTGGGGAGAGACGGAGTACGGACAGAACCGATTCCGACGACGGTACGACCCCGAACACGGCTACATCGGCGGCGTTGCTTTCGAGCCGCTACCCATTTCGGAGTTCATGCAACTCGTCGAGGACCTACTCGGAGATCTCGACGTGCGGTACGGCTTCCGGCGCTCGAAACTCAACAAGTGGCGCGACCAGTCCCGATCGATGAAAAAAGAGTCAGACAATTCAGACCAGGACATCCTGACGCAGGTACTGTTCCGGATTTTTCGCCAGGCGGATAACTAACGGAGACTCATCACAATGACAAACTCAGACTCGAGAGACGAATCGCGCGTCAGGCGCCTTCGCGGAATGATCAACGCATCCATGCTGTCTATCGGAAGAAAGCAGTTTCTCGCCGTGATTTTCGCTGTATTGATTGTATCGAGCATGCCGGCGATGGCGGTGGGGACAATCACGACGGCGTCAACGTCGACAACCTCACAAACCGGCGTTAGTGTTGGGGGCGTCGTTTACGAATCAAACGGGGAAGTCATATACGAGGAAGACGGCGAAGAAGTTTGGACATATAGCCTAGCAACCGAGATACATGATAGCGGGCTTGCTGCTGACGAAGATGGGATTTACGTATTGACCGATGATTTAATTAGTCTAAATTATGAGGGAGGTGAACAATGGCGAGTTGATTCATCTAACCTCCAAACAACCGACGATAGCTATGGGGGTCTTGATATTGGGAATTATGATGGGCAGAAAGCGATCTATGTTGGGGGCGGCTACAATAACCATGTCACGATCATATCGGCCGACGATCAGTCTGTTTTGAACGAATTTGGCACCAGTGGAACCACTCAATTCATCTCTAATCTAGAGAAGGGGGATGGATACGTTGGATACGGATCAACGTTACCCGAATTTGGGGCGTATACGACTGATGGGACTGAAATTGGGTTAATCGATAGTGGTGATGATCGGCCCGCTGGCGGAATGTATGGAATCGACTCAAATGATGAGTATTGGTTTGTCACGTCCGATATACTACAGGCATTTGACGAGGATCTAAATGTCGCTTGGGATAGAGACTTCGGGTCAGGGGCCGTTCTTGGCGTGGCTCATTACGAGGGGAGTGTCTATGTTGCCTCCGAAGTAGATAATCGGATTCTGGAGATTGACCCCGGTACTGGTAATACTCTCTCCCAATTTGACCAGTTCTCGACTACATCTTCGACATCGGACAAGGATATGGTGTCTGTCAATGAGGATGGAACAATAATAGCAGCCGTAGGGTCGACAATCCATTACTATTCGTCAAGTGGCGATTTGATCTCAACATCAGAGAAAACGAGCAATATTACTATTGCGGCTGGGACAGGGTCGACTGGTGTCCCACTCACCGGCCGGGTCACCGATCAACACGGCGACCCCGTCCAAAACGCAACCGTGGAGTACTGGGGGATATCCGACTCACAGTTCACGGTAGAGGACGTTAACGACCTCGAGAACGAGATCGGCTCACTCGAGCGGGAGCTCGAAGATGTCGAACCGAGCGAGTGGCAGCAGTTCCGCGACGAGTTTCAGGACGGCAGCGCAACCGGCTTACTCGACACGGACGCCTACCGATCGGACCTCGGCGACGTCACGTACCCACTCGTTCACGCGCCCGAAGACTGGTCCGCATCAGGTGGCTTCGGAACAACGTGGGTCTCCTCGGAGATCGACCAGCCGAGAGTCCAAGTCGAGAAAGACGAGCCGGTCATCATCTCGCTGTGGGACCCCGACGAGAACCGACTTCGGCCGACGCGTGGCCCAGTTCGAAACTCGTTCCACGGCGAGCCCGTTTCGGGCGAAGTGACGATCGAACAGATCGGCCCGAGTGGAACGTTCGACACGAAAACCCTCGAGACGGAGGTCATCTTCAAGGAAAACCGACTCACCGGCGATATAGAACACCACGCCGTCCGCACGCAACTTCCGCCAGGCGTCTATCAGGCCTACCCCGAGGACAACCGCGCGGCCGCGTACACGTTCATGGTCGGAAATTCCGAGGAAGTCTTCGACTCCTACCGACAGGACGTCGAGCAGACGATTGCCAACCTCCAAGAACGATCCGACGTCCTCTCGAGCGAGATCGACCTTCGCGAGAACGCCGACTTCCAGCACCTCGTGAACGAAGGTGTCGCTGTCCGACAGAAGACCACGACCAACGCGACCGGCCACTATACAATCGAAGCCGACTCGAGCGTACGCACGTACAACGTCCAGGCGTACAGGGCCGACGACGGAATCCTACAGATGCTCGAGTCTCAGAGTGACACGACCAATCCATCATTCGCGGACGTGACGATCGACGATCTCCGTCAGTACCGCCTCGACGGCTACAACGGGACATACTACCTCCCGATGGAGACCAATCGCGTCGACACAACGCAGGAGAACCCCGACGCGGATGTGACGGTCCATCGCGTCGATGGCCTCCCGCTCGAGGACATGGAGGAATACGAGAAACGCCTCCAGGAACTCTTCGAGCAGTATCTGAACCAGTCTTCGACGGAGTTGATGAACCAGTGGGAAGAGATGCTGACCGAGATGAACGAGGAACGCCTCGAGCAGATACACGAGGAATACCAGAGGATAATCGAGGACAACGAGGACCTCCGGGATGCGATCGAGGAAGCGCTCGGACGTGACCTCTCGGACCCCGATGAGAACCTCACGAACGAGGAACTCCGTGAGGAGCTGGAGGCGATCCGCGAGGAACTCAACAACCAGAACGAGATCAATCTCGGTGGCGGCAACGGCGAGATCGAGGATGGCGAACTCTTCGCGGAAATCCCGGTCCCGAGCTGGGCCGACGAAGACGACGTCGTCCTCCTGGTGCGCAACGCCGACGGCGAGCGCGTCCCGATCGGCGAGGAGTACATCTCGATGGAGTCGACCGGCATCGGCAGCCAGGCGGTCGTAGTCGACGGATATCCGGTCGCCGAGGACTTCTCGGCTGGCGACCTCGAGATCGAACTCGCGGGCTCGGAAGGCGTCGGCAGCGGCTCGACGCCGATCCAGAACCCGGCCTTTGACGGCACGCTCCCGACGATCGAGTCGGTCCAGTGGTCGACTCTTAGCCCCGGCCCCGATGAACGAATCTCGGCAGGCGTAAATCCCGCACCCGACAGCGAGTACGCGGGCATCCAGTCAGTCGAGGTCTTCGGTCCCGAAGGCAACCAACTCGAGAGCGAGATCGACGGGAACCGCGCCCGGTTCAAGACCGCCGGCAAAGGCACGCATCTCGTCCGGTTCACGCTCGAGAGCACGACCGGTGATACGTTCGTCGTCGCCGAGCGCGTCCGCGCGGGACAGAACCCACACTCGGACCCGGCAACGATCCGGATTGGCGACTCACCGATGGGCAAACACGCCGTCGTGGGCGAGCACCTCTCGAGTGCGCGAATCGACGACAGTGACGGACTCCAGATCGACGCGTTCGTCGAGGATTCCGATAGCACGCCCGCCGAGATCCACCTCCGACTGGACAACGCGCTCGAGGGCGATACGCACAACGTCGACCTCTCGGTCGTGACGGAGGGCGATGAACGCCAGATCGGAAAGCACGTCCAGGTCTACTGGCACCTCAACAACTTGCCAGAGGGGACGCTGTTCACCGGCAACGGCCCGATCACCTGGGATGGCGATACCCGCTACGGCGAGGTGACCGAACGCGACGGGAAAGCCATCCTGGTGACTCACACCGACGACTCGGGCCAGCTCTCCCTCGAGGCGAACACCGATCCGAATCTGCTCGACCGGGCGTTCCACCGGATGAGTCGCTACACGCACGGGATTTCGATTCCGTTCCTCGGCTTCCTCGGCTCGCTCGTCGATAGCGGCGTGACGATCGCCGCCGAAGTCGTCCAGACATCCGCGACCACGACGACGGCGCCGACGGTTGGCCTCGAGCCTACCGCGACACAGGGGGTGACCGCATGACTCAGTACACTCGCAGACAGTATCTCCTCGGAGTCGGAACACTCCCACTCGCCAGCATCGCACCGGCCGACCGCGAACTCTGGTGGTCACCGCCGGACGATGCCGTGAGCTACTCCGAGGGGCGTTACGGGTTCATCGTCTCGGTCGAACCCGACAGCCTCGAGGAGTTCAGAGAGGACGTCGAAGGCTACGACAACGTCTCGTGGCTCGAGTCTCGAGAACACGCGGCCTCGGGGACGGTCACGATCGTCGCCCCTCCGGGCGATATCGGCATCCGGCAGCGCGACCGGGCCTTCGGAAACGGCCTCGCGCATCTGAGCTACGTCGAAAGCGTCGAACTCAACCGGACGATCTCGCTGGCGGACCCGATCGAACCAGCGGGCTCGAACGCCTGGTCGGGAACCGGGTTCGGCACCCAGAATTACCTCAAGGTCTTCGGCGAGGGCGCGCTCTCGAAGTCAGGCGTCGCCTTCGACTCGGACATGCAGGAAGGCCCGATCGGCAACGTTCACACGCACACGCGGGCGGACGCGGTCACCGTGGATACCTCGGGCCTCACGATCGGCGTGGTCGACACCGGCGTCAACTACGGCGAGGCCATCCCCGAGAGTCGGTTACTCTCGACCTCGACGGACTTCACGGACGGCGACGCGACCGGAACCGATGCCGTCGAGGACACTGACGGACACGGTAGCTGGGTCGCTTCCTGTATGGCCTCGGAACTCACGGGCGACTACGCGGGCTTCCTTCCCGCTGCCGACGTCCTCGGGTGTAAGGCGCTCGAGGACGGACAGGGAACGATCGACGATATCGCGGCCGGCATCCGACACGCCGCCGACGAAGGCGCGGACGTGATGTGCCTCTCACTCGGATCGTTCCAGTTCTCCCAGGCTATCCAGAACGCCCTCGAGTACGCCGTCGAACAGGGAACTATCCCGGTCGCAGCGAACGGCAACGACCGTCAGATGTCCCGATGGCTCTCTCATCCGGCCTCGAGCGAGCAGACGATCGCCGTCGGATCGACGACGGCAGCGCTCCCCAGCGAGTCCCGGTCGGCGTACTACTCGAACATCGGACCTCACAACGGAATATCGGACAACTCCGGTGGCGAGACGCAAGGCGCGATGCCCGACATTGGCGCCCCGGGCTGCAAGCTCACGGCGCAGGTCCCACAACCGTCCGGAAGCGACTCACTCGAGACGCTGACCGGGACGTCGATGGCGGCGCCGGTCGTCGCGGGCGTGATCGGTCTTTACCTGGCCGAAAATCCGGGAACGGACTTCGAGACCGTGCGCGAGGGCCTCCACCGGACGGCCGCACCCATCCCGAACGCCGCCGAAGAGGAGATCGGCCACGGGATGCCCGACGCCGAAGCACTCCTCGCGGGCACCGAACCCGACACGCCACAGGCAGAGGCCATGACCGACGAGGCCGAGACTCGAGGCGTCGCGTACTCGACGCTCTCGGGCGGGATGTACCCGCGACTACTCGCGAGCGCCCAACAGCGATTCTAATCCATGTCACGCACACGCCGCCAGATCCTCACTGCGGGCGCCGCGCTCGTCGGGACCGCACTCGTCGGGTCGACGGCGTCGGCTCAAGAGGGTGACTGGCTCCCGGATCACGTCGTCGCCGCCGGTGACGATGTCGAGTCCCTCGAGCCCTATCAGCCGAAGCTCGTCACGACGCCCGCCGACCGGGCGGCATTGCTCGGGTTCTATGGGTGTTGGATGGACAGCGCCGAATACGACGAACGCGTCTATTTGTTCTGGGCCAGATACACCCACCAGGACTCGAGCATCGACGCCATCCCGTTTCTCGGCGATATCTTCGCGAGGGACAGCCACCTGGGCGACCACGAGCCCTACGCGTTGTTCGCCGATCGACAGACTGGCGAGGTGAAACGTATCCTGTACTCGGGATACCACCACTACGGCGTCTCGAAATCCAAAGATGAAATCGAACTCGTGGCCGACGCGACGGCCGCCGAGACCCACCCGGTCCTCGATGTCGTCTCTCCTCACCACCACTACCAACTCGTGCACGAGGATCGGGGCGTGCTTCCGTCGACGTTCACTGGCCTGGAGTCGTTTCTCGAGGCCCATCCCCGATGGCGCGATCGCGACGTCTGGCGAAATGCGGATCTCGAATCCGTCACCGACCCGTGGCACGCCGAAGAACGGGGATACTGGTGGAAAGACGGCACGAGAGATGCCCGGATGGCATGGCTTCGAGTCGCGCTCGACTGGCGGGACAGCGACCACGACGAGTTGATCCGAGCATGACACCACTCAATTACCAGTCTGGAGGGGTCCCGCCTCCGTACGGCTGAGGCGAGACACCCACTCGAGCACCGACTTCCAACTACACCCTTCCTTCACAACACTCCAATGAGAGCAACCTTCAAGCGACTCGCAACGCTCCTGCTCGTCCTATCGGTTATCACGGGCGGCATGGTAGCGTTCGCAGGCTTCGCAGCAGCAGAAACAACCACCCTCGCCGGCGACGACACCGATCTCGTCACCGGCTTCGAGGCGAACGAATCTGATCACCTCGAGTACGATATCACGGCCGACGGGACCGACTTCGACACCGACGGAACCGATACGGCACACCTCAACGTCACGTACGACGGAACTGAGTACGCCGCCCTCGAGGACGCGATCGACAACGGCACGGCAACGAGCCAGACGCTCAACCTGAGCCACGACGAGCTCGAAAAGTTGCCCGGTGACGCCCTCCAGAACACGACCATCACGGTCAACGTCTGGGGAGAAGACGCCGACGGCAACGAGACGACGGCGATGGAGACGTTCACCGTCGACCTCGAGTTCGCGAACACGCACGCGGTTCGCCACATCGACTCGAGCGACAGCACGCTCCTGACCGAGTTCGAGCAGGCGGAAGAAGACGACGGCTGGTTCTCACTCTCCAGTCTCGCGCTCTGGAACAACGACCTCGAGGACCAGGCCGAGATCGAGGACGAGATCGGCATCGACGGCCAGAACACCGACGTCAAGGTCTACGCTGACGGCGACGTCGCGGACGTGCTGGACGCCTCACTCGAGAACGCCGAGGACGGCGACCGCGTCGGCCTCCTGATGCTCTCGAGCCTCGACGATGAGCCCGTCTACGTCTTCAAGGGCGAAGCCGGTGAGAAGATCACCGGCGACGAGGTCGACGAGAACGACAGCTACATCGTCGCCCACGAGGGCGGAGAGATGGACGTCAACCTCGGCGACGACCACGAAGGCGAGGAGACCGTCGACGTCTCGCTCATCTCCGGCCAGGACGTCGACGCCAGCACGCTCCAGGACCTGGGCTACTCGATGCTCCAGTCCTACGGCATCTCGATGCACAACGTGCCGTACCTGGGCGGCTTCCTCACCGGCGGCTTCGGTGGGGCGCTCATCGCGGGCGGCCTCGTCGTCTCGCGGCGCCGACTCTCGGCCTAAGCACAGACTCACGACCACCAGCGGAACGCGTTCTTTCGGTACTCAGGCCGAGTTAGAGGTTCGACTCCTCGAGAGCGCCTATGGCTACCCAGCCAGCCACCCGGCAGCACAGTACCGTTTCCCGAACGACCGAGCGGACCAAATCGGACGCACTCGCCGAGCTCGTCAACACGGTCTCCGAGCAGATCGGCTTCCCGACGATCGACCCGCTTGAGGTAGACGGCGACTTTGTTCGTGACGAAAACAGCGTCTTCCGCAAAATCTGGACGCGTGCCGACGGCAAGGAGACGGAAGAGCGCGTCGTCGCCCGCTCAACGTCGCTCACGGCTGGCTGGCACGTTCACCACCAGACGCCTGACGGCCGCTCCCGACGAGTCACGGAGGCGCCTCTCGAGCGGGAGGCAGCCTTCGAGGAGGCCGAACGGCTGGCCGCCGATCTCGATCGCGTTCCAGTCGAGTGCCGGACCGGCCGTGCCTCGGAGTAGATAGTCCGCGCCCTCGTCTCGAGGCGCGCTCTAAGTATCGGGGCTTGGGGGTGGTGTTGGCCCGCCCTGCTTTTCACAGGGCGTTTCCACCTTCGACGACCGGCTCCCGCCGACTGCTCACCACTCACCTCTTCCGTACCTTTCGCGCCCCGCAGGAGCGGGTTCAAATCCCGCCGGGCGCATACCACAATGAAACCCAACACCAGCAGACGACGGTTCCTCCGGTTGTCCGGACTTGCGGTGGCTTCCGCAGGCTTCGCGACGCCGGTTAGCGCACAGACCGAGACCGAATCGAGACAGGGTATCCTCGCCGACGGCGTCGCAGAAGGCGGGGATAACTGGGCGTTTTTTTCCGGAATGATGTCCTCGGCGTTCGGGACGATCGGGCGCCGAGAGGACCCGGAACGACTAGCCGGGGCGATGCAAAACGAGTTCAACGCGAATGCCGACGCGTGGGTCTCGTATGGGAACTGGCTCACCGACGAGTACGACGTCCAGCCGATCGGGGCGGCGAACATCAACGTCACGGTCGCACAGACGCGGCGTGTTCTTCCAGATCCGTTCGAGCCGTACGAGACCCATATCGAGGTCGGGTATGACGACGAGACGGAGACGTTCGACCACCTCGAGTGGCACGATGGCGAAGTCGACGACGCCGACTACCACCTCGAAATCCGGAACCAGGCTGCTGAGTCGGCGCCGGACGAACTCCTCGAGTTCCGCCAGACGTTCATCGGCGAGGACGGCGAGGGACACGAACTCCCCGACCAGGAGTATATCAGCGAACTCCAGGGGAAGTACTTCAACTACCTGCGTTTCGGCGAGGATGCCGAACACGTCCTCCAGCTCCTTCTCGGGAACTAATGGCCCGGAAGCGACGTAAGCGCGATCGCGAGGGGCGGTTCTCGAAACTCGATTACCGGGAACAGGCCGACCACGGCCATCGCGCACATGAGAACTGGTTTCAGACACAATTCCGGCGACTTCGCTGGTTCCTCGGCAAGCTCATCCCCGGTCGAGGGCGGGGATCTCCGGGACCGCGAAAAAAGAGGTGACCAACATGGGAATCATCAAAAACGCACGCAAATTCATCGGTGAGGTATCGCTGTCAGACTTCCTTCCGGACTGGTTCCTCGACCTCACAGTCAGGGCACTCCCCCAGGCGCTGGGGTTCGGGACCGCCGAAGAACAGGTCAAAGGATCGATCATCCTCATCGGGTGGTCGATCTTCACGGGCCTGTTCACCGGCCTCGTGACGGCCGTGTTCGTGTTCTTCTGGGGAATCTTCCTGTTGATTGGCATCCTCCGGTGGAACGAGTGGTTCGGCAACAAATACGACCGGGCCAAATCAGCATCGCTCCCGGGAATGAAAAAGAGTGGAAAGTACCGCATTCGTCGAGGGGATGACTAATGCCCTGGAAAGGATCGGGGAGCGGTCCTCGAGGCCGTGGCCGGCGAACTGATATTGCGAACGCCATCCGCCGAGCCGAGCGGTCGGTGTTCGTCGTGATCGGGAAGGTGCTCGTCGTAGCGCTGTTTTTCCTGTTCGCCATCGCCTCTGCGGCAAGCGACGCATGGGTGATCGCCGCCCTCGCGGGCGTCGGAGCGTTCATCGTGGCGAGCGTCATCCTCCCCGTTGAGGACCTCCGTGACGGCATGTCGTGGCTCTGGTCGGGGAAGTTCGGCGAGTGGGTTCACGGTCTGTATCTCCGCCTCATCCCGGGGCGCTCGCCTTCGGAACGACGACGCGGCCTCGTCTCGGTTCGCGGCCTCGTAGTACTGGGACTGACGGTCTGTCTCCTCTCGAGTGTGGTGTTCGTCGCCGGAACGGCGTTCGCCCAGGAGGACGACGAGGAACGGATCTGCGCCGACGTCACCCACGACTACCTCTCCGACGATAGCTACGCGACCGACTTCGAGGAACACGGCGTCATCGAATCGACTGACCGGAACGTGAAGACGACGCTCGAGGAGACGGACGCGTTCGTCCGCCTGTCGGTCGAGAACCCCAACAACTACTGTGTCGACATGACCGTCAAAGTCCATCCTGAGACCATTCCGCCCGCAGAGGTCGGCGAGGTCTCGGCCGCTGACGGTGACACTGACTCAATGTGGCGAAACGTCCACGATTTCGACACCGACCAGTCCTACACGGAGATCACGTTCCGGATCGACGCCGAAGACGAGTTGACGTTCGCACCGAACCGGATGCGCGTCCTCGGCATCGCCTGGAAAGACGAGCAGACCAGTGGCGGTGTCCTCGATCGAATTACGGCGCCGCTGAAAGACGACTCGCTCGAGCAACGAACCTATCAGATCAACTCGAGCGAGGGGTCGATCGTCACCGTCCCGCTCGAACACAGCGATGGACAGTCGATCGACGAGTGGACTGCCGTCTACCAGATCAACGACGGTGAGTGGCGCCCAATCACGACCGACAGTGCCGACCCAGCGTTTTACCGAACCGTCGACGGTGGGGCGGCCGTCCAGTTCCACTTCGATACGGATGGCTACGACAAGGGAGACATTGAGGTCGAGTTCACGGCGAACCCGAACTCGATCGACAAGGCGAAACACGAGTGGCGCTCGTACGCCTCGAGCTGGTCGGACCTGTTCAACTTCAACTTCGACTTGCTCTGGCTCACGCCGCTCGCGGGGGTCCGGCTATGAATCTTGGACAGACGATTACGGCGATTCTAATCCTGACAGTCCTCGCAGTGAGCTTACTGAACCCGGGTGGCTGGGTTCTCGCACTGACGATCGCGTTCATTATCCTCACGGTCTACGCCGCTATCGAGTTCTTCCCGGAGTACATCCTCGTCACGAACCAGGGGAAAAACGCCCGGAAGGACAAGCGCCGACGTCGGCGTTCGCGAGGACTCAACCCGTTCAGCCGGACGTCGAAACGGGAGACGCGAACCGACAACACGCGAGAGGTGAACAACGATGAGTGAGATGGCCGTTGCGGGCGTGATTATCTTTGGAGGGCTCGCCCTCGGATTGCTGTTGAGCCGGCACTTCTACAGCGAGTCGCGCTGCCTCGAGTCGATGGTCCGGATTCCGATGAACCTCACGTGGGTGCTCATCGGTTCGTTCATGATTATCGGAGGCTACACCGTCGCCGGTGTCATGGTCCTCGCGGCAGGCTCGTACTTCGCGTTCTCGAACGCCCGGCGTATCGACGAGTCAGACCTTCGGGAAGAGACCGGTGGATGGCGCAAGCGCGCGGCCAATTGGTCACCCGTCAATCGCTCAGGTTGACCGATTTTCCTTTCGAGAGCGGTTATAACTCCCCACTGAACGATGACATGAGACAGTACACCGACCACACCACAGGCACCGTCACCCGAAACAAACGATCGATCCAACTGTATTTTCCCGTCCGATTCTCCCGATCGCCGTCGAACCCGCTTCGCGGCGTCGAGGAGTTCGTCGCCTTCTGCGACTCGGGCGCAATCGTCGTCGTGCCCGTCGACGACGCCCCGGCGTTCCCGCTCGAGGTAACACCACCAACAACACTCGACCTATGAGTACCTACACCCACCCGACGAGTCGTACCGACGCCAGCCCAACCGAGCAACAGCGGACGGAACTGTCCGAACTTCGGACGCGGCTGTTCAACAAATACGAATACCTTCGCGACGACGCACCCGAACTCCACGCCGAGATCGACGCGTGGCTCACCGAGAGCGTCACCCTGCCCGACGGCAACGTGGGGTCGGCCGTCAAATCCCGACTCCGGTCGCTGAAAAAGAAACACAAGATGCGGAACCACCGGGGGGTCGATAACGGCGAGGCGGCCTTCCCCGAAGACTGCGAGCAGTGCCCGCATTATGGCGTCGCCTGTCCGATGCTCAAGCGTCACTCGGTGACGAAAACCCTCGAGCGAATTATCAAGACCGCCGAGACCGACGACGACCTCGTCGACCAGCTCTCGGATCTGGCGATCGAACACGACTGTCACGTCGTCCTCGAGGAACTCGACGCCTACCAGGACTCCTACGGCGAGTTCCTGAAACGCGGCTACGAACTCCACTCGCGAGCACAGGCGGTGCTGGCCGGCGAGGATCCCGACGCGACCGAGTACGACTTCGCGAACTACGACGACGGCCCACCGCCGGAAGCACAGGCACAGGTCGAAGCGACCGTCGAGGCCGTCATGAACGACGACGAGGACGGTGATGACTTGTGATCGACGTCCTCTCTGGGGTTGCAGGTGGATTGGCGTTCCTCATCGGTCTCGGCATCCTCTACTGGGCGATCCTCAAGTTCACATCGGCAGGAGACGACCCTCACGATACCGAAAGCACTGACGACCGCCTGTCCGTCGGCTCGGACCCGCGTCATCGTCGAGTCGGCTTCCGGGGGCGCGTCTCGAGGCAGACACCGATGACGAAAGCGGTGCTCGCCTCGGTCGTCGTTCTCGCAGTGTATCTCGCCGTGGCGATCTACCAGGTAGCGGCGACCGGCCGACCGACTGAAGCCATCTACGCCGAGTACGCAGAGTGGGCCGGGTTCGGCCTCGTCTGCGTGACTGGCGGCGTCTGGTTCAAGGCGAAACAGGACGCGAAATCGGGCGAGATACAGATCACGCTCGAGCGTGAGGAAGGCAACAAACGCCGTGTCGTTCGATTCGACCGATCGAATACACAGCTCACCGACGACGGGACGACGCTCGTCCCCCAACTGAAAGATCACCAGGCCCTCGGGCTGTTCTGGCGGCCAAAACTCAACGCGGACGACCCGAAGCGTCGAGACGCCGATCACCGACTCCCCGATGACCTAATTTTCTGGGAGGTGCCAGACGACGATTCTGCTGTCTGGGACGAACTCACGGGCGAAGTCTCGGTTCGGGCCTCTGAAATCCGCGAGGTAAACAACCCTGGTCGAGTGGCCGACTACGAGATCGTCCCCTCGGAGCGAAAGAGCAAATCCGAGATTCGACAACTCGAGAACGATAAGACCGAACTCGAGGAGGAACTGAAATCCGAGCGCGTTCTGAACGCTATCCTCTCGGAACAACTCTCGGAAATCGAAGACGTCCTCACGAACGAGGAACAGGCCATTTTCCAGCGCCTCGAACAGGCCAAAGACCTGTTTGAACCCGAGGAGAACGGCCACCGATACGACGAACGCGACCGACAGAAGACGGCGTCCACGAGCGACTAACCAGAGACGATTCACATGACGGACACACACCGACAGAGCCCGTGGTTTCGGCTTTTGATTATCGCTCTCGTGGCCCTCCTCACCGTAGGGGCCGCCGGGGCGATCGGGCTGGCGGCCGCCGACACCGGCCCGTCAGCACAGACGATTACACTGAATGAGAGTGCCAACGATTCCGAAACGCCTTCGCAGGCTGAACGCGTCCGGATTACGCCCGAGGACTACGATGAAGACTACCTCGAGATATCGACCGAGCAATCGGATAAGGCGTTCAACACCTCGGGACCGTTCGCGACGTTCTCGCTTTCACAGCCGGTCGAAAGCGCCCGCGTCGGCCAGCCGAACGCGGACGCCCGCGTAATGGGCGATGGATCCGTGGTTCGCGTCGAGTACGCCGACGACGCGGCTGGATCGGAGGGGTCGCTGTACGATCTCGAGTTGTTCTTTGCCGATGGCTCGAGCTACACGGTCGACCTCTATGCGACCAACACCGACGTGTCGGTCGAGGCCGCCGAGTACACCGAGTATAGCGGTGTCATCGACTACCTGAAAGACCAGGCCGGTGACAACGGATACGAGGAGACGCCTGACGGCGCTCAAGACTATATCGAAGATACCGAAGACCGAGCCGACCTGTTCGATCACCTGTTCTCCGAGCAGGTCCAGATGTTCATCACGATGCGGATCATGGACGCCCAGAACTTCGTCTCCTGGGTCGTCGCCATCGGGTTGATCGCTGGCCTCGCCATCTACTTCCAGCGCAAACACGGCTGGATTCTCGAGTTGCAGCAACTCGCCGAAAGCCGCGCCGAATTGATGCGCGAGGCGATCCGCCAGGACTACGAGGAGTTCCGAAACGCGGCAGCGAAACACCCGCTCGAGGACGTTACCGAGATCGGGACGAACGCCGCCCGCTACTGGCGTGAGCAAGACGTCGAAACCGTCGATGACATGATCGAGGTCGCCTGTAAGGGTATCGTCAAAACCGACCAGTACGGCAACATTGTCTACGATGATGACGGCCAGGTAGTGTTCGCTCACCACGGCGTCGACGACCTCGCGGCGGTCGATCCCCTGACCACCGAACAACTTCGCGAGCAGACGTGGCTCGGGCCGCTCATTTACGAGGGACGGCTCGCAGCGACGACCGCCCTCTCGAATATCGAGGCGGCACTACTCGTCGCCGAGAAGGACTACAACCGAGGCAACGAGGTCCGCGATGCCCGGCGGACGGTCTCGGAACTCGTCGCTCGACTCTCGGGTGAGCGTGACTACGAACACGCCGAGACGTCCTCGAACGCCGCTCGAGGGACGACTCATCACTACGGCGGCTCTGCGGCTGGAGGTGACTGACCGTGTCGCTATCACTCACTGACGCCGACCCGGAACACCCGGACGAACCGTCGCTGTTCACCCGCCTCTCGAATATCGTGCTGGGGGATCCGACGAAGGCGCCCCGCCGGATTGCGACGTTGTTCGTCTTCTCGCTATTTGCGTTCATCTGCGTCGGTATTTGGATGCTGATGAACGCTCGGATCGATACCTCTGGGTCCTCGGCCCCGCTCGTCGGCCCCGCTGCCAGCATTCTCACCCACTGGGCGATCGTGCCGGTGCTGGCCGCGTGGCTCACTCGGCGCTGGGTGTTCTTCCGCCGGAAGCAGTACGCGAATAAGGCGGCGGACGTGACTGGCTGGACGGTCCAGACGATTTACCAGCTCTGGGACGAGGTCCGATCGACCGATGGGTGTACGCGTGTCATCGCCTCGACGGACGATACGCGAGAAACCATTGCACAGCGGATCGATTCTGCCCTCGGAGGGGACTCCGACGATGACACGGTCGACTACTGGACGCCGCCGGAAGACGGTGCCGAACCAACTCGAGCCGATTCCCGACCGACCGATGTTCCCACAGTCGATGCGACGGTTCTTCAAGAGTCGATTCAACGTGGTCACGCGGCCGGGGTTGCAGTAGAGGAGGCCGTCGACGACGCGGATGTATCCCTATCCCAAAAGACCTGCTCGGAATCCGATGTCGATGAGTCGACCTCGCTTAAACAACGGCTCTGGAAGGTAGTCACATGGCCGTTCGTGACGCTATGGACGGTACTCACGTTCCCCATTCGGGCGGTCGTCTCGGTAACTCGCTGGATCGTTCGTTGGTTTCTCGACGCCGTATCGAGTGGTGATCGACCGGAAACCGAAGTGTCGACTCGAGACGAGCGGGACGTTCCGTGGAAGGTTCGCTTCCTTGAGGAGGTCAAACACCTCTGGCTCGACCTCCAAAGTGGGTTTCGAACGGGCGAAGCGGCAATCCGCTTCGGCGTCCCCTTCGGCGTGGCCTTCACGATTCAACTGTTCGCGATCGGGCTGTGGACGACGCTTCCAGTCTACGCGCTGTTCATCGCGACGAGTGCGTTCGTCGGCCTGACGTGGTACTGGGTCGGCAAACGGCGCCGCCAGCGCCGACTACGGCGCCACCGAACTCGAGCGAGTGACGAGTACTGGCTCGATTGTGCCGGACAGTTCAAGACCGTCGAGACGGCCGACGTGACCGCGTACGTCGGATTCATTGCCGGTCGGCGGTACGCGGCCTACGATCGGCGAGAGTTCGTCCGGAAGACGAGCGAGACGATGCATCAGCACGTCACCGACGAGTGTGTCGCGCCGTCAGAACTCGAGCACTACGCCCGGTGTCTGGCTCAGATGAAGCCGAATCTCGACGGTCACCGAAAGAACGTACTCCGGTCGCAGATCATGCACGATCTCGATGAACTGGTCCGGTCCTCGGAAGACGAGATTATCCCGAAAGCCGAGCTCGCCTGGTTGGTGATCGAACAGCCGACAAACTCCAAGATTCGGACGTCGATTGGCTACGACCCGGAACTCGTCTGCGAGGAGTACCAGTACCTCGTCGAAGAGGCACACGTCCTCGACGAGCGCGAGGTGGCGTTCACCGACTCCTCGGGCGACGAGCAGTCGTTGACGATCGTCTTCCCGGCGGACAAACGCCGACTCCCCGACGTCTCCGAACGTCACTCGCAGTTCTCGAATCGATTCACGGACAAGAAGGGCGAGCCGGTCTACAAACTCCCCGACGTCGACCCACGGGACAGCCTTCGCGGGCTCGTCCCATCGCCACAGGCCGCTGCCCGGTTCAACGGGGCAACGGCAATGCCGAACAGTGACTAACCACACATGAAAAACGAACACCGGCTCGTTGAGAGTATCCAGAGTCGCGATGACGACCACGTCTCCGAGACGGTCTCGGAACTGGCGACGCATTACGAAAAGCGCCAGCGTCACACCAAACAGGCCGAACAGAACGCCACGATACGGAAACTCCTCGAGCAAGCCCGGAAGGCACTCGCGGGGGCGTCCGATCACGAGGTCGACGAACTCCTCCACGCCGCCCACTGGCTAATTCGTGACCACGACGACCTCGGGTCCGTCCTTCGTCCCGGGTATGACGACCTCAGCGGGCGGGCGAAGACACTCTTTCAGGATCACCGCGCACTCCGGGATAAGGGCCTCCCGCCGGACTCACCGAAACACGAACTGGTGACGCTCCTCGAGGTCGCCGAAGCCCTCGAGTTGATCTACAGCGCTGGGGACATGACCTGGTACGAGCCCGTCCGGTTTTCACGTATCGATCCCGCGCCGGGAAAGGCGAGTACTCCGGGACCACTGACGCCAATCGGGAGGATTCGTATCGGTGCCGACGAGCCGATCGGCCCGGGCGACCGCCGGCCCGTGATCGAGCACAAGTCGTGCGAGCACGTTCTGACGGTTGCTCTTCCGAGGCAGGGAAAGGACTCGACGAACGTCTCGCTGTGTGCGAATCTGAAAGAGGAGCACCAGTACAAGTGGATTAGCCTGTGGGACGACGGCCGCGACGAGACGAACATGATCGCCATCCCTAACGACGAGGAGCCGATTCAGGAGAACCTCGAGGAGATGGGCCAGGAGCCGACGGCCTACGATACGCAGGTGTACGTGCCCGCGATGTCCGGGCTCCCGCGTGAACTCCCGGGGAACTTCGAGCCGTTCACGATCGGCGTCGACGACCTCACCGGGAAGTTGATTCTCCGTCTCGGTGGCTTCACTGCCGACCGGAACACCATCAACCGGGTCGAACAAGCGCTCAAGGAAGCGAAACAGGCATCAACCGACCAGGTGGCCGTCCTCGTCGACCGACTCGAGAAATACGCCGAAAACGTCGAAGCGACAGTCACCATTCGCCAGCTCGCTGACGACGATTTCGATCGCGAGGACGCCGATGGTGACGTGGAGGTCCGGGAGGACGACCATGGGGCGACCGAGATCCGGTATCAGATGGATGCCGACGACGTCCTCCGCGAGTGCGCCCAGACCGTCCTCCATCTGGCCGGTGAGGGATTGCTGGCGGATTCCGACGCGTCGACGAATCTCGATATGGCCGAGGTCGTACGCCGAAACGACCGGGTGGCGACGCTCAACTGTAACTATCTCGAGGACCGGAACGAGCCGCTGAAATACGTCATCGCGAACCTCTGGCTTCGGCTCTTGCTCCGGGTTCGGGACGAGGATAAGTCCCTCCCCCGCGTCGCCCTCGAGGTTCGGGAGCTGAAACAGATCGCTCCGTCGAAGATGACGCTCGTCCCCTACCCGGACGAGGCCCGCCCGCTTCGCCAGACGCTTTACGAGATCGCCACCCAGGGTGGCTCGCGTCGAATCATGATGGCCGGGTCGACCCAGAAGCTCAACGACGTCGCGAAACCCGTCCGGTCGAACATGCCGTACAAAATCTTCCTAAAACTCGATAACGGGCTCATTTACGATATGGACGATGAGATGCACTTCCCCAGGGCACTGAAAGAGCAACTGAAAGGATTCGATCCAGGGCAGGGCGCACTCAAGGTCGACGAAAACTTCTATTGGCCGATCTGGTGGCGTGGAGCGCCCTGTGGACTCGGAGACGGTGACGTTCCCTTCGAGAGACGCTACGGGCAGGCACTCGGGTACCGCGTTCGAAGCCACACCGACGACCGCTGGCGCTCGGCGTTCAACGACTGCGAGTGGTGGTGTGACGTCGACGGGACGGCTTACCCGACTGACGAACCGCCCGAAGTCGATCGGTGGTATCTCACCTCTCGTGACGTGCCCGCGTGCGTCCGCCCGGAAACGCTCGACGAGGAGAGCGTGTATCGCTTCAGCCAGTGGCGACAGGAGTATCCGGTGGTGAACGATCTCCGATTCCAGCCGACGGCAGTTGCGGGCGAGTCGCGGGAAATGCGCCTCGAGCGTCTCGAGCGAGCGAAGGAACGGCGAATGGCCGAAGTGATGGCCGGCGGTGCAGCAACGGCACAAACCGATGGGGGCGGCGAGGACTATCGGCTTCCTGCTGCAATTCGTGACTGGATCGACTACGGTGACGAGAAGCGCCAGCGACTTCTCGAGTGTCTAACCGAGATCGATCAGAACGAGATTACGAGCCGTCGATCACTGTCCGAGTTCACTGGGATACCTGATTCGACTCTCGCTGATTGGATGGTCGACGATGGGCCACTCGGAAGGTGTATCGAAAAGGTCGATCGTGTATACGCGGTCACGGCTCTCGGGGAGAAAGCGATGGGGTTCCCCTGGGACGAACTCGAGTGATGGTCGGCAACCAGCGACCATCTGAATCAGCTTTTCGTCTTTCGATTTTCCTGACTCCTGTCGTGGTCGGATCGCCCGCGCTACCCACCGCGTATATACTAATGTTGCGCACGACAGAATAGAGAAATTGATCGATTTATTTTATATTTGATTTGCCCGGTCAGGGAAGGCTACAGACGGTAACACTACACACGCACACGAGAATCAATCATGCCCGCCGAACCCACGCTCCTGGACGCCGCGTTTTTCGTCCTCGTCCTCGGCGTCACCGCCTATGCGACTGTCCGGAACCGTCTTTCGAGCCCGCAGACCCCTGTTGAAGAGGCTCGAGAGGCGTACGCACGCGGCGAGATCGACGCCGACGAACTCGAGCGTCGTCTCGAGTTCCACCTCGACAGCAGAAACGACCAGATCCGCGCGTTCGTCGAGGACGTGAACAACGTCGGACCGAAGACGTCGAAGGCGATCGCCGAGGAGTTCGACTCGCTGACCGAGCTGCGCGGCGCCGATCGGGAGCAACTCGAGGCCGTCCACGGTGTCGGGGAGAGTACGGCCGAGGCAGTGCTCAAGAAGTGTGGTTAATGGGTTCCGGGGGGAGCACCATCCGCCGAATTTCAACTACTATCGGAACAGTTGAAGGACCGCTCCGATGAACATCGCGATTATCGCTGCGTACACGAGAATCGTGAAGTGGTTCGTGAACTGTTCGGTGCTGTAGCTAAGCGCTATTGTGCTGATTACGTCGATCATTTCGTGCTCTGGTTGCGCTGTTTTTCGTTGGCAACCATCTAACACGACAACGGGAATTTATATAAATTTCTAGGGTGGGGGTGGTTCTCTTTTAAGATTTCGAGCACTGCCGTGAGGGGCTGCGCGTCCTGCGCGCGTATTCTACGTTTCAATCACGCAACCTAGGTAGTTTTATAGGGTTGGGAGCAGACCAAACTTCCGCGCAACGTCAGCCCTCTCCGGAACTAAGCATTCTCGGAGGACGGTTGACCAAGCGCATAGACACATCTATGCCACCAGTTGATGTTACGCTCCAGGTCGCATCGGTTGCATTGCTGTCGATCAGCGTTGGTCTCAAGCTCTACGCTCTCCGGTCTGAGGATCGGGGGCGTTAGAACGAGCCAACGCCCTCTCCGGAACTAAGCATTCAGTACCAACACCGGGGTTCATATGAAGTTTTCGGGAGTTCAATACTCGGTGTTCATCAGGGATAGAGAGGTTCCTTTCCCGTTTTGGTGAACTCACGCCCTGGTTCAGTAGAAGCAGTTACTCGAGTTCGACGCTCGGTTCGTCCGTTCGAAGCCGTCCGATCGGCTCGCCACAGGTTGAGCAGTCTCCGTAGGACTCCGCCACCGCCTCGACGAGTTCGTCGACCGAGTCCTCCACGCCCCCGACCTCGAGTTCGTAGCCCTGACAACCATTCGGACAGCCAGCGACGACAACTGTCTCTTTTCGATCCGTGCCGATACGATGACCGCTCACGCGTTATCCCCCAGCGTCGGCGTGTACTCTGTCTCCGCGTCCTCGAGACGCGTTCCACACCGCACGCATTCGGGAACCCCGCTTTTGAGCTTGAACCGCGTTCCCCGACAGTCCGGGCACCGATCGCCGTCGGCGTCGGGGTCCTGGGCGTGGGCGAGATCGTCGCGAACGTGGATCGTTCCGGGCGTCCACTCGCCTCGATAGCCGGCTTTCACGCGCATCCGGCAGTCGTATTTCGCGACCTCGTGGACGACCTCCGGCGGGATGGAGATCGACGGGAGCGGCCGCGTCGGGATGGTCAGTGGCTGGAGAACGACCTCGTAGCACGGTCGCATCGGGGCGTCTTTCCCGAAGGATATCTGGCCGGCCTCGTGAATCCGGGCCGCCGAGAACGTGAACTCGTCCGTATTGACACAGGGCCCGGTGTGGGTCCACTCCTCGCCCCGTCGGGTGATCGTGAGTGCGTCCGAGCCGGGATAGTTCTCCGAGGGTTCGGGGTCGTAGGCGACACACGGCAGGCCGTTGAGTGCATCCCGGACGTCGGCGGCCTTTTCGCTATGCATCCGGGACCACCTCACCGAAACATCCGGGGCAGAGAAGCCACCCACGCGAGAAGAAGTCGTCAAACTCGAGTTCGTCTTCGGCCTTCTCGAGTGACTTTACGGGCCGTTCCTCCTCGCCGACGCGGTAGTGGGTGTCGGTGAGCGTGTCGATGTCCGTCCCGCACCCCGCACACGAGACGTCACCCACAGGCCTCACCCCTCGCGGCCTCGAGTTCACGCTTTCGCCGCCGGTATCCCTCGTGTCCGCCGGCCCGATCGGGCGCGCCACAGGACGGACAGCCCGCCAGGACGTGCCCGAGGACGTCGAGTTTTCGTTCGGCCTCGAAGGACTGGCCGCAGATATCACAGTCCCACTCGCCCGCGTGTTCGTATTCGGCGCTCATATCACGTCGACCTCGGCGACGTTCTTCCCGCTCTGGTACTCCTCGAGCGCCTGGTAGTGCCCGAGGCACACCGGAATCTCGATCAGGTGGTCGCTCTCGTCCTCCCCGAGCGGCACGTGCTCGCGATTGAGGACCTCCAGGACGGTGTACATCTCGCAGTTCGGATGCGGCGCCGGAGCGCACAGCAGGCACTCGTCTTCCTCGTAGGCGTCCTTTCGGTCGGTGGCTTTACTCGCCATCGTCACCACCGAGAGAGTCGAGCAGTGCGTCGACCGCCGCCGAGTGCAGTTCGCGAGCGACCTCGCTATCGAACCCACCCTGCGTCCGCCCACGGGCGTCGAAGACGAGTTTACAGTCGTGACACGCCGTCATCGTATCGTCCCACATGATTTCGTTGATCTCGTCGGCTGGCTCGAGGTCCGTCCCCTCGCAGTCGGGACACTCCTCCAGGAGCGGATCGTTACTCACCGTCGCCACCTCGAATCTGTTCGACTTCGTTTGCGAGCTGGCGCTCGAGCGACGTCGCCCCGTCGACGAGGTCCGTCACCGTCTCGTGTTTCGGCTGGTCCAAGCCGGCGGCCGGCACCTTCTGGAGTGCTGCCAGCGCGTCTCGCGTGTGTGCGAGGGACTGTTCGCGGATCTCGAGATCCGAGAGAGGATCGTTACTCGCCATTGTCGCCCTCCGTCCGCCGGTTCGGATCGGTCCAGTCCACGAGCATCGAAAAGTCGTCGTGGTCGCCAGCGTAGTCGGGCCAGAACCCAGGATCGGAAGGTTTCTCGGATAACTCCCCGCCGACCGCCTCGAAGAGTTTCTGGTTCGGCGTTGGATACTCACGCTGGAGTGCGACGTCGCGCCCGTAGTCCGTCAGGATGAACAACAGGCCGATCACGGCGTTCTCTCGCTGTGTCTCCGCCTCTTCCGATGCGTCCTCCAGGATGTCGTAGATTCGGCTCAGTTCATCCGCTAACCGCGTCTGTTCTGTTTCAGTCTGCAAATCCAGTCACCTCATTACCGCAGTCGAAGCACAGTTCGTCCATGCCGCCGTCTCCGCCGTTCGCTCGAGGGCCGTCGCGGATGTATCCGGCATGGTCGTCCGGGATGGTCTTTCCACACTCCGAGCACTCGCTCGGGATGTATCCGAGAACGTAGTCGGTCCCCTCGTATCGCCAGTGCTGAGAGCGGACGTATTCGACCTTCGAGCGGTCGATGCCGTTCGAGGTGTTACTCGGCATCGTCCACCCCTGCTTGCTCGGTTTCGATTCCGTTACCGCACTCGAGACAGTACCGGACGTAGTCCGCGCTGAACATCGCCCGGAGCTTTTCGCGACTCGATGTCGCTTCGGGCTCGAGACTCTCGATCGGGAAGTCCAGCTTCTCCATCGCGTAGGGAGAACAGCGCTCGCCACACTCGTCGCAGTTACCGTCGTGGCGCCGACGCCCGAGTCGGAGCTTCGGTTCGCAGATCGCGAGCGCTGTCGCCCTCGAGAGGTTGAACATGACGCCCCAGTACAAACGTCGGATCATCGGTCGATCACCGCCCGGTCGTAGTCGTCGACGACCTGGCCGATTCCGACTGGTTCACCGGGGTCGTAGGTCATTGGGACGGCAACGTGGCGATCTCGCTGGCCGGCTCGTCGTTCGGCGACGTCCTGGGAGAGCTCGTCGGCGACGACGTCGAACCACATCTCGCCGATACCGACGCCTGTGATTTCGACGACCTGCCAGTGGTCCGTCTCGTTACTCATGGACGATCGCCTCCTCAAGGAGGTCGGCCTCCGAAACGACATCCATCTCGACGGCGTCTCCGTCGTGGACGCAGTACAGCGTCGGCGGCATCGCGAACGCGCCTGCCGTCGTGGAGTTCGTTGCGATTTCCTTCCCGCATCGTCGGCACTCGTGGAGGCTCATGCTGCGGCCCTCTCATCGTCGCCCTGCTCTAGCCACTCCGGGAGGAGACTGTCGAGTTCGTCGCGTTCTTCCTCAGTTACGTCTCTCTCAACGGTGTCGATGGCCGTTTCCACAGCGGTATCGAGGTCGAACTCTTCCTCCGGTATCTCCCGGTGAATAAACGCCAGCTGGGCGAGTAAGTCGGTGATCATGCGTGAAACGTCACCTCCACACCGTTGTACTCGAGGACGCGATCGCCACATTCCGGACACTCGGTCGGGACGTGCTCCGCGAAGCGGAGTCGGTCGTAGCCGTCCACTCGGACGTCCGAGGGGTCGATCTCGACGCTCGTCAGCCAGCCGTCACAGAGGTCGGGGTCGTCCTCGCCGATCATGCAGCGGATGGCGAGGTTGTTCTTCCGCAGCTCGTCGGGGACGCGTTCGAAGCTCATGCCGTTTCACCCGCGATATCGGCCATCCCCAGATTCACAGCCCGAGCGTAGAACTGGTGCTCGAGGTAGTTCTCTGCGCGGTCGGGGACGTCCTCTCGAGAGACGGACTCGAGTCCCTGATTGTTGACCTTCCGCTCGAGTTCCGATTTGGTGTACCCCAGCGGGAAGATCGTGCCGTCCTCGTCGAAGTCGGCGGCTTTGATGGCCGTAATGCCGCGCCGACCGACGTAGACGCACCCGCTGGCGTGCTCGAGGCGGTAGAACTCCTCGATTCGGTCGACGTCGTCTCGTTCGAAGTCGCTCATCCGACGGTCACCATTCCGACCTTCTCGGTCGATTCGACGCGCAGAACGTCGTGTTTTGATTCGGCCCACTCGATAGCCGCGTCTTCGGTCTCGTCTGCGTGGGTGAACGACTCGTAACGCTCTCCAGAGGTCGATTGCTCGCAGTGGACGACCGCCCGAATCCGGTACTCAGGCATTCGGACCATCGATTCCTTGTAGGCCGTCTTGTCGATCGGGTTGTACGCGTCCTCGAGGCGTTCCAACACCTCGGTCCACGACGCGTCGTCGTCTTTCATCTCGACGATCGCCGCCTTGAACGGGTTGTCCTCGGGAATCTGCTCGAGGACTTCGTCGTCGTCGATCTCGATCGGTTCGCACTCCGTCGTTTCGGGGTCAGGGAGGCTCATGCCGGCACCTCGCGCCCGAGCCGCTCGTGATCGATGCCGTAAATCCGAACGTCGACGCCTCGAAGTTCGGTTTTCTTCGTCCGTTCATAGTCCTCGAAGCTCTGCTCCGGGTCGACCGATTTCAACACGGCCTCGTGTTCCTTCGGAACGACGATCTCGTTCCGCCAGACTCCCTGGCGCCATTTCGAGGCCGATCCGGTTCTCAGCGTGTAACACTCAGCGGCGTTCTCGGTCAGCTCGAGTGGCTCACCGACGATCTCGACGATGCCGCGCTCGTCGCCGACGTGCAGTTCGATACCGCCGTCAATCTCGGCCATGATCGGAAGCCGTTCGCGTAGCGATGCGTCTGCGTCGTACTCGTCTGGCAGCCATTCGGGTCGGTCGGCTTGACTCTGTGCCATACATCACGTTTCTATCTTATTCAACATATATGTTGCGCTGCTGTAGATACTGTTGAATAAGCACGGTATACTTTTATCACGGCATCTCGTTAGATCACACCATATATGTTGACCGGCAACACAGACGGCGAACGAATGACGAGGGCGTTGCTCACCGACGGCGAACGGGATGCAATACGAGGAGACCCAGATATGGACGCTAGTGTGCGCTCGAGCCACCGTTCTCGAGTGCGCGGGAAGATGGACCGGATGGAAACCGACGCCCGTCTACTGCGTGAACACGATCCAGAACTCTACGACCAGCTTCGCGAGGCCGTCGTCGAAGAAGACACCGAGGAGAGGTTGGCGCGGCTCGAGGAAGAAGTCGAGGACCTGCGGGAGCAATTAGAAGACGAGAACAGTTGACGGAGTGGGGCGCTATTCGATTTCTTCGAGGACCTCGTCGATCGTGTCGGCCGTGTCTTTCGTGTTGAGGTGGCTGTAGGCCTCGTGAGTCGTCTCGATTGAGTTGTGCCGTAGTGCATCCTGTGCACGCTCGGACTCGCCTGCCGCGTACAGGTCGGCCCCGAGACGGCGGCGGGCGCCGTGCGGCGTGAGATAGCCGTGGCGGTCGTCGACGTCGATGTTCGCCTCGTCGGTCAGTTGTTTCATGATCTGCCGAGCGCGCTCTTTCGAGATCGCCGGTGGCGCCACCTCATACTCCTCGAGGAGTTCGTCGAGAAACTCGGTTTTCAGTACGTCGCCCCGTTCCTCGAAACGCAGAGACACCACTTTCGAGCCGATTTCGTCCTCGAGGTTCTTCCGTCGAGCCTTGTAGCTCCAGCTCGGGAAGATCGGCCAGTCGTCACTCGGCGGGTCGGCCTTCCGTTGCCACCGATCCAGTACTTCGCGGGCGGACTTCGGGAGGGGAACCTCCTGATTGTGTTTGCGCCCCTTTCCGAAGACGTACAGGACCGCGTTCTCGAGGTCGACGTCGCCCCAGGTGACGCCAGTCCGTTCCCGATCCTTGAGGTCATTAAAAAGTTCGGCGCCTCGGGCCCCGGTTCTCGCGAGTAGGACGACCATTGTTCGGTCACGGTACGCGATATCGGGGTCGACGTCGATCTTCCCGTCGAGCGCCCAGTCGAGTCGCTGGGTGACGTAGTTGAGGATCTGCGTGCGTTGCTCGGTCGTCCAGTACTGGGCGTCCCGATCGCCGGTGTCGTCGGGGAGGTACTCCTGCCCCCGATCGGTTTTCGCAGGGTTCTGGTCGGCCATCTCGTTTCGGACACAGAACCCGAGGAACGCCCGGACGTAGTCGTAGTAGGTGTTCGCCGTCGACGCTTTCAGGTTCCCGTCTCGGTGGTCCTCTTTCAGTTCGTAGCCGAAGTCCTGGATGTCACCCGAGGTGAGCTCGCCCGGCGCCGCGATCTCGTGGCGCTCGCAGAACTCGACGAATCGATTCAGTGGCGTTCGCATCGTTTTGCGCGAGCCGTCCGAGTTGAGTGAATCGAGGTAGCGCGTGACCGCCTCTTCGACGGTGTAATCCCTGGGGTTTCGGCCTCGAGAAGGTGGTCTCTCGTTCATTGTACGTTCACACCTGCGGGGTACAGCGTCGACCCTAGTAAATCTGTTTGGTTAAACTGGTGTTTAACAAAGTAGTAGGCGAGTCGTCTGAGGCGTGTGTTCTCGGTAGTCTCGAGTCTTCTACCCTCGTTTTAGGGGTTTATATACTGTATGTCGCTATATCTTTTGCTCTTCCCTAGTCCTAGATGCTAATCGCCCGGATATCAACGTCTGACGCCTGTTAGCGGACGGATAGGAAACAGAGGGGTTCAGACGGTACCTTTCGGGGAGAAAATGAATAGAGAAATTGGCGATACAATCATGGCTAAAGCTCCTAAGAATAGATGGCCCCATCCTATTGATTCGCCACCGTGGAGGAATCCGATACCTGCTGCTACGAGAATGATTCCTGCCACAAAGAGACCGGAAGGGACGCCCCAGACAGGACTCGTGTTGATTGGTTGAGTCATTATCAACCTCAAACGACACGTCTGGTGATATAAATCCAGCGCGTCATTCAATCTGAAACAGCGCGTCCTCGAGCCCCAGCCCGTGCTCGCCGGCGACGTCCTCGGCGAGCGCCAGCGCCCGATCGCGCCGGTCGGGGTCGTGGAGTACGCGTTCGCGAGCGTATTCGATCAGCGCCTCGACGATCAACAGGTCGTCCTGTGGGTGCATCGCCGGCGTTCGCTGCCTCTTCCGGTATAAACTATCGTCTTACTGTAATCGTATACAGTATACGTATACAATATCTATATTCAGACTGCGAATACCGCTTCCAGATTCAGATTTCGGATGCTTGATTCACAGCATGGCGTTTCTTCGCCTCGAGCGTCGTTTCGACGGCTTCCGGGGCGACTTCCGAGAGACCGACGCGTACCAGGAGTCCGAGTGCCATCGCTTTCGTCGCGTCGGCGTCGGTTCCCTCACGGTCGAGTTCGTCCTGGGCGTCGGCCACGATCTCCCCGAGGCCGTCCGTCTCGTCGAGGCCAGCGACGAGCGCTGCCAGATCGGAATCCCGAATCGTCAGGTTGCTGTGGGCGTCGCCAGCGTCGATCGCCGCGTACGCGTCGACGATCGCGCCCTCGAGCGACGGCGAATCGTCGGTCGGTTCGTTCGACGGCTCGGTTTCGTGGCGTTTCTGGCTCTTCGCTTCCTCGAGTAGGGCTTCGGCTTTGGATGTGTCGTCGGTCATGTTATCGTGCCTCCAGTCGGTCGAGTAGATCGTTGGTCAGTTTGCGATACGAGTCGCGCGCTCGCTTCCCTGTCGCGTACAGTTCGTCGTCCTCGAGCGCGAACAGCGTCCGGCCTCTCGCCTGTTCGTTCCCGATGTCCTGGGCTTTCGTCACCGACGGACCGGCGACGTCGGGATAAGCCTTCTCGAGTTCGGCTTCGAACTCACCCGAGAGGTTCGTCCCCTTCTCGATCATCGTCGCGAACACGAGCTGGAGTTGTGGGCTCGCGTCGTGATCGGCGTCGTCGCGGATCGCCTCGAGTTCCGTCTCGAGATTCTTCGCCTGGTTGCGTTCGAACTCGCCGGGTTTCAGCGGCGCGACGACGTTCTCGGCGGCGAACAGCCCGTTGATCGTGATGTTGTCCTCCTTTCCGGGGAGGTCCAGGAGGACGAGATCGTAGCGCGGGGCGAGCTCGTCGGTGATGAACGCGTCGAGTTTTCCGTACCGATCCTCACGTGGGACGTTCGCGAGGTTGTTGTCGGCGCCGCCGAGACCCTCATCTGCCGGGATGATGTCCACTCCCTCGTCGGTCTCGAAGACCATCCGATCGACGATGTCGTCGATATTGTCTCGGATGAAACTCCAGTTCTCGCCGAAGACCGCCGAGATCGGGGCGTCGGGGTCGTCGACCTCGTCGGCGATGCCGAACTGTGTCGCCAGGTCGTTCTGGGTGCCGGCGAGGTCGAGTGCAACGACCTCGAGGTCGTGGTGGTTCACCGCCGAAACGGCGATGTGGCCCGTTGACGTCGTCTTCCCGACGCCACCCTTCGGGACGTACGTCGCGGCTCTCATGGTGTTTTCCATATACGTATACTGTATACAGATAGGGCATACAAATAGGTTTGTCAGACGCAGTATCAGTATTC
>NZ_CP099998.1 GCF_024138145.1 Natronosalvus halobius | reverse complement strand
GATTCATAGACTCAACGAATTCAGCATAAGCCTGTCGAATTCTTGGAATCAAATACTCTGTGACTCAAACCTTCAAAATGTCAAAAACTTCCTGAATCATTGATTCATGGATTCATGGACTCAGCGAATTCAGCACAAGCCTATTGAGTTCTTGGAATCAAACAATCTATGATTCTGCTAATCAAGACCTCATGGAATCATTGACTCACTGATGGATGAGCTCATAGATTAGCAGGCTAGTAGGGGTTTGCTGTGCATTCCACCTCTTCTGAGGATCCTCTATCCATCTCTCTGTTTTCCTGTATTCATGCATTCGAGGAATCACTAACTCACTGACTCACAAATTCTTTAATTCATTGACTCAAAACGCTATTAACGACGCTATCTGGCGGGAACTCCGAAAGCGATTATTTCCCTTTAAAGGCTGCATTCAACTGTTCCTGCATGAACTCTCTGCGTACTCGACGAGATCGCGAATCGGAAAGATAGTTCTGCATAACCACACGGGGATCGCTACTTCCTTGCTCTGAGGCAATCTCGTCGACACCCTCGAGAACGCCCTCGAGGACGGTTGTATAGGTATCGTACCAAAAACGACGACAGAGCTGCGGACTCGGTCGCTCTCCTTCAATTCGGTCGGGGAGACCTGCCTTCGATGCAAGAGTTTGGAACCAGTTCCGGATCGTATCTCGCGTCACGTGTGGTGTTTTCCCCTGTGAAGATGGAAACAGGTACCCTGTCCACGTCTCATCGCCTGCTAACTCATCGATTCGAGAGTCGAGCATGTCCATTCCGAAGAGGAGAGACACTTCACCAGGTCCATTCTTGCGGTTCTCGAAGGCGATGAAGGGGACGTCGTCTGCAGGGACATTACGATGGAACTGCGAGATATGAAGTGCGGCGACCTCGCTTGCTCGAAGTCCCCAACCCGCTAATGCCACTAGTAACAGCTGTTCTCGCGTCGACGTTGCCACCTGCGTCAGTTTCCGAATATGGTTTGCTGAAAGAGCTGGAGTCGAGGATTCCTCAACTTCCCATTTGAATTCGTCGTAGAGACCGCTCGCAGGATTTATCGAGGCGATGCGCCGCCCAACGAGATGCTGATACCAGGCATCCACGACGCGTCGCACACGTTGGAGGGTCTGGCCGCTGTATTCGTGTTCTGCTCCCTCGTTTAACCAGTCGAATGCTGCATAACACGCGTCAACGGCTTCGTAGGCTGGCGTCTCTCGACCCCGTTGAATCGGTGTGAGGAGGTCGTCTGTGCCGTTCGCGGTCCTGTAGGCACGTACGTAGAGGTTCAGACGCGTTCGGAGCGCGTCGACAGATGACATCGCCAGACTATACCGAGACATTCGACGGTCGAGAAACTGTTCGAGAGCGTCGATTGTTGCGTCATCTGCGGTTGCCCAGGAGTATCCCTCATCACTGTCGCCAAGCCCGAGGTCCTCGTTCCAGAACTCCCCGAAGGAGCGATCGTGGTGACGCCGGAGAGCTGCGAGGAACGCTCGTGCGTCGTGATCCCGAAACCATTGGTAGGACGGTTTCTCGGTCTTCGAATCGATACCCTCCGCCTCGAGACACGGAGCGATTTGACCCCAGTATAGGTTGGTGAAGTCCTCGAGTGAGCACGACGTCCATCGGACACCATCGAATGAGGGTGTCCGCCCTACTTCGATTTCGCCATCCTGGTCGGTCCCTGGCTGACTCATTGGATCGTTTTCGAAGGGGTTTGTCTGTTCGTATCTCGAGTGAAGCGGAATTTTGTTGGAAACCCGCTCGCGCAACTGTATGGTGGTTCTGAGAGTGGCATATTCGGGTTAATCAACGATTTAGTTGAATTCCTTATTAATTTGTGGGTTCGGCTGACTGGTAGAGTCTGCTAAACCCACGCCGTTCTCGCTGAATTCACACGCCGAACGGATAAATCATATAATGCTATATTCAATCCCCCGGTCCTTTCAGGTCTGATCGAGCTACCGACTGTGTATCCCCCATAGCCTGGTGTTCGAAAGCGTGAGGAGCTCTACGGACACGTCGACCAGACGTTACTCGACGTGATCTCCGGCGTCAATTACGTTTGAAGTGGTGAGAACGTCGGTGCTCATTGTGAGACCAGTCCAATCTACAATACACGGTTCGATGAAACACCCACATGATACACAGATCGGTTAACAAGCACTGGTGCAGAATCTCGGCGGGTTGACGACTGTCGCTGTCGAATAAGAATATGATTGGGAGATCCTTCGCACACAATTGTGAGCAGAAAATATCAAACCGCTGCTTCCGATCCGAGAGAAAAAGCTGTAGGGGTGAAATAAGAATTTGTCAATCGATGGTCGGCCGTCTCACTACCGTCGTATCACTAAATTAGTGCTTTGGTTATACCATCGCTACGATAACGCATTGTGGTCGAGAACGTGGGGTCGGTCAGTTCAATGTACTTGCATGAGATCTGCAGTACGAAACATCGAACGCACTATCGAGGGGGGCGGTCCGGAGTAGCGTAATTTAGCGTTCAACACGAGATCAAACTGGCTGGAACCGAGTCTTCCGTGTGGTTTGATGATGCGGGGGAGACGACGCTCTGATAACGATTCCGTGTATTCGAACAATTTCCCTTCGTTTCGACGCGATTTTCACGGCGGAGCGATACGGATCGACCAGTAAAGCCAATTTTTTCGCGCACCGTTTGACTGGGTCCGAACGTTCCGTAGCAACCAACAATATTACAATAGTATGGATGTAATAGATCTTGTTATCGAGGAAAGGGCAAGATTTGATATGAAGCCGCAGACAGAACGGACAATCATCAGTAGTGGCGTCGCAATCGCATCGGAGCTTGGCAGATGAGCGGAAGAACCGCCGTGGAACGGACTGATTTTCGTTCCGCGTATTCGAACGATAGAACGTGTTATCGACGAGAAAGAACGTCGAGAGGAATCAGCGGTCACACCTGACTGCGTCACCGCAACCAATGATAACACCACATGGTGTTATTATGCTTTTGTAACGCTGGAATACCGAAGGCCAGCGCGCGAAGTAGGTCGTTCCTGGTGTCGTTTGAACCGATGGCTTCTGCGTTAAAAATCGGCGATCACGGCGGAGAGGGTATGAACGAGAAGAATTTGAGCCACTGGAAGGGCCGTCGCGAATCCGTCATCGATTCCTGCTAGTGTCGTCTCGGAAATACGCTAGACGCGCAACGTTGCTGTGATTCCGCATCGAGGAACATCTACCTCATGAGTAAGCGATGTTGAGTTCGAGTTCGTTGGCCGTTCCGAGAAGGAGATTGGGTAACTCCTCGTCGAACCACTGGCCTTTGAGCCTGTGCGATGGGCCGGAGATGCTGAGCGCACCGATCACTTCGTCGTTAGGGCCGCAGACGGCGGCGCCGACGGCGTGGAGACCGCCGAGGTTCTCCTCCCTGTTAAAGCTGTATCCGCGCCGGGAGATGGTTTCGAGTTCGTCGAGGAGGGTTTGACGGTCGGTGATGGTCGAGTCAGTGATTGGATCGAACTCCGTCTGGTCGAGAATGGCTGCTCGGCGATCGTCGTCCATCTGGGCCAGTATAGCCTTCCCCGCGGCGGTCGCGTGGAGCGGAATCCGACTGCCAATTCCAGGGTCTGTGCGGACCGCTCGGTCGCCGAACGACCGGTGGATGTACACCGCTTCGCCATGTTCCTCAACGAGAAACTGGGCCCGTTCGCCCGTTTGGTTGGCGAGTTCCTCCACTTTGTCCTGTGCGAGTTTGTACCCCGGATGGCGCGTTCTGGCACGTTGACCCAGATCCAGAAACTGAAGCCCGATCTCGTATCCTGTGGGGGTTTCCACGATGTATCCGAGATCCAATAGTGTCGTGATGTGGCGGTGCACGGTGCTCTTCGCGAAGCCCAACTCGTTGGCGATAACCGTGATCGTCGAGCCTTCGTTGTCCTTGATAAATTCGACGATAGTGAAGATCGTTCGTGCGGTCTTGACCTTGTCCTTGCCCCCTCTCTCGTCTGTTCGTGCCATACGGTACCTTATGCCGGGCGGAAACAAATAGTATTCGATCATACGGAACATGTTGCCACAATCGGTCGTCGGCCCGCGGTCGCGCTGTGTGGGCGTGGGGTCGGACGCGACCTCCGACGGGACAGGTTACGAATCATTAAGTCGTCAGACCGTGACCAACCTACGATGAGCGAATTACGGGCAGTAGCGAGGGGTGATCAACCGGCCGACCTCGTCCTACGGGGTGGTCGAGTTTTCGACCCCGTCACGGAGACCTACGAACGCGGGGACCTGTTGGTCGCCGATGGTCGGATTGCCAGCTTAACGCTCGATTCGTCGGCCTCAATCGGTCCCGACACCAACGTACTGGACGTCGCGGACTGCCACGTTCTCCCCGGGTTCATCGATGTTCATACCCATCTCGATACGTTTCAGGCATTCGAACGCGCGTTCCGACACGCGCTAGCCGGCGGTACGACGACCGTCGTGACCGAAACTGATCGATTCGCCATGCGGTTCGGCCGTGCGGGAATTGAACTGCTACTCGACGCAACCGCTGATCTCCCCGTGACTGTGTTTGGAACTCTACCGGCAGGCCCCTTCTACCGGGACGTTGCGGGTCGACGACTGTCCGACATTGATCTCGACGACATCGCTGACCTAGCGTCAGATGACCGCATCGTCGGCGCAGGAGAAGTGTTCTGGAACTACGCGATAGAGAGGAGCGATGAGACGCCGCTCACTACTCTATTCGAGGCCGTCCGCAATCACGGCGGCGTAATCTGCGGCCACGGGGCCGGGTGCAACGACGAAAAACTGACGGCGTTCGCCACCGAAATCGACAATGATCACGAAATCCTGAAGGCGGAAGATGTCGGCGAACGCCTCCGCCGCGGCGTCGTCCCAATCGGCCGCTACGGTTCGATACGCGACGACATCGATGCGTTCGCAGCTGGCACAGAGGGCGTTCCGGCGGGGGAGTTGTGCCTCTGCAGCGATGGTATGTGGCCTCGAGAGCTTGTCGAGGACGGATACATGGATGCGGTTGTTCGTCGCGCCGTCGAGGCCGGCATCGAACCGACGCGCGCGTTCAGAATGGTCACGTTGAACGCCGCCCGCCACTTCGGACTGACCGATCGCGGATCGCTCACACCGGGCTCGGTCGCTGATATCGTCGTGCTCGGCGACGAACAAACCGTCGACGTCCGAACGGTCATCAGTTCCGGGTCGGTCGTCGTCCAGGACGGCGAGGTACGCTGTACAGATCGGCCGTTCGACTATCCGGAACGCGTTCGAAATAGTGTCACCGTCGACGTAACCGAAGACCGCTTTCGCGTGGATGCGGCGGGTGGTGGTGCGGTCGCGGCTATCGACTACGAGGAGGGCCTGCTCTCGTCTGAGACGCGCGTCGAACCGCCAATCATCGACGGAGAGTACCGCGCTGCACCCGATCATGACCTGCTCAAGGCGGCGCTGCTCCCTGGCAGCGCCACCCGGCGAGACGGCGGATTTACTGGGTTCGTCACTGGGTTGATGCTTCAAACGGGCGCGGTCGCGACGAGCGATACCTGGGGTTCTCCCGGCGTCCTGACGGTAGGCACGACCGCCGCCGAAATGACCGCTGCCGCGCGCCGGGTGGCGGAACTCGGCGGCGGCTGGGTCGTCGTCGAGGACGGTGAGCCGGTCGCGGAACTCCCGACGCCGATCGCTGGCGTCTGTTCTGAGGACGCTGTCGAGCGAACACGCGATCTCGCCGAGGCGGTTAGAGGTGCGCTCTCCGCGCGGGGAATGACCGCCTCCCAACCCCTGCTGGCGCTCGGGACGCTCTCGGCCGTCGGGATGCCATGGTTCAAACTCGCGACCGGCGGCTACGTCGATGTGATCGCAAACGAAGTCGTCAATCTTCGGCCAGAATGAACTGCCCCGGGAATCGCGTGTGGACCTGTCCGAATGTTTAACTGGGTCGTCAGTGTACTATAGCCGATGAACAAGATCGGTGTCAGGCTTCCCGACGAGACGTATGGGTACGACGTGAGCGAGATCGTCGAGTTCGCAAAACACGCCGAAGATTACGACTACCACTCCGTCTGGGTGGCCGAACTCCAGGGGCCGAACGGTTTCATTATTCTTGGCCAGATCGCCAGCGAAACCGACGAAATCGGCCTCGGAACGGGGATCGTGAACGTTTACTCCAGAACGCCTGCGCTGCTGGCAATGAGCGTTGCCACGCTCGATCAACTCTCAGACGGCCGAACGCTGCTCGGCCTAGCCGCGAGCAGTAAGGTGACTATCGAGCAGTGGCACGGGATCGAGTACGCCCGTCCTCTCCGGCGCGTTCGCGAAACTATCGAGATTGTAAACGAGGCGATGGCTAACCAGCGCGTCGACTATGACGGCGACATCTTCACTCTCGAAAATTACCCACGCTCCTACGAAACGATCAGGGACCACGTTCCGATATACAACGCTGCGCTCGGGCCAACTAACCGTAAGCTCACCGGCGAATTCGCTGATGGGTGGCTTCCTGTCCACGTCCCGCGCGGGAAATTCGAGGAGTTCGTCGGGGAGATTCGAGAGAGCGCCGAGAACGCCGGCCGTGATCCCCAGGATGTTACTATCGCCCCGTACGTCGTCGCTTGTGTCGACGAAGACGGCGAACGCGCCCGCGACCACGTCCGTGGCTTGCTCAGTTTCTACCTCGGGGCGATGGACTACTACGCGAAGGTGTTCCGCGAGTTCGGCTTCGCGGAAGACGTTGAAGCCGTCCGCGAGGCCTGGTCGGCCGGCGATCGCGAGGAGGCCGCCCATCGCGTGAGCGACGAGTTGCTCGACGAGATCGCCATCGGCGGCACGCCTGAGGAGGGCAGGGAGAAACTGCGCGAGTACCGCGAACTGGGCGCGGACGTTCCGATCGTCTACCCGCCTAAGGCCCCGAGAGAAACCATCGAGACGACCATCGCTGAACTGGGGTCGTATTGACCGCCCGGACCGGTCACCTCAGCCGAGCACGAACACCGGAAGCGTCGTTCCCACAACGTCCGTGAAATCAACCGTCACGGGCGCGCCGACCGAAACCTGGTCGGGGTCGCAGTCGACGACGTTTCCAAACACGATCGGCCCGTCGTCTAACTCAACTAGCGCGTTGCAGTATGGCGTCCGTTCTCCCCACGTCGGGTGGTAGTCCACGTGGACGACGGTGTAGGAGTAAACGATTCCTGTTCCCGCCGACTCCCGCAGGTCGACATCGGCGGACAGGCAGTGCGGACAGGCCACTCGCGGCGGGAAGTGCGATTCGCCGCAGTCCGCACACACTGGAAAGACCAACCGTCCATCCGCCGCGTGTTCGAGGTACTCGGAGACGATTGGCCAGTGGAGCGGGTCGCTCGCGGACATTGTCACCGCCCTCCTCGGCCCAGCAGGGCCGTGCTGTGACATGCGCATGTACTCCCCATTCCGTGAACGAGGCCGACCTCTACGTCGGGGACAGTCGCACCGAGGGTCTCGCCGGTTAGCTGGCGGATACACTCGATCGCGGTGTTCATCCACATGCTCACGCCCGGTTGCCCGAACGTCAGGTCGCCGCCGTGGGTATTGAACGCAATCTCTCCCCCTTCACGGGCGATCCCACCGTTCGCCACGAACTCACCGGCCTCGTCCACGTCACAGAAGCCCAGATCGGCCAGCAACAACAAGGCGACGTTCGAGAACATGTACGTGACTTCGGCAACGTCCACGTCGTCCGGGCCGAGGTTGGCGGCTTCGTAAGCGAGTCGGCTCGACTTCCGCGCACCAGTGTGAGTCAGTCGATTAGACTCGGTGATCGCCCCGGACCGAAGCGAGGGGCGGGCCGAGACGTACTCGTGGGTCGAACACTCGCCGGTGCCAAGTATCTCGACGGCGTCTCCGTCGTAGCTGTCGGCGTTCTCTGCGCTCGTGACAATGAAGGCGCCGCCAGTGCCGGCTGGTCCCCAGGGGACGCAGTCGTACAGCCCTAGCGGCTCGGCTACCGGTGGGGCATCCAGGACCTCTTCGACCGTCAAGAGTCCCTTGTCTCCGAGTGTCGCGTGTGGGTGATCGACGCCCCACTCGCGGGCGCTGACCGCGACGCGGGCGAATTGCTCGCGCGTCGTTCCGAATTCGGCCATCTGACGGCGGGCGATGAGCCCCATCGCTCCGGGATACACCAACCCGTAGGGATGCTCGAAAACGGGGTCGACGTCCGTCCCGGCCATCCCGCCCTGTGGGTCATCGAACGACGCGGCTGCGTCGCTCTGGACGCACAGTACAGGGTCAGCGACTCCAGTCTCAACCGCTAGCGCCGCGTACTTGAACATGGAGATGACGCCCGCGCTGTGGAACGTTACCGTCGTTGAGAACGTTGGTGTCAGGTTGAAGTGACTCGACAGGACGTTATTATACCGCGGTCGCTGGTCGGCTAGCGGTGGCCAGCCGGTTAGTAGCCCCTCGATTTCGTCCTTCTCGATGCCAGCGCGATCGAGTGCGTTCCGTATCGCCTCACCGGCGAGCTGGAGCGGCGCCTTCAACTCGTCATCATCGGCGTAAGATTCGCCCCAGCCGATGACCACTGGATTGTCAGCAATTCCCATGGACGTGGTGTGATACCTGACGAGAAAAGGATTCGGGTCCGGCAAACGAGTTGGACGACGTCCAGGACGTGACGCCACACCGAGGTGGAAGCCGATCTGCCCGCCCAAAACAGCGAACATGAGTCGTGCCTACTCGAAAAACCGACGGCTGACAGCCTTGCGATCGATCTTGTTCACTGCGCCGGTCGGCACGTCGGCCGTCGAGTCAGTGAAGGCGTACGATTTCGGTCGCATCTCGCTTGTCAGATCCTCGCTGTCCTGACACCGATCGTCGAGTTCGGCTTCGAGCCTGTCGGTTTCTTCGACGGCCTGCTGCGTGACGACAAGGGCGCAAACTCGCTGGCCCCAGGTGTCGTCGTCGACACCGACAACTACGGCTTCGACCACGTTGGGATGTTTGAGCAGGACCGCCTCAACCTCAGCCGGGTAGATGTTGATGCCCCCGCTCCGAATGCGGTCGTCGATACGCCCCTCGAAGACGAGATCGCCCGACTCCGTCACCCGCATGCCGTCGCCCGTATGGAACCACCCGTCCGTGACGTACTCGTGTTGCTTTTCGTCGGACAAGTACCGCGTCATAAGCGCGTCACCACGCGTGATGAGTTCCCCGATGTCACCGGGTTTTGGCGGTGTGTTGGGAATCTCCGTTTCACCCGGCGGAAGCAGTCTGGCGTCCGTGCTCCGCCCTGGACGGCCGAGCACGGGTGGATCGTTGTACGGTTCCGTGAGCCGGTTGACCAGCACGAGACCTGACTCCGTGGTCGCGAAGATCTGGTAGAGTTCGTCGGTGAGCTTCGCTAGTTCGCGTGCCCGCTTGGCCGTCGGAACGACGCCGTGGACAGCGCGCAGTGAAATCTCTCGGTCGCGCTCTTCGAGGTAATCAAGGAGGACCGTCCCCTGCGTGAATACCAGCATCATCACGGTGACGTTGTACTTTTTGTACAGCTCGTAGACACGATCAGGGTCGAACGTCCTGAGCACGACGTTTGTTGTCCCACTAGCGACCGTCGGGAGCCCATACTGGAGGTACGGCGCGGCAAACATCATGTCGTTGGTTGTGAGCCGAACGTTCTCTGGCCCGAACGGGAACACGTCGTGCAAGTTGTCGTTGAAGTGGAGCGTGGCCTTGTGGTCCCGCAGAACGCCTTTGGGCCGTCCGGTCGTTCCTGAGGTCCAGAAGATGTTGTGGAGGTCCTCGGCGTCGTGATCGTTGCTCCCCGCTGGTCGGCTTCCGTCGTACGCCGCGACGAGTTCGTCGAGCGTCGGATCGTCGATTGTCGCTGAGTCGTCCAGCGAGACGAACTCGGCGTCGGGTGCAGCCGCACGAACGTCTGGGAACGTGTCCGATAGGATGTCCTCGTCGGCCGTGTAGAAGACTGCTGCCGGATCCAGCGTTTCGCAGATGTGCTCGACGTTCGACCGGGACTGAAACGTACTAATCGTCGAGTAGACCGCGCCAAGCTTCGAGCAGGCGAAAAACAGCGTGTGAAGGTCACCGTGGTTGTGTCCGTGAACCACTATGCGGTCGCCCACATCGACCTCGATATCACGGAGCGCCTTCACTGTCTGGTTGACGCGGGCATTGAACTCCCTGAAGGTATACTCATCTCCCTCGAAGACGAGTCCAGTCTCGTCGCCCCGCCAGTATGCCTGTCGTTCCAGCTCGTGATGCACGAGGTGGTTTCCCATGACTCTAGTTCGCACAACTTCGTCTTATCTTTACGGGTTCGCTTTTGTCACTTCTCGACGTCGTCCGGCAACATATCGCGGGCGGCCGCCTCCTCGAGCACGATCGGGAGACTTTCGGTCACTGTGTTGATACCGATGACGCTCGCGATCTCGATGACCGCCATGACCTGTTCGCGCGTTGCACCGTGACCGAGGGCGTTGCGAATGTGAATTCGCAGCCCCGGAAGGTAGAGGTGGTTCGTGGAGGCGTCCGCGGCGATGATGACGAATTCGCGCACCATCGGGTCGAGTGGACCACTCTTGAACGGGTGTGCGGAGTAATTCAGATAGTGCTCGAAGTACTCGTGGTCGATCCGGAGAACCTGGTCCCACAGCTCGTCCCAATAGCCGCGCTCGGCCTCGAACTCGTCTCGAAGCTGCTCCTGTTTCTCCAGTTCGGCTTCGACGGCGTCCTCGGGCAGGCCGGCCTCGTCGACCAGCACCGGGACGCCCTCCGTCACCGCGTGGACGCCGATGGCCGAGATCATTTCGATGACGTCCATCACCTCGTCGACCGTCGCACCCGCGTCGAAGGCACGGCCAACGTGGCGCCGTATTCCCGGCTCGTACAGCGTCGTACACGCGGCGTGAGACGCCAGCGCAACCAGTTCGGCCGTCTTCTCGTCGAGCGGTCCGTCCATTGGATGAGACGCGATCTCATCGTACCGGTCTAGAAACTCTGGGTCGATCTCAGCCAACCGGTCCCAGACGGGATCGTCGCCCCGCATGGTTCGATCGTCGACCGACATTGTCACAGCTCCTTCGCCGCGAAGCGCGCCGGCGCTCCGTCGCCGCCACGGATCTTGATTGGAAAGCCGACCACGTCGATCCGCTGGCCGAGAAACGGCTTCAGGTTAGCTAGGTGTTCGGCGATGAGAACCTCCGCGCTCAGCATCGTCCGATGGACCGGAAACTCGAGCCACCCGTCGGGCCGCTGCTCGACGGGGATGTCGGGAGTAATCGTATCGAGGCCGACCAGTTTCGGTCCAACGTCGGCGAAGTATTCGGCGACCTCCTCGGCCAGCCAGGGGTGTGGATCGTAGTCGTCGGTACCGTACTTCTCGTACCAACCAGTGTACAGGAAGACGATGTCACCGGGCCGGACCTCGCCGTCGGCCGCCTCGACGTCCGTCATTGTAATCTCGCGGACCTCATTGGTCGAAACGTCGAGGACGATGCCCTCGCCGGCGAACGTCGATAGTGGGAACTCGTCGATTGACTTTCCACCTTCGATGAAGTGCAGCGGAGCGTCGATGTGCGTCCCGATGTGCGTCGGGACCGAGTAGTACTGGACGTTGATCCCGTCGTCTTCGACGTCTTTGACGGTCTTGAACTCAGGCGACGGGAGTGCGCCCGAGTGGGGCATCTCACCGTAGAACGGTTGGCTCAAATCGTGCCACATACCGACACAGTCTACCGGCCGCGATATTAGTGTTTGGTCGATCCCAGGCGTTACTTCGGCTCGAACTTCGGCAGCGACACCTCGTCGGTCACGTCCTCGAAAACGACGCTGACCGGCATCCCCCGGTAGAGGTCGTCGTTGTCGCACTCGACCGGCGCGAGGTAGCGCGGGCCCTCCTCGAGTTCGACCTCCGCCACGTTGTAGGGCACGTCGTCGGCGAACGCGTCGAAGTAGACCCGGTGGAAGACAACCCAGGTGTTGACTTCTCCGCGGCCGCTGAGTTCCGTCCACTCGTGTTCCTCGGCCCAGCACTCCGTACAGACGGGGCTGGGGGGCCAGCGGACGTGGCCACATTCCCCACACTGCTGCATGCGGAACTCGTGGTCGCTCGCAGCGTTCCAGAACGGTGCGTCGTCGTCGATCTGCGGAAGAGGTCTGTTCGTCATGGTCGGGTTCTGAGGATGATTGAGTCACCAAATGGAGTCGCGTACTGCATAGTGTCGGCCCCATCGAGTTGTCTGTCGCCGGCCTTGCCACGGAGTTGGTCGTACATTTCCACGAAGTGGTTCCAGGCCGTGATGTGCCCGTTCGAGAGCAACCCGCCGTGGGTGTTCATGGGCAACTCGCCGTCGAGACCGATGTTACCGTCGCGAGCGAACTCGAAGGCGGTACCGGGATCGCAGAAACCCCAACGTTCGAGCGCGTACCAGACGTTTGGCGTGAATGCGTCGTAAGTGAACAGCGCGTCGATGTCGTCACGGGTGACGCCTGCACGTTCGTAGATGGGATCGGTCACGCTCGCGTCGTACTCGTACTCTTCCTGGGTGCGGATGCCCATTCCGGGGCGGGCGAATAGGTGATTGTTTCGGCCCGCGCTTAGCCCCTCCATACCGGCGATGTGCGCTGGCTCGTTGGGGAGCGATTCGGCGTTTTCAGCCGTCGTGACGATGACGTACGCGCCGCCGTCGGTCAGCGGCGCGCAGTCGTAGAGCCGGAGCGGATCGACGATATATTGGGACTCCTGGTGTTCCTCGATAGTGATGGGATCGGCGAAGTGCGAGCGCGGGTGCAGTGCCGCGTGGTCGCGGAAGGTCTTCGAGATGTGAGCCAGATCCTCGCTCGTCGCCCCGTATTTCTCCATGTAGTAGCGCGTGGCGAGCGCGTTGCCGCCGACCGGTGCGGTCATTCCGTACCAGGGCCGTTCGGAGTGTTCCGAGATCGAACCGATCTCGGAGAGACTCGCGCGCTCGTTCCCGCCGAACTGCGAGACGGCGTTGAACTTCAGCCCGAGGCCGACCGCGACGTAGTCGGCCAGGCCCGCCTCGACTGCCATCGCGGCGTGCTGGACGCAGCTACTTGCCCATCGACCGTGAGCCCAGTACTGGGCCGAAAACTCGATGTCGAGGTCGAGTGCCTCGCAGATCCTGTCGTAGTGTCGCGACAGCGGCGACCCCATGTTCGTCACCAGCCCGTCGAGCTCGTGTCGGTCGAGTCCCGCGTCGTCCAATGCGTCCTTCAGCGCTTCCGCTGCGAGCCCGAGTATCGTCCGATCGGGGAACACGCCGAACTCGGCAGTCGTCCCGGCACCAATCAGTACCGGGTTCTGGTCGTAAGACATTCACTAGCAAATGGTTCTGCCGACGATAATATAGCTTTCCTCTTGCCCCCAATTCGCGCGACATGTGCGAATTGACCACAAGAGTCATTATCTCGATGCCGCAACGAACTGTATGCGCAGCCGAAGCGGAGAGATATCAGACTCGATCATCTCGGATGAGCACCGGATGCTCCGGGACGAAACCCGAAAGTTCGTCGATAACGAGGTTCGCCCCGAAGCGAGCGAACGAGATCCGAACAAGGAGCCGATGTCGGACGAACTCATCGAGAAACTCGCCAAAATGGGCTTTTTCGGCATTCTCATCGATGAGGAGTACGGCGGGCTCGGGCTCGATCTGATGGCCTACGCGCTCATTGCCGAGGAATTGTCGCGTGGCTGGCTCTCAGTCGGCAGCATCATCGCCCGCGGCCAGAGTCTGGCGGGCGCGACCGAGGAACAGAAAGCGCACTACCTCCCGAAGATGGCGACCGGCGAGATGTTGAAGTCCATCGCAATCAGCGAACCCGAGGCCGGGTCGGACGTGGCAAACATGCAGACGACGGCCGTCCGCGACGGCGACGAGTACATCCTGAACGGGACGAAGATGTGGATCACCTTCGCCAAGGAGTCCGACTTCATCTTGACCTACGCCGTGACCGACCCGGACGCCGAACCCGCTCACAGGGGTATCTCGGGATTCATCGTCGAGAAACCCTCGGGAACGTTCGATCGAGACGGACTCTCCGGCAGTCCGGTTAACAAGATCGGTTACCACGGTTGGGAGACGTGGCAGGTCTACTTCGACGACGTACGGGTCGATGTCGACAAACTTGTCGGCGACGAAGAGGGGAAAGGGTTCTATCAGATCATGGAGTTCTTCGAGGAAGGTCGAGTCCACACGGCTGCGCGCGCCGTCGGCCTCGCTCGCGCATCGCTCGAAGACTCCCTCCAGTACGCAACCGAGCGCAACCAGTTCGACGAACCCATCAGCAACTTCCAGGCAATCCGGTTCAAACTCGCAGAGATGGCGACAAAGACAGAGGCTGCGCGCGCGCTGACGCTACTGGTTGCCCAGGCCGTTGACGCGGGCGAACGAGCCGACGCTGAGGCGGCCATGGCGAAACTGTTCGCCAGTGATATCGCCGAGGAGGTAACGAGCGAGGGCATTCAGATCCATGGCGGCTACGGCTACACTACCGAATTCGACGTCGAGCGCTACTGGCGTGACGCACGGCTGACCAAGATCTTCGAGGGAACCAACGAGATTCAGAAGCGTATCATCGCCGACCGCCTGCTCTCCGATTAATCCGATTGCTCGACCGTCCCGTCGTCGACGAGTGCTTCGACGTCGTCCTCCTCGTATCCAAGTTCCTCCAGAATCGTCTCGGTGTGCTCGCCGAGTATCGGCGGATGCTGGTCGATCGACTGTTCGATATCGTCGTATTTGACCGGGAAGCCGAGCGTGTCGATCTCGCCCGCCTCGGGGTGTTCGAGGGACTGCCGCATTTCACGCGCCCGGACCTGCGGATGGTCCCAGACCGAGACCGTGTCGTTGATCGGTGCGGCAGGAACGTTCGCTTCCTGGAGGGTATCAACGAGATCGTCGACCGTCCATTCACCGAGTTTCTCCGCCAGCGCGGCTTCGAGGTCGTCGACGTTTTCAACGCGATCGTTTACCGTTTCGAACTTCAGTTCGGCGGCGAGTTCCGGGGCGTCGATAGCCTCGCAGAACCGTCGCCAGTGGCGGTCGGTAACTACCGAGAGCTGGACATCGCCATCACTGACCTCGTAGACGCCCTCTGGCGCGAAGTAATTGTGTCGACGGCCGAACGGAGGGTACGGTTCTCCCGTAAAGAAACTGTACGTCGCCCGCGTCACCAGCCCGGCGACGCCGGCGTCGAGCAGCGACACGTCGACGAACTCGCCCTCGCCCGTCTCGCGACGATTGTACAATGCCGTCAGGATGCCCTGGACGGCGTACAGCGATGCGAAGATATCGTTCAGCGGTACGCCAGTTCGCATCGGTTTGCCGCCTTCCTCGCGGGCCATCGACATCGTTCCCGAAAGCGCCTGGATGGTCGTGTCGATACCGAGGTCGGTTCGGTACGGTCCCGTCTCGCCATAGGCGGAGATCGAGCAGTAGATGATCTCGTCGTTGCGTTCGCGGGCGGCTTCGTAGCCGATGTCGTAGTTATCGGTGAACGTCGGCGGGAAGTTCTCTAGTACTACGTCGGCCGAGGCGACCAGATCCATGAAGACCTCTCGACCGTCCTCCCTCGTCACATCGAGCGCCAGACTCCGCTTGTTCCGGTTGGCCGTCAGGTAGTAGAAGCTGTGACCGTTTTCGCTTGGTTCGAGCGTTCGCGAGAGTTCACCCGTTCCTGGTCGTTCAATCTTAACGACGTCCGCGCCGAGGTCACCGAGCAATTGGCCGGCGTACGGGCCGGCGATCATCGTCGAGAGTTCCAGTACGGAAACGTCTGAGAGTGGTCCCTGCGACATCGTGATTCGACTGTAATTGACGAACGACCGCGTCTTACCTCTTCTGATAGGCACTTTCTCGCGGATGCGTCACTCCCGGAGCCGGAACTGCGGAAAGAGCCCATCTTCGGCCGGAAGCTCGCCGAAGGTCACCTCGACGGCCGTCCCAATTTCGATGTCGTCCGGTTCACAGTCGACGACGTTGGTCACAAGGAACGGTCCCTCGTCGAGTTCGACGAACGCAACCGTGTACGGCACCCTGTCGCCCCACGTCGAGTGGATGTCGACGTGAATCGTCGAGAAGCTGTGGATCCGGCCCTCGCCGTCGACTTCCACCCAGTCGAGCGCGTCCGCCCAGCAGTAGGCGCAGACGTCCTGGGGCGGGAAGACGTACTCATCGCACTCGTCGCAGCGCTGGACGATGAGCCGTTCCTCCTGGGCCGCCTCCCAGAACCGTCGCGCATCGAGCGTATTCCTGCCGCCGCCGAGTCCCTTGTCGTAGTAGGTATTGTTCTTCGTCATGGTATCACCGCGTATTCGAGAGAATCGCGATTGTGTTGCATGCGTACAGCGGGCCGCCGGTTGCGTAGACGAGACCGCGTTCGACGCCGTCGGCCTGTTTACCGAGCGCCTCGCCCCGAAGCTGACGGAGGCATTCGATGATGCGGTCGACGTACAGCGTGACGCCGGACTGGCCGGCTGTCAGTGCGCCGCCGTCGGTGTTGAACGCGATGGAGCCGCCGTCGGGATCGATGTGCCCCTCGCGGACGAACTTGCCGCCGTCGCCCTTTTCACAGAAACCGAGGTCTTCGAGCATCAATGGTACCGCGTTCGACGTGCCCGCGTCGGTTTCGACGACGTCGATGTCGGCCGGTCCGAGGTCAGCCATCGCGAACGCGCGTTCCGCAGCGTCGGCCATCCCGGTGTCAGTGAGGTTGCCGCGTTCGGGCCAGTACGGGCAGTTCAACCGCGGCGTAACGTGTTCGTGGGTCGCTCGCGCCCCGTAGCCGTCGACGTAGACAGGGTCAGCGTCGAGCGACTCGGCGTTCTCTACTGACGTGACGACGAACGCCCCGCCGGAGCCGCCAGGACCGAGCGGCATCACGTTGAGCAGCCGTATCGGTGACGCGATCATCGGCGACTCCAGGACGTCTTCGACGGTAATCGGCCCCTTGTGCCCGAGAGTCGCGTGCGGGAACTCGATCCCCCATTCCCGACAAACGACGCTTGCCATCGCGAACTCCTCCGCCGTGTGCCCCAGTTCGTGCATTTGTCGGCGCGCGCCCATGCCGAACGCTGCGGGCATGATGATGCCGTACGGGTACTCGAACTCGGGGTGGACGTCCATCGTTCCGGCGAACTCCGTATAGTTCGTGTACTTGTCCGAGGACGGCGCGATGTGGGGGTATGCTCCCAACGAGGCTGCCGCGTCGGCCCCGGCGCAAACGACGTACTCGACGGCGCCTTCCCGGACGGCCATGCTCGCGTGTTCGATCATCGAAACCGCGCCCGCGCTGTGCATTGTAACCTCTGTGCTGTAGGTCGGCGCCAGGTTGAGGTAGCTTGCGAGCGCGTTGTTCCACTGCGGTCGGTGGTCTGCAGCCGGTCGCCGCGCCGTCAGCAAGCCCTGTCCGCGGACGTCGGATCGATCGAGGCCCGCGTCCTCGACTGCCTCCCGGACCGCTCGAGCGGCCAGCGTGATTGGCGGTTTCGGATCGTCGAAGTCGGCGAAGGCGTCGCCGTAGCCGACGATAGCCGCCTGTGGTCGGTTCGCCATGTACCACCACGTGATTCGAGCCGAGTTAACAATTGTGATGCGACAAACGCGCCGTCGAGGACTGTGGCATTATCTGTCAGTTCTCTCACGGTGTCCAGTCCTTTGAGAGGCTGGAAACCATCTTCGGGACCGAGTACGACGGTCTGCTGGCCCTCGGTGAGCGGGTGATCACACTTGAACGCCACTTCAACAACCAGCGTGGACTCGACCGCGACGCCGATTCTCTCCCATACGAACCTCCTGGGTTTGACGAGGCGCTCAACGCCTACTACGACGCCCACGCCTGGATCGTGCGGACGGTCCCCGCCGACCGCGTCCCTGGAAACGACGGGGCCGCTCTCGCTGACGATTGGCGCCACCCGCGGGCGAGTTTTGATGCTAACGTTTAACGCGATGGAGCGGGTTCGAGCAGGTATGAGTGACGTACCAGTTGGACTGGTTATGCCGCAGACAGCGTCGATGCCGCGCGTTCCGACAGCCGACGACGTCAGCGAGTTCGGACGAACTGTCGAGTCGCTCGGGTACGATTCGTTGTGGCTGAACGAAAGTTGGGGCTGTGACACGTTCATCGAGTTGGCCGCCGCCGCTCGCCACACCGACGAACTGCGACTCGGCACGTCCATCGTCAACGTGTTTACCCGAACGCCCGCCACGCTGGCCATGGCTGCCGCGTCGATGGCACGGACCTCGGACGATCGGTTCGTCCTTGGCCTGGGCGCGAGTCACCCAGAACTCGTCGAGGACCTCCACAACGTCGACTGGGATCGCCCCGTTCACCGGATGTTCGAGACGATCTCGCTGCTTCGGGAACTGCTGGGTGACGGCGAGGAACTCGATTACGAGAGCGATTTGTTCGACGTCTCCGGGTTCCCCCCGCTTTCGGCCGATGTGCCCATCTACAGCGCCGCGCTCGGTCCGGCGAACCGTCGCGTGACCGGTCGGGTGAGCGACGGCTGGATACCCTACAACGTCCCGTTCGACGATTTGGACAACGCCTTCGAAACCGTTGCCGGCGCGGCGAGCGAGGCTGGTCGCGACCCGGACGACGTCGCCGTCGTTCCCTACGTTGCAGCCGTCGTGGACGACGATCCTGAGGCCGCCCGCGAGGAGATTCGGACCAATATCGCGAGCTATGTCGGTGGATTCGCCGACGACTCCTACAAGAACGCCGTCGGCGAGGGCTTCGCCGACCAGGCCGATCACATCGCCGACGCGTGGCGACGCGGCGACGAGAGTGCGGCCCGTGTGGCGGTCACCGACGAAATGGTCGACGCCATCGGGATCGCGGGAACGCCAGAGATGGCACGCGAGAAACTGCGGTCGGTTCGCGACCGGCCGCTAGTCGACGAAGTGCTCGTCGCCGTTCCGCACCCAGTCGATCGGGAGATGGCCGATCGCACTGTTCGTGAACTCGCACCGTCCGAACTCTGAACGGCCACTGCTCTACCGGTACGCAATCGCGATTGGGGTCGTTAGTAGCTCGTCTCCGCGCCGTCGTTCGCTATCTTGTCGAAGTATTTGTAGATCTCCGTATAGTCGGCCTCGTAGCCGAGTTCGGCACGAATGTACGCGATGATCTGTCGGATAGTCCCACCGGCCATGAACGGCGTTCCGGTCTCGCGCGTGACGTCCATGAGCAGCTGCATGTCCTTCTCGACTAGCGCCATGTTGTAGTCCATGTCATACTGCTCGGTCATAATATACTCAGGGAACTTGAACGAGGTTGCCGTGTTCTGCCCGCTGGACTGGTTGAATACGTCGACCATGGTCTCGACCTCGAGCCCGACCTGTTCACCAATGGAGACGGCTTCGGACGTGCAAATCATCGCGACGAACGAAAGGTAGTTGTTGACCAGTTTCATCGCGTGACCGTGACCGGGCTGTTCGCCGATGTAGAAGATATCCGAGCCGATGGACTCGAATATCGGTCGGCACGCCTCGAATACGTCGGTGTCGCCGCCGACCATCACTGAGAGTGTGCCGTTCTCGGCACCCGATCGACCGCCGCTCACGGGCGCACCGAGGACATCCACCGAGCGCGTGCTCAGTTCCTCGTCGACGGCGTTCGTCGTCGACGGCGTCGACGTCGTCAGGTCGACCAGGACGTCGCCGTCGCCCAGACCGTCGCCGAGTTCGTCGACCACCTGGACGACTTCGTCCGGGCCGGGTAACGAGAGCATCACCACGTCTGATTTGCGAGCGAGTTCGAGCATCGTGTCTGCACTGTCGGCGCCGGCTTCGACGAGCGGGTCAACGGCCTCCTCGCGGATGTCGAAGACCACGAGGTCGTGGTCGTCGGCGAGCAGGTTGTGACACATCCGGCCGCCCATCGTACCGAGTCCGATAAATCCGACTCGTACCATAGCATCCGTAGGTGCGAAAGGCAGTGCCATAACTGTTACCCCGCCTCACACCACATCGACGATCGATACCAGGCGTCTCGATGCTGTGCTCAGTCGGCGACGGGTAACCGCTCGGCGCGATCAACCAGGCGGCCTCGCCGGCGCACTCGCACGATTCGTCAGCGACTCGGCGATAAAAACGGTGAGCGGGTGCCTGTTCGACCGGCACATCCAGCGATTACGCGCCGGCTCGTATCAGTCCATCCGCGGCACGCCAACCTCGTCCATCCACGCCTCGACCGCGTCGCGCCCCTCCTGGGAGAGGCTGCCATAGGGAGCGCGCGGCGAGCCGACGGGGACGCCGGCGATTTCGGTACCCGCCTTGCAGACGGGGGTGAGGCCGACATCGGCAGCCGCCGGCGGGAAGTCGCCGAACGCGCGTTGGATCTCGATTGCGCGCTCCAGCTCGCCGTCCTGGAAGGCCTCGTAGACGTCCATCGACGGCTTCGAGATCGGTGCCGGGACGATCACGCCGGTGTCGACAACCTGTAGCGTCGGCAGGAGGACATCCATCGTCGCCAGGACATCGGCGTGTCCGGCGTGGTGAACCGTTTCGAAGAGGTACGCAAGCTTCGCCCAGTCGCGCGAACTCTCCTTGACGTACTCGACGCCGTCGACTTCCTTGGCGATCCGGACCATCGTCTCCTTGGACATATCCACGGTGACGCTCGGGTTGTTGTACATCAGAATCGGCAGGTCAGTCACGGCGTCGATATCCGTGTAGTAGCGGATGATGGCGTCGGAGCTCGGTTCGACACCCCACGGCGGCATCGCCAGCAGCGCGTCGGCACCCTCGCTCTCAGCGTGTTCGACCAGTTCCGTTACGACCGGCTGGGCCGGATAGGACACACCGGCCAGCACCGGGACGTCGCCGTCGACCGCGTCGATGGTTTCGGTGATGACTGTCTTGCGCTCTTCGGGGGACAACGCCGCGGTCTCCTGGACGCCGGTGCCTGAAGCGACGACGCCGTGGCAGCCGCACTCGAGTGTGAATTCAACGCTGTCCGCGATGTGTTCGGGCTGTAGTTCGCCGTCGTCGTCGAACGGCGTCAGCACTGGGGCAACAATTCCCGTGATGTCTGCTGGCATGGAACGAATCATCTCTACGTTCAACCGCAGGTGTATTAATATCTTGGGAACGGCTGCTCAGCGCCGGAGACGGACCGCTCAGCCCCGGAAATAGGCCGTGATCTCTCCGACGTCTGCAACCGACGGGAGGTCGGTCGCGAGTGCTTCGAGGGCCGCTGCATCCTCGGTGTCCAGGTACCGCTCTGCCAACAGATCGTACTTTTCGCGGAGTTCCGCCTCCGACAGCGGGTTCGCCGGTTCGCCGCGACAGGTTTTGAGTAGTATCGAGTACTCCTCGCCACTGGTCGTCCTGACGGTCGCGCGCGCCGGGAAGAAGTCAGGATAGTACGATTCGAGATCTTCGCCGTGTTCGACTGTGATACGGTCGATGAGGTCGTGAACGTCGGGGTCCGAGAGATGTGGCTCGCGGAACTGCTCCAGAAACGCTCGCCTCTCGATGAGGGCGACTGCGACACTGTATTGCAGTGAGAACTGCGCGGCCGTCGAGGACTTTGGACGGGTCTTCCGGTCGTGCGGAATCGCGACGATGGACATGGCAGCGTCGACGATTTCGACGGTGATGGAGTCGATGTCTGAGACGCTGACGTCGTGTTCCTCGGTCAGGTCAAGCACGGCGTCGATGGGTGTCTGGTTGTACCGACAGCACGCGTGGGGTTTGATGCCGGTTCGAGTGACTTCGAAGCTCGAATCGTCGTCAATCGTCGCCAGCAGGGCGTCCGGGTCGCTGTCGTCCGAGTAGGCCGCGAAGAAGCCGTTGTCGCCTTCGAGTATCGTCCGCGGGCCCGTATAACCGCGCGAGGCGAGTTCGGTGGCGATGATCCCCGACCGGGCGGCGTGACCTGGCTGGATGCGCTTGCTTAGCACGCCCTCCGCGAGGTACTCCTGATTACCACCGGCAAAACTCCCCGCAATGCCGACGGCATCAACCGTCTCGGCCTCGGACAGGCCCCGCAACTTCGCCGCGGCCAGCGCCGACCCAAACACGCCGCAGCAGGCTGTCGGATGGAACCCGCGCTCGTACAATGCCGCCGGATTGGCGGCACGCCCGATGCGAACCATGCACTCGTAGCCGGCGACCATCGCTTCGAGGGCCTCGCTCCCGGTCGCTCCTTTAGCCTCTCCAACCGCGAGAACGGCCGGAATCACGACGGCCCCCGGATGGACGGATGCGCCGCTATGCGTATCGTCCAGTTCGATGCCGTGGAAGATGGTCCCGTTCGCGAACGCCGCCGCCGGAACGGGCGCACTGCCGCCCCCGGCAACGGTCGCCTCACCGTCCCCGTATACCACGGAAACCATGTCCTGGACGATTTCGCTCGACTCCGTTGCCATCGCGCTCCCGAGAATGACCCCGAGTGCGTCCCTGAACAGGACGTGTGCTCGGTCGTACGCATCGTCAGTCAGATTGTCGACCGTGACGTCAAGACACCGTTCGACCAGTGATTCCGCAAGCGTTGCTTCGTCAGCCGTACTACTGCTACCTGCAGCCATAGTCATATGTGGACGAATACCACTGTTAAGGTTTCGCCCCCTGGCGACGCGTGTTCGAATACGGTGGTCTAGAACGCGTGTCGGTGCCAGCCGCCATCGACCTGGAGGACTGATCCGGTGATGAAATCCGCGGCTGGCGAAGCGATGAAGGTCACCGCCCGCGCGAACTCCTCGGGTGACCCGAGTCGACCGATTGGCAGTTCCTCCGTCCGGCGATCGCGTGCCGCTTCGCGGGAGATGTTCTCCCGGTCGGCTAGTACGTCTATCTTGTACTCAATTCGGTCGGTTAACACTGCGCGCGGACTGACGCAGTTTGTCCGGATGCCGTGCTCGGAATACTCGTCGGCAAGGCTCTTGGAGAGGCCGTACAGTCCGGGGCGAATAGCACTGTTGAGTACCGATCCCCTGGGGGGCTCTAGCGCCGACGCGGCCACGAGGGTCGTAATCGTACCGCCGCCGTCCTTCAGGTGCGGAAGTGCAGTTTTGACAGTCGCCACGGTGCTCTTCAGAACGCTCTCGTACGCGTCGTCGAAGTCCTCGAAATCTGCCTCTTCGAACGAGAGCGGCGTCGTTCCCCCGTGGTTCGTGACGAGGACGTCCAATCCGCCCAGGTCCTCGATTGCTGGCCCCAGGCGACTGGGAATCGATTCGGGCTCGGAGAGGTCACAGACTGCCGTCCGGACCGCATTTTCGTTAGCGTCGGTGTTCTCAAGGATGGCTGCTTTGGCGTCGGCCAGGTTGTCTCGATCGCTGGAACTGATGATGACGGTGGCTCCTTCGTCGACGAGTTGGGCCGCAACCGCTCGTCCCAGTCCCTTGCTCGACGCCGTCACGAGCGCGCGGGTTCCCGCTAGTCCGAGGTCCATGCTCAGTCGTTGGTCCGAACCGATAAAAAGGCTGCTGGCACTGCGAGCCTGCTGCGCGGCCGTCTCGCCCCCATTCCCCGGTAGCGGTGTGGATCGCCGGCAGCCGACGCAGTCGAATCAGACGACGTCAGTGCCGGTGAGTACGGTGAACTCGTCGAAGTCGTACCGGCGGGCGGGACCCCAGTCCGTGTCAATCGTCTCGTACTGGCCCCTTTCGTTGAGGATGTCGGCGAGTCCGGCGCGCATCTCTGCCAGGACTTCGATCTCCTCGTCTCGGTAGGGGCGGTTGTGTCCCGTCGCGAGCACGTCGAACGCGCCCGCGTTGTAATGATCGAGCAGGTCGTCGAACGTCTCGATGTACGCCTCGATGTCACAGTCCTCGAAGTGAGCGTACAGATCGCCGCCGATGCCGACGACGTCACCACCGAAGAGGATTCCCGCCTCGTGGTCGAGCGCGCCGAGTTGGCCCGGCGAGTGACCAGGGACCGCGAGCAGTTCGAGTTCGCGGTTGCCGACGGTGAGAGTGTCGCCCGGTTCGATCGCGCCCACGTTTGTCGCCGGCAGGATGGTGTATTCGTCTGGGTCGAACCCTTTGGGGAACGTCCGGTCGAGGTCGCGCCAACTGGCGACGAACTGGTCGGGCCGGTCGACGAATTCGTCCGAGAGGCCGTCGATGGTGACCGACCCGTCCGCGGTCCGTTCGCGGTCGTGGACGACCGCGTCGTCGAACTGATGGGCCGCCCCGATGTGGTCCCAGTGGGTGTGAGTGAGCAATAGTCGCGGCACGGGATCGACCAAGTCGGCCACCGTTGCGCGGAGGTCACCGATGCCGAGACCGGTATCGATGACGAGCGCCTCGTCGCCGCCGTCGACGACGAACGAGTTGCAGGGCAGCACGCCACGGGCCTCGGTTATCTGGTACGTGTCGGGCTCGATCTCGTCGACATCGAACCAGTCCGTCGTGGGGTTCATGCCCGCGTGTACACCCCCACGTGATCGATTTGCTCGACTTCGTCGTCGAACTCGAAGACGTCGACAAAGGCGGCCTCTAGCGTTCCCCCATCGGGTCGATCGGCCGTGACGGTCCCCTCGCAGACTGTCACCGACTCGTCCGCAACCCGGCGCAGTATCTTGTGGGTCGAGTTCGAGTGCTCCCGGTGCTCCTCGAAGAATTCGCGGACGGCGCTGACTCCGTGCATATCTTGTTCGCTCGGGTACCGGTACTCGACGTCGTCCGCGAACACGTCCGCGAAGTCTGCGAAGGTCTCCTCGTCCATCGCGCGGAAGTACTCGTCTATCAGTTCGTTTCGCTTCCCGTGATCCATACGAGTGCACCATGGTTGCGGGCTATCAAGACGTTTTGGGACCCCGTCAGGCGGCGTCCCAGGGGATGTCGGTCGCGTCGAATGACCACTTTTCAGGGTTCTCGCGAAGCCACTCGACGTACGCTGCGACGGCCTCTTCGATGGTGTACTCGGGCTCCCAGCCAAGGTCCTCGCGAATGCGGCTGGTATCTATTGGCGGGTGGGCTGCCAGTTCGTCTTCGCCGCGGGTGTCGCCAAGGGTCAACTGGGCGTCGGGGACGTGCTCGCGAACCATCTCGACGATCTCCTCCAGAGTCGCGCGCTCGCCCGTGCCGACCAGATACCGGTCGTGGGGCAACGAATCGGCGAGAACCGCTTCAACGAATGCCCGTGCGGTGTCCGTGACGTAGACGATCTCGATCGGCTGCCGGACCGCCGGCACGGTTAGTGGCACCTCGGCCACCGCGGCCTTGACGACGAAGGAGTCCTCGACGTTTCCGCGCATTCGATCGGGTCCCATGCCGTGAGCCGGTTCCATCGCGGCGAACTCGATACCCTGTTGCTTCCTGTAAGTTCGCCCCAGCCGTTCGACGGCGTACTTTGTGAGGCCGTAAACGTTCGTCGGCCGCTGGACGACCGACTCGTCGAGACTGTCGCGGTCCGTGATATCGCCGTAGGAACTGACGCTGGAGGCCGTGACGATGCGGTCGACGCCGTGGCTCGCCGCCAGGTCGAACAGGGTGAGCGTCCCGTCGACGTTCACTTCGAACGCCCGGCGCGGGTTCCGCTGGCAGCTGCGACCCAGCAGCGCCGCAAGGTGGGCGACCCGGTCGGGGTCGAAGCGGGCGAGGGCATCAGCGACTGATACCGGATCCGAGATATCCCCCCGAATGAATTCGACGCTGTCTTCGACCGTGCGAGCGACCGGCGTCGGCTCCGCCAGGTCGAAACAGGCCACTTCGTGACCCCGTCCGACGAGTTGCTTGAGGACGTGTGCCCCGATGAACCCGGTCCCGCCAGTTACCAGAACGCGCATATCAGACCCGTGAATCCCCACTCATATAATCTCATCCCACGGCCGAGGGCTGTCGCCCGTCTGAAGCGGGGGTCCGAAAGCAACTCCAAAAATGTAGTGCGTTTCGACGCCGGCAGTCGACGCAGGCCGTTGCGTCGTCGCTACCACCGGGATCAGTCGTTTTTGACCTTTTCGAGGACCGGGTCGATGTACTCCCTGAACAGCGCCGGGTTTTCGACCATTGGGAAGTGGCCCATGTTCTCCATAACGCTGAATTCCGCGCCGTCGATTTGTTCTGCGACCTCGCGGGTGTCATCGGGGCTGGCCGAGAAGTCGTAGTCGCCGGTCAGAAGGTAGACGCTACACTCGTCAGTGTCGATGTCGCCGAGTTCGTCGCGGATGTCCCAGTCCTGCGTGTAGAAGTATAGGTCGCCGACGTAGACGCCGTTCCCGCCCTGGCTGTAGGTCCACCAGGACTCGCGTTTGAACTGCTCGGGACTGTCCGGCGCTTGCAATCCGTAGGTCCACTCCGGCCGGACAACCTCCTGGTTGACGTGTGGATGGTCGAGGTAGCCGATGTCGCGTGTCGGGGCATGTGCAGTCGATTCGAGCCCGACAACGGCCCGAAGGTCCTCGGCGTACGAGCGAGCAAGTTCCAGGACGATAGCGCCACCCATCGAACATCCTACGACGCCGGGCTGATCGAGGTCGAATGCGTCGACGAACGTCATGACGAACTGGGCGTAGAAGTCCGTCGTCAGTCGGTAGTCCTCCGTCCACCACTCGTCGGTCATCGGCGGGAACGTCTGGCCGTGCCACGGCATATCGAACGCATAGAGGGTGAACTCTTCGAGCAGGTCTGCGTCGTTCAGCAGGTGGCGGTACTGCCGCGAATCCGCGCTCGCCGTGTGCAGGAGGACGAGCGGCACGTCGCCGTCGCCGGCCGTTTCGTAGTAGGTGCGGTACTTCTCGTCTTGGCACTCAAGCCAGACGAATCCCGCGTCGATGGCCTCGTGTTCACCGTGCTCGAAGTTCTCCGGGGCACTGACGCCGTCACTCATTGTTTACCTCCTGGAACACCGTCAGCATACGTTTCAGTGGCTGAATGTGCTGGATAGCTATCTTGAGGTCGCCCTCCATGGTCACGTTTCCTCGGAGCCAGGCTCCGAGGAGATCGTGGTGGAGCGGTGGCGGCGACTCCGAAAACATCTTTTTCCAGGTTTCCTCGGGTGCGCGGAGCGCGAAATCCCAGGCGACGTACGTCGGGTCTTCGTGGATCGTCAAGTCGCCCTCGTCGATCGTGACCGCGTACGCCTCCTCGCCGAAATCGAAGCGGACAGTCGCCTCGAACGCCCGACTTGTACGGTCGAACTGACCGTCGGCTTCGACGGCAGACACGGCTGAATCGAGCCATCCGCTGCTGGGGAACGTTGGCATACATCTACGTACACGAAGATGCGCTATTTAGACCTTGTTGTCGGCCGCGTGAAAACGGACTGATCGCCGTTGCGAGCCGGTTGTATCGGCACACCGGTCGTGCTCTGTGTCGGCCAAACGGTTACGCGCCGGATTCGACAAGGATCTCGCCGTCCTCGACGAGCTTCTGGTCGTCGACCCAGACGTCCGGGTAGCGGATCGTCCCGTCGATGTGGAGAGCGCTCTGAATCTTCCCACCGAGATCCTTGTTCGCCCCAGTCGCGATGTGGACTGCCCCTTCGACCTTCTTGTCGGTGCGCATGCGCCCGCTAATCTCGGCGTCGGGATTGATACCGATCGACATCTCGGCGGCGCAGTACCAGGCGTTCTCGTCTGCGTTCTCCAACGTTTCCCGAAACTCGTCGGCCTCGCGCCCGCCATCGATGTCGATTACCCAACCGTCCTCGACGGTCAATTCGATCGGCTCGTCGAGCAGGCCGATGCCGTGGACAGTCGTGTCCCAGACGACGGTCCCCTGCGTCGTTCCCTCGTCGGGGGCGACGCCGACCTCGCCGTCCGGGAACGCACAGATGTTCTGGGTGGCGTTCTCGACGATTTTGCCGGCGATCGGCCAGTACGTCTGCCCCTCGATGTCGCCGACTACGTCAGTTCCGTGATCACTCGTGATCCGCATTTCCGAGCCATCGGCGTAGATTTCCCCCAGTGTCTGTGCGATCCCCTGCATGGCCTCGTAGTCGGCACCCGCCGCGCCGCTACGGAGGATGTCCGGGGTCATCTCGTCCATCGCGATGCACTTGACGCCAGCGTGCTGGGCAGCGGCACCCGCCTCGGAGTGGGTGATGGCCGTCGACGTGACCATCACGGCGAGGTCGGCGCCCAGCATCGCCTCGGCGGCGGCCGACGTCGGGTCGTTTCCGTGTTTCTCTCGGGGCGGAATGAGGGCCACCGTCGGGTCGAGCCCGCGCTCATTTGCGGCCGCAAACAGCGCAGCCCATACCGATTCGTCGATGGCCGAGTCGGTCACGATGACCACGTCATCGCCAGGTTCGGCGTTCAATTCAAACGGTTTGCTCGCGTTGCGTACGAGCTCGGCAGTCTCTGCGAACATCACGCTATGTATTTCTGACCACGGTAAAAAGCGTACCTCTCCCGTCGCCTTCCGTTCGTTTCGCCAGACGACACGCCAATGGGCGGGGATGCCCCTAGATTAACGTCGGTCCGAGCGAATTGGCCCACAGATGGACGTGTCCAGCAGGTTTAGTGATTGGCTTGGCGAGAGATACTGGTATCCAGTTTTCCTCTGTTGGACCGTCTACGTGTTCGTCGCAGCCTACCAGATCGCGCCAGCGAGCCTGCTTCCCGTCATCATGGGTCGACTTTCGATCGGCCCAACGGCGGCGAGCTGGGTCATGAGCGTGCTCTTCCTCTCGATGGCCGTGGGCGCGATTCCCATCGGTATGGTGCTGGACGGCGTCGACAATCGGAACGCGCTCCTCGCGAGCAGCGCCTGGTTATTCGTTGCCTCGGTATGGGGCTGGTACGCGGCCGGGACCGGCGGCTACCTCTCGCTTCTGGGAAGCCGGCTGTTCGGCGGCCTGGCCGTCGTCGCTATCTGGACGGCCAGCGTTAACGCGGTCGGTAACGTCGCAGCCAGCGACAGGCAGGCAACGGCGATCACGATCTACGCGACGAGTGTTCCGCTCGGCTTTGCCGTTGGCCAGTTCGCCACCCCGTTGGTCGCCGAGCGGTTCGGTTGGGCCCTCTCGTTCCCCCTCTACGGGACGCTGGCATTGGTGCTGACCGTCGCGTTCTGGATCGTGAGCCAAGACTTCGAGATGGAGACGATGACCGAGTCCAGACCGACGCACTCGGAGTTCCTCGCGGTGTTCCGGCACCGGGCCGTATGGGGCGTCGCGACGCTGGGCTGTATCGCGATATCGCTCACCTTCATCATCAACAACTGGATGCCGACGTACTTTCGGGATCAGTACCAGCTCTCGCTGACTCAGAGCGGGCTGTTCGCCGCTGCCTTTCCCGCAATCGGCCTGCTCTCCAGAAGCTTTAGCGGTGTACTCTCCGATCGCACGTTCGGCGGCCGCCGGAAGCCGCTCGTCGTCCTCGCGTTCCTCGTCACCGCACCGACGGTCGTCGGCATCGCGCTGGTCGGGTCAGTCGGCCTGACGATCGGGCTCTTGCTCGTAGCTGGCTTTTTCAGCCAGATCGGTCAGGTGCTGCTGTTCGTCTACGTTAGGGAGCTTGTCGCCCCGAACGTCGTCGGGACGGCGTTGGCCGTCGTCAACGCAATGGGATTTCTCGGCGCATTCGGCGCTCCCATCCTTACCGGCCTCATCATTGAATGGAGCGGCGCCTACCTCCTCGCGTTCGCGTTCTCCGGCGGCATTGCCTCCATTGCTGTCGTTATCGCGTTGGCCCTCCCGGAATCGAATCCGAGCTGACGCCCGCTCTCGCGGGGCACCTGAGATGAAACGTGTCGACCGTCTCGGCGCTGGCGTTCACCCCACCGAGATTGGACGGCATGGACGTAATCGTGGGACACCGGTGAACCGCTTTGGCCGGCGTCAATACCGACCCCAGCCGCGTTCACGACGGCACCCTGGCAGGCCTGTACAGAACGCTTTTCTACGATGGTTGCGTGGTGTGTCAACATGCGTGCAGCCCGCTTTCATGAAACCGGTGGTCCGGAGCAGCTCCAGGTCGAATCGGTGCCGAACCCGTCGCCGCGACCTGACGAGATACTCGTCGAGGTTCGTGCGATTGGGGTGAATCCGACGGAAGTGTACTCGCGGGAAGGCGATCGCGATCATCCGCTACCCCGGATCCCCGGAGCGGACTTCGCCGGCATCGTCGAATCGGTCGGCGAGACGGTGACTGACGTCGAACCCGGTGATCGCGTGTTCGGAACTGGCCTCCAAAACGACCGTCAGGGAACCTATGCCGAGTACGTTGTCGCACGACCCAGGCGGTACGCTGTGCTCCCGGACGAAGTTAGCTTCGAACAGGGGGCTGCCGCCGGCGTCGTCGGCACGACCGCGTGGTTGGCGTTCGTCGAACACGCCAGACTCACTCCCACATCGACCTGCTTCATCCACGGCGGGAGCGGTGGTGTCGGTCACGTCGCCGTCCAGACCGCAAAGCTCTGCGGCGCGACCGTCGTCACCACCGCCGGTTCGGAGGCGTCCAGGGAGTTCGCCAGGGAGTGCGGAGCCGACACGGTGCTCGACTACGCCCGGCCGGATCTGCTGGCAACCGCTCAAAAGATCGCACCTGACGGCGTCGATGTCGTCCTCGACCACCGCATTGGCAGCTACCTCCAGTTCGATCTCGAAGTGCTCGCACCGGACGGTACTGTCGTCGTCATTGGCGGTCCGCAGGACGAGTCCCGGATTACGGACATGTGGCCGGCGATCCGGACCGACGCCACCGTCCAGGTGTTCGCGATGTCGAACGAACCCGATCTAGGTGCTGTTCTCGAGGAGGTCGCCGTCCTCCTGGCCGACGGACGGCTCGACATCCACATCGCCCGTCGATACGACCTAGAGGATGCGGCCGCTGCACAGCGCGCCGTCATAGAGGACAGTTTCCACGGAAAGCTCATCATACTCCCGTAATGGGGGAGCGAACGATCGGGAGAGCGGCGGTTTCACCGCTCCCAGGTCCGCGACGAAAAGATAACCATCCGGGGCATCGTACGGAACGTATGAACGACACGACTGACTGGTTCACGATCGAGCGGATCGCGCCAGAAACCCACCAGATCACCGAAGGACAGGGCGTCCTCCCCTGTAACACGTTCGTCGTCGACGGTGGGGACGAGGCGCTGTTGATCGACACCGGCCTCGGTATCGGCGACCTCCGTTCGGTCGTCGAGGATCTCGTCGGTGGCGACGTTCGCGTCCTGCTGACCCACTCCCACTGGGACCACCTCGGCGCAGCCACGCAGTTCGACGACGTAGTCATTAACGGTCGCGAGCGCGGACCCGATGGTACCGTCTCGCTCGATGTCCTTGAAGATGACTACGACCAGCGCCCCCGAGAGTTCATGGCCGACTGGCTGGAACTCGGGAAGCCCCTCCCAGACGGTTTCGACCCGGACAACTACAGCATCGAGCCGATCCCAGACGTCGGGGCAGTCGACCCGGGCGACACTCTCACCGTTGGCAATCGCGAACTCGAACTGGTCCCGGTCCCCGGGCACACCCCTGGGCTACTTGCCGTCCTGGATCGCGAAACCGGCGTCTGTCACGGGTCGGACGTCCTCGAACCCGGCATCGAGATCTTCGCTCACTTCGAGGATTCAAATCTCTCCGCGTACCGGGAATCCATCGATCGACTCGTCAGTCTCCGGGACGAGGGCGCCTTTGACACGCTCACTATTGGACACGGCGACCCGATACGCGACGACGACCTGTCGGTGCTCGACCACGTGAGCGAGGCGCTTACGGCAGTCGCGAACGACGAAGCGAGCTACGAGGTAATCGAGACGTCCTGGGGGCCGACCCGATCCGCCACCGTCGGCGACGTCACTGTTCTCACGCCCGCCGAGTAGGCGGCGCTCTGCACCGTTTTTCAGTCCACGTACTCGAGATTGCAACCGTTCGCATCAATTTGTCGTGACGCGCGGCCCGCTCATAATCTGCCGAAAAATCGACCGGTCGAGCGTTCGAGCGTTCAATACTCTGGCGGTGTCCACTCGACTTCACGCATGGCGACCTCCTCAGGGAAGACGGTGAAGGGGGCGGCTTCGGTACCGACCCAGTCGGCGTCTTCCCTGTCCTTCCACTGGGCCAGGACGGGTTGGGCACCCTCCATGTGCCCATTGTCTTCGAACTGGATCGTGTCGATTGGGAAGGAATCGACCGCGTTCCCCTCCGTGAGCTCGATGTCCGAGATCGCGTCCCGAACGTCGCCTGGGTCAGTCGAGCCGGACTGCTCGATGGCTTCCTTGACGACGTACACGCCAGCGTAGGAGATCAGCGAGTCCTGGATCATGAACGGTTCGTCGGAGAACTCCGTGAACCGCCTGACGTTCTCCTCCTGGCCGGCTAATGGGTGTGCACCGGTCGCCGCCATGATCCCCTCCGCGAGGTCCGCGCCGACGTTTTCGATGTACGCCGGGAGCGCGAGCCACGCCCCGATGCCAATCATCGGGAGTTGCACATCGAGTTCGTTCATCTTGCGCAAGATGGCGACGGAGTCAGGAAATGCCGTCGCCCCGAAGATCATCACGTCGGGCTCCTGTTCCTGGAGCTGGCGGACGATCGGCGTCGCGTCGGTCAGAGTCGGCGACCAGACCTCATCGACGACGATTTCGATGCCGTCCCGGTTCGGAATAATCTCGTCACGAAGCGGGTCGAAGGTGAACGTGATGGCGGCGGTGTTGTCCCCGACGATTGCCACCTTTTCGATCTCGCTATCGACTGCCTCCGCTAACTGGACCGACAGGTCGAGGCTCTGTTCGCCGAGTTCGCTGGATTTTGGTGCCAGCTGGAACGTGTATTCGTAGCCACGCTCGACGATCTCGTCGGAGTATGACAGGGTCAACTGCGGAACGCCCTGCCGCTCAGACACCGACGTTGTCGCTAGTGTCTGCGAGCTCAACCACGATCCGAACGCTGCGGACGGCGCGTGGTTAGAATACAGGTCCTGTGCGGCCGACGTCGCGCTGTCGGTCGTCTCGCCTGTGTCCTCCGAGACGACGGTCATCTCGGCTCCGTCGAGTGCCTCGATGCCGCCGTTTTCGTTGATTTCTTCGACCGCGAAGTCGACCCCCTGCTTGGTCAGCGTTCCGTTGAGCGCGAATGGTCCCGAAAGCGGCGTGATCGTTCCGAGAACGACTTCGTCAACTTCGTCTCCGCCAGTACAGCCAGCCACACCAATCATTCCGGATGCACCTGCTGCCGCGATAAACTTCCGTCTACTGGATGGCATACTATGGCATATGCTATGGGTGAACCATAAACATATTGGTTACTAGTTGACATCTGTCCCGGCGGTATGATGTGACCGAAAAGAACGCGTTTCGGATCGGGCGGAGTAATCCTACAGACCCAGGTATGCTTCCTGAATCTCGTCTTGCGACCGAAGCTCGTCCGTCGGACCGGTCATCTCGATGCGGCCGTTCTCCAGTACGTACGCTCGTTCGGCGATGTCCAGCGATTCGAGAACGCGCTGTTCGACGAGGAACACTGTCGTGCCGGTTTCCTCACGGATCTGTTCGATTCGCTGGAACACCAGATCGACGAGGTTCGGCGCGAGCCCCGCGCTGGGCTCGTCCAGCATCAGCAGGTCGGGATCAGACATGAGCCCCTTCGCAACCGCGAGCATCCGCCGTTCACCGCCAGAAAGCGTCCCGGCAATCTGATCCCGGCGCTCTTCGAGTCTGGGGAAGATATCGAAGACGAGATCCATATTTTCCTCGCGCTGGTCGCGAACGTCCTTCATGAACGAGCCGACGCGGAGGTTGTCGATGACAGTGAGGCCGGTGAATAGGCTGTCGTCCTGGGGGACGTGGCTAATACCAAGTTGCGTGATCTCGTGGGGGTCCATGCCGACGATGGAATTCCCACGATAGTCGATCGTGCCGGCTTTCGGCGTCATGTTCCCAGAAATCGTCTTGAACAGCGTGCTCTTTCCAGCCCCGTTCGGTCCGATCATCGCAACGAATTCTCCTTCGTTTACGTGTAGATCGACACCGAAGATGACCTGAGACTCGCCGTACGCGACATCGATGTCGGACAGCTCAAGCATTGTCGGCACCTCCCTCGACCGCTTCCTGCTGTTCTTTCCACCGTTGGCCGAGATACGCCTCAATGACCTCCTCGTTGTTAGCGATGTCATCGGGTGAATCGTCGGCGATTACCTTCCCTTCGTTGAGGACGATGATCCGCTCCGAAATCTGCATGATCGCGTCCATCACGTGCTCGATGAGCACAATCGTCGTCCCGTCGTCGTTGATCTGTTTCAATGCGCTGATCAAGTCATTCATCTCCTCTTCGTGCAGTCCAGCCATGATTTCGTCGACAAGTAGCAGGTCGGGGTCCGTCGCCAGTGCGCGACACAGCTCCATCTTCTTTTTTTGTGCGACCGTGATGTTTTCCGGCGACCGGTCTGCCAGGTGGTCGATATCGAGGAACTCGAGCGTTTCGTGCGCCTTTCGCTCGGCGGCGCTTCGGTTCCGATCGTTCATGAACGCGCCAACCATCACGTTTTCGAGCACGTTCAGCGTGCCGAACGGTTTGACCAACTGGAAGGTTCGGGCCATCCCGTGCTTTGCGTGTTTGTCGGGAGTGCTATCGGTTAGCTCGACGCCGTTGACGGAGACCGTCCCCTCGTTGGGTTCGAGGAACCCGTTGAGTACGTTGAACAGCGTCGTCTTACCGGCTCCATTGGGTCCGATGAGACCAAGTGTCTGTCCCTCGGGCACTTCGAAGCTCACGTCATCGACCGCAACGAGACCGCCGAAGCGCTTCGTGACGTTCTCAACTGTGAGTATGGTCTCTCCGTCCGCTTGCGTTACCGATTGCGTCTGTTTTGCCGTCATCTCAATCACTCCTTTCAGTCGAGGTACTGCTTTTCATATCGCTGCTGGTTGTGCTACCCTCTGGCTTGTCTGCATCGCCTATGATCCGCTGACGAAGACTCGCGTACAGGCCGTCGGGGAAGTAGATGATCACAACGATGAGCACGATCCCGTAGATAATGTTGTGGATGCCTGGAATGACTGAACCGTACGACGACCGTAGCATCTCCGCCAGCGGGAACAGCGTGAGTCCCGCGACTAGCGGCCCGTATAGCGTCCCGAGACCGCCCGCGACGGCCAGTATCACCGGCTCTGCGGAGACGTGAACGCTGAAGATGCCCTGTGTCGCAAAGATGTAGTTGACCTGGGTGTAGACGGTCCCCAGCATCGCCGAAAGAAACGCGCTGAGCGACAGTGCGTACAGTTTGTATCGCATTGCGCTTACGCCGAGACTCTCCGCAGCCTCCTCGCTACTCTTGATTGCCTGGAGATAGAAGCCCAGGCGACTTCGCTGGACCTTCCAGCAGACGGCCATCGTGAATAGTAGCATTCCGAGGGCGATGTAGTAGTATTCGAACAGTCCCCGGAAGGACATGTAGTAGTACGGCTGGTCGTTGTTGAACGGCACGCTCAATTCGATGTACCCCAGCCACACAAGGACCGGTGCGAGGATGAGCGGGAACGCGAGCACCGATAGCGCGAAATAGATGCCCGACAGTCCGGCCCGAAACGTGACCAGTCCGATGACAATAGCGGCTGCGACGGCCACAAGCGCACCAGCGATCATTCCAATCCAGGGCGTGACGCCATAATCGGCGAGTAAGACCGTTGACGTGAACCCGCCCAGACCAAAGAAGACTGCGTGACCGAAGGAGATGTACCCGGAAAACCCGCTAAATAGGTTCCAGGCGGCGGCGTACCCCGACCAGATGAACGCGAGCAGGACCAGTCTGAGCAGGCCCTGTCCGGTTACCACAAATGGGAGTACCAGAAACGACACGAATAACGCTACGAGTATCGCGCGGCCTCCGCGCCGAATCTGTTCGTCATCGACATCTGTGAGTAAATTCATAGCCATCGGTTAGACACCTCGTTCTGCAGTTCCGAACAACCCCTGTGGTCGGAGCAATACGACGAGCAGAAACATCACGAAGATGGTGGCTGGCTGGAGTTCCAGTGGAAGCCACACGACGCTCAGACTCTCAATCACGCCGATCACGAGCCCGGCGATGAGCGCCCCTTTAACGCTCCCCAGCCCACCGGCCACCACGACGACGAACATTAGAACGATAAAGTCGAAGCCGACGGTCGGTGACGCCGGGAAGTACATCACCAACAACGCGCCGGCGCTGGCAGTTAGCGCGATACCCAGGCCGAACGCGACCATGTACACCCACTGGACGTTGATCCCGGCGTACCCCGCTGCCGTTGTGTTGTCGGCGGTTGCTCGAATGGCCCGTCCAAACTCCGTGTACCGGAGGAGCAGGAAGATGGCGAAGGCCGTCGTGATCGCGAAGACGAACGCGATTGCCTTCGCCTGATTCAGGGTAATCCACCCGATCCTGAACGCGGACGAGGAGTACGGCACCGAAATCGTCTGCGGGCTGGATCCGAAGATAGCCAGCATGCCGTTTTGCAGGATGAGTAGTATCCCGAATGTTAGGATGAGCTGTGCGTCTTCTTGCTCGTCTATGATCGGTTCGATCAATCCCCGCTGTATCACGGCGCCGAATACGATGAACACCGGTAACAGCAGGAAAAACAGAAGTATTGGACTTATGGCGAGGCTCAAAAACAGCGTGAGCGCCACGTACATTCCGAGCATCATGAAGTCCGCCTGTGCGAAGTTTATGATGCCGAGCACACCGAATATGATCGTCAATCCGATGCTTATGAGCGCGTAAACACCCCCTTGCATCAGTCCTGTTAGGGCAGCCTGGATTATGGTAGCGGCATCTGCCATACGGCGTTAATGATACCGGGTGCGTGATAAGTGTTGCCGTGGGAGTTTCGGTAACACGGCCCCGACGATACTCACTCGAACAGTTCGGTGAGGATGTTTCGCTTGATTTTCCCGGTATCGGTCTCCGGGAGATCCACGGCGTTCACCACGACGACGGAGGATGGACGTTTGTACGAAGCTAATGACTCACAGTGTTCCCGGACTGCAGCCTCGGTAATCGTCGCGCCGGACTCGGGAACAACAGCAAGGCCGACCACGGTTCCCTTTTCGGGGTCATCGAGACCGGTGACAAATGCCTGGTCGACGTCGGGGTGTTCGAGCACCCGTTCTTCGATTTCCATCGGCGAGACGTTGATTCCGCCGACCTTGAGGACGTTCTTCAATCGCCCGCGGAACTGGACGCGACCGTCCTCGTCGAGTCTGCCGAGATCGCCCATGTGGAGGTATCCCTCTTCGTCGAAGGCTTCCCGATTCTTCTCCGGGTTCTTGTGGTAGCCGGGCGTGATTCGCCCGTTGACGCAAATCTCTCCGACCGCGCCTTGATCGAGATGCTTGCCAGTCTCGGGATCCTTGATGGCGATCTCCTGACCGGGGAGCGGGCGCCCTTGCGTCTGTAGTCGCACATCGCGCGGGAGCGTGCAGTCAGTGACCGCGCAGTTCCCATACGTTTCGGTCGCGCCGTAGACGTTACACAACAGCGGAATGTCGAGTTCGTCCATCGTGTACGCGACCTCTTCGGGCGGTCCGATAGTCGTCCCGGTCCGAAACGAGAGATTTGCCGGGTCGAACTCGTCGGCCTCGACCAGTTGCCGCGTCATGTTAGTCATGCCGTAGTAGACCGTAGGCTCGTACTTATCGATCAAATCTAGCGCCACGTCGGGATCGAACGGGGCCTGGAGTAGTAGACTGCCTGCGTGCGTCGTCAGCGCCGCGAGCGCGTTCGCAGAGCCGTAGCTCCAGAACAACGGCGACGCCAACCAGACTCGGTCGGCTGGGGTCAGGTGCATCCGTTCCCCGATGTGGTAGCCGTTTTCGATGATCCCGCTGTGAAGCAAAGGGACTCCCTTTGGTTTCGAAGTCGACCCGCTCGTGTACAACAGTAAGGCGACATCATCGGCATCGTTTGGGTCGCTCTCGAGACCAACCGGGTCGGCGGGCAGGTCCGCGTACGATGCGGCTCCCGGCATCTCCTCTCCAAAGAGCACGACGGTATCGAGATTGGGTGCGTCGGGCGCGTTCAGCGACCCTGGCGTCGTCGACTCGTGCGAGAGTTCGCCGTCGACGAGGTCGTCGAGCATCGACGCGAAGTCTGTGCCGGCGAACGACGCCGTCGCGACGATCGCATCGGCACCCGAGTGCGTCACGTAGTACTCCAGTTCGCGGGGTTTCGACCACGTACTTACTCCGACGACGGTCGCGCCGATGCGATGGGCGGCGAACATCGTCTCGACCCACTCGACACGGTTCTCCATGAGGATCGCGACCGAGTCGCCCGGCTCGACGCCGAGATCCCGAAGGCCCGCGGCGAGTTCGTCCGCGCGTTCGCGCAGCAATTTGTATGTCAGCGATCGGTCCCCATCGAGCACCGCGGTCCGTTCCGGGTACCGATCAGCCCGTTCGTCGAGCAATGAAGCGAGTGTAACGGCTGCTGGCTCGTCCATAGTCACCCACTTCCGGCGAGGGTCAATAAATTTCCCGTCCGACTCGAGCGGCGTGGCGACCGACTGACCCGCGGAGCGCGAACGAGAACGCCCTCGAGACGCGCACGCGGTCGGCTCACTTTCGAACCATCATGGCTTCGACGAAATCGTAGACGCGCGTCATGTCCGCGTCGTCGCCCTGGTGAGAGCGGGCGTAGCCGACGAGGTACCGAACGACGGATCCGAGCATCAGCGGCGCGTCACACTCCTCCCCGAACTGGGTGAACAGCCTGAGATCCTTCTCAGTCAGGTCCAACGGGAACCCCGTGTCGTAGTCGCCGCTGAGAATTTGCTCCGGGAGTTTCTCCTCCGACGCACTGCTCCGGCCGGTGCTGGCGTTGAACACGTCCACCAGGAGTTCACGATTCAATCCAGCGATATCACCGAGGACCACCGCTTCCGAGGTGGCTAGTAGCGTGGTGTAAGATAGGTAATTGTTGAGGAGTTTCGCGGTGTGACCGTCACCAGGGCCCGCCCCGACGTAGAACACGTCGGTTGCGAACGTCTCGAATAGCGGCCGGCAGGCTTCGAACAGCGACCGATCACCGCCGACCATCACGGAGAGAGTCCCGTCCTGGGCACCCATTTTTCCGCCGCTAATCGGCGCGCCGATCACGTCCGCACCTCGCGCGTTAAGACGCTCGGCGATCCGTTCGGTCGTCAGCGGCGTCGATGTCGTCGTGTCGACGAGGATCGTCTCCGATTCGATCGCGGACTCGATTTCGTCGACGACGGCGTTCACTGCGTCGGGTCCCGGCAGCGAGAGAATCACCACGTCCGCTGAGCGAACGGCGTCGGATGCGCTGTCTGCGGGGGTCGCACCCGCGTCGACGAGGGCTTCGATGCGTTCTCTTTCCAGATCGAACGCCGTTACGTCGATTCCTGCATCGATGAGGTGTGTTGCTATGGGGCCGCCCATGTCGCCAAGGCCGATGAATCCTACCTGTGGCATATATCGTCCCACACGCGACGACGAAAAGTACGTTTCCCCCGTTAAGATCCGATCACTGTGGTGTGACAGATGATAACAAAACTAAAGGGTATCGACGGTGAGACTACACGTAGCTATGACAGAGCCGTTCGTCTGCAAACCGTCGGATGTCGATTCGTTCGACGTGCCACACCACGAGGAAACGAATTCACGGGAACTGATCAATCCCTCCCGCGGATCGGACGATGTCGTCTTCCGACTCACGAGTATGGGTCCAGGAGGGCAGGACTACTGGCACGCCCACGAGGACTCCGAGCAGTTAATTTTCGTTCGTTCTGGAACGGGGTCAATTCGGATCAGTCACCCCGACGACGAAGACGACCAGGAAACACACGACCTCGAACCCGAGTCGTTCGTCTACTTGCCGCGTGATGCGTACCATCAGGTGACGAACACGGGCGAGGAAATCCTGGAACTCATCGTCATCTGGACACCCCCGTACGAATCGCTGGACGAGTGGGCTCCGGAGAACAACTGACCGATGATGGATACCGTGGGCGTTGTCGGACTCGGAAACATCGGCGGTCGCGTCGCCGAAGTATTGCTCGCCGAATACGAAGCCGTCCTCTTCGACATCGACGAAAACCGACTCAAGGAGCTGGCCGACCAGGGCGCACACGCGGCCGATTCCGGGGCCGACGTCGGCCGGCGCGCCGACGTTGTGCTCCTGTCGCTTCCGGCCGACGAAGCGCTCCTCGCGGCGACCCTCGACGACGACGGCGTCGTCGAAGGTTTGTCCGAGGGGGACGTCCTCATCGACACTAGCACAGTCTCACCGATGGCCTCGAAACGGGTTGCGGATGCCTGTGCCGAGGCTGGGATCGAATTCCTCGACGCGCCGGTCAGCGGTGGCGCACGAAACGCGGCAACGGGGTCGCTCACGATGCTTGTCGGCGGCCCGGCGGAGACCCTTGACGCCGTTCGGCCCGTCCTCGAAACCATCGGCGAGACGATCCACCACGTAGGCGAGACCGGCGCCGGCGCCTCACTCAAGGTCATCAACAACTACATGTTCGGGATGAACCAGCTCGTATTGAGCGAGGGGCTGGCAATGGCTCGGGCATCCGGAATCGACGACGAGGTATTCGCCGAAACCGTCGCGGACGCCTCCGGGGCGTCCTACGCCCTCGATCGGAACATGGAACGCTTCATTCTCCCTGACGAGTTCGACTCTGAGTTCACGCTCTCACTCATGTGTAAGGACGTGACGCTCGCTGAGCGGTTCGCGGCCGATCACGAGGTCTCTCTGTTACTCGGCGGCGCCAGCGGCCTCTACCGACTCGCCGAGCGGTTGGGGTACGGCGATCTCGACGCTTCGGCGGTCGTGAAACTTCTCGTGGACGAGTAACTCGACGCGCGTCTCACGAGCCTCACCCGGTAGCGGGCATCCCATAGCTTTATTCTGAGACCGCTCGAACCTGCGTTGTATGGTCGAGATTCCGATAGATACTGTAGAGCTGTCTGCACAGCAGCACCTGGTCCAGGACAGCATTCGTGGCATCTGCAGCGAGTTCGACGAAGAGTACTGGCGGCAGAAGGACAGAGACGGGGAGTACCCGAGCGAATTTGCCGAGATGCTGGCCGACGGGGGCTGGTTCGGCATCCTCATCCCCGAGGAGTACGGCGGTGCCGGGATGGGAACCCCTGAGACCGTCGTCATGTTCGAAGAGATCGCAGCGAACGGCGGCGGGTTCAGCGCGGCTCAGGCAATCCACGGCGGTATTTATAACAGCGCACCGCTAGTCAAGTACGGCAGCGAGGAACTGAAGGAGGACTTGCTCCCCAGGGTCGCCGAGGGGGAGACGGCAATCCAGTCGTTCGGACTCACTGAGCCAAACGCGGGGTCTGACTCGACAGCGATGGAAACCACCGCCGAGAGGGATGGCGACGAATACGTCATCAACGGGCAGAAGATTTGGATCTCTCGGGTTGACGAGAGTGACTACATCCTGTTGATGGCCCGAACGACGCCCAGGGAGGAGGTCGACAAACGGACGCGGGGGATTTCGATGTTCCTCGTCGACATCGAGAACGCGCTTGATGGAGGCGGTCTGGAGATGAAGTCTATTCCGAAGACGGCAAGCAACTTCGTCCACTCCTTCGAACTCTGGTTCAACGATCTTCGTATCCCAGCGGAGAACCTCGTCGGTGAGGAGGGCAACGGCTTCTACCAGATGCTCGATGGACTGAACGAGGAGCGACTGGTCATCGCCGCTGAGTGTATCGGCCTGGGCGAATTAGCAATCGACAGCGGCGTCCGATACGCGCGTGAACGCGAGGTATTCGGTCGTCAAATCGGGAAAAACCAGGCGATTCAGCATCCGTTCGCAGAGGCGTATGCGAACGTACAAGCGGCGAAGTCTCTAACCTACACCGCGGCAAACGCCGTCGCTAACGGCTCCGAGAGGGAGATTGGGACGCGAGCGAACATGGCGAAATTCCTGGCCGCAGAGGCGGCGTTCGACGCCGCCGACGCCGCCGTTCAGGCCCACGGCGGGTTCGGCGTGGCCCGCGAGTATGACGTCGAGCGCTACTTCAGGGAAGCGCGGTTGACCCGACTGGTTCCCATCGCACAGCAGCTCGTCCTGAACTACATCGGCGAAAAGGTTCTGGGACTCCCACGGTCGTACTGAACCGGGATCGAAGTCGCCCAATCGTACCGTCGAGCGGGTTGACCTCATTGGTGGGCAGTTTTATACCAGTGTCCGCCAAAGAGGGCTATATGTCCGAAAAGAGTGATCGCCGTCTCGTTAACGGATGGCACGGACGCTACTACGAGGATTTCGAAGTAGGCGATGTCTACAAGCATCCTTACGGTCGAACGGTGACCGAGACCGACGACGTGTGGATAACCAATGTCACGATGAATCTCAATCCGATGCATTTCAACGAGGCCTACGCTTCCCGGACGGAGTTCGGAGAGCGCCTCGTCAACGGGTTGGTCGTTATCGCTATGGCGGTCGGCATGAGCGTCATCGACGTGTCGATGAACGCTACGGCGAACCTCGGATACGACGATGTTCGACACCATGCCCCGGTCTTCCACGGCGACACGCTGTTCGCCGAGAGTGAGGTCGTCGAGAAACGCGACAGCGAATCGCGCGACCATGTGGGAATCGTCACGACCGAACTGCGCGCGTATAACCAGGACGACGAACTGGTGCTTTCGCTCGAACGGAGCGGAATGCTCCTGACGCGCGAGTACGCCCGCCCCTCGGCCGCCCAGCCGCCAGGCTGGCCGGAAGGTATCGGCGTTCAACCGTCGGACCTCACCACAGAGGAGTAACAGCAGCATGGAGATCACAGAACGCCTCAGTGACGACCACGAAGTTACAGATGCAGCGAGGGCGGCCGCGACGATTCCGGCGGACGCAACGCTCGCTGTGAGCGGTTTCGGGAGTGTCGGTTACCCAAAAGAAATCCCTCTGGCGCTGGCCAATGACGACCGCGACCTGTCGCTATCCATCATCAGCGGCGGCAGCGTCGGAAACGAGATTGACACAGCGCTCGTTGAAGCCGACGCCATCTCTCGACGGTACACCTACCAGGCGCGAACGGCCTCACGTGAGGCAGTTAACGACCGGCAGATCGCCTTTCAGGATAGGCACATCGCCCGGTTAGGCGAAGACGTGTTGCTTGGACATCTCCCGAAACCGAACGTGGCTATCGTCGAAGCAATCGCGGTCGGAGACGGATGGTTCGTCCCGTCGACGTCGATCGGCCAGACGCGTGCGTTCGTCGAGGCGGCCGACCGGCTCATTGTCGAGATTAATTACGAGCAGCCGCTTTCCCTACAGGCGTTTCATGACGTGTATCGGGTAGGCCTCCCGCCGCGGAGCGAATCTATCCCGCTCTCGTCACCCGGCGAACGGATTGGCAATCCGATGATATCGTTCGAACAGGAGAAACTGGAAGCTGTCGTCGAAACGAACGTCCGCGATCAACCGTACGAGTTCCGCGACCCGACGCCAGTCGATGAAGCGATCGCCGAGAACCTCACGGACTTCCTCAAAACCGAGTGTACCCAAAACCCCGCCATGGCCGAACGCATTCACTTACAGTTCGGTGTCGGCGGTCTCGGAAATGCGCTCATGGGCGCATTTCGTTCCGTCGACTTCGGTGGCCGCGACATCGTGTATTACGGGGAAGTCATCCAGGACGGACTGCTCGACATGCTCGACGCCGGGAAACTCGAAGTCGCGAGTGCGACTTCGTTCGCGCTCTCCGAGGAGGGCCAGGATAGATTGTTCGACAACGCGGAACGGTACGCCAAAAACGTGATTCTCCGACCGGCTTCGCTCTCGAACAGACCGGAACTCGTAGACAAGTTCGGCGTCGTCTCGGTCAACAGCGCGCTCGAAGTGGACCTATACGGACACGCGAACTCGACGCACATCAATGGATCGCAGATCGTCAACGGGATTGGCGGCAGCGGCGACTTCACCCGGAACGGTCAAGTTTCGGTGATTGCGCTGTCCTCGACCGCCGCCGACGGAAGCATCTCCCGAATCGTGCCGATGGTTCCGCACGTCGATCATACAGAGCACGACTTCGGAATCGTTGTGACTGAACATGGCGTCGCGGACCTGCGCGCGCTATCGCCCCGCGAGTGTGCGGAGGTTCTCGTTGATGAGTGTGCAGACCCGACATTCCGTGACGATTTATCGGCCTATCTGAAGCGAGCCGACTGCGGACGCGGACACATCCCGCATGATCTCGAATCCGTCTTCACCTGGACGACCAACACGTGAGGAACCACGTCTCGCGTGGATTTCCGCTGGATGCGTTCTGAGATGACGCGTCAGTTCGCTATTGTCGAATACGGGCGACCACCGGGCGAATTCTAGAGACCTCGCAAAGCGACCTGTGCCCACCGAGCACACGCAACGGTTTCGGAGCGATAACGTCCTGCGCTGCTAGCGTCCTCCTGAGAGGATGAATTTCCTGTCCCAGCCTAGAGGACACCGGTTCGGATCGACAAGCGGGTTCGTATTGTCACAACGTATCGAGACGAGCAAGTTTGCCACTTCGTGGCTTGTTTCAGGTCGTTCTCGGCCAATCGGGGAGTCGGTAACTCGTACCGAACCACATGGTAACGCGGCCTCGAACGGAACGTAGAAGCACGTTCGAAAGTCGTTCCGTAATTCGGAACACCTGTATAGGTAGTTACCACTGTTGATTTCTGTGCTTAGCTGTATTAGCCAAAATTCACCACGAACGTCCGATTCAAATCTAAAAACCGTGAATATGAAGAACACTATCGCGGCATCAATAGGACTAGTACCCATATGCGACGATGTGGAACGGTATTCGCCAACATCCCACATATGCCGCAACTGACGCTCCGATAGGATAGGGCATTTGAGCAGGGAAGGTAGTGGGAGTACTAACATTTCTACTGATCGCTGGTAATACAGCATAACAATCGTACTGGTGTTATCGTCAGGTGTGCCCTGGTTCGATGGATCGTAGAATCAATTCGATTCTACCGTCCGTAACCGACGCAACGTCGGTCTATTCTGAGCGGTCAATCGTGGTTCGAAATCGTTGTGAGTGCCATCCTCGGGTCTTGCGAGAAGGACATAGGTATTCGTTGGATCTTGTCTGCATCACGCTCGATACAATCGCTATCGATCAGTAGATTCGGTCGTTGAACAGTACCATCATTGCTGCGATCACGTCGGATTTGTTCTCATCTCCTCCCTAACCAACTATTACAACGTTATGTTTGTAACCCATATAGGACATCGATTGAATTCGAGAATTACGTTGGCCTGTATACGGAGACTGAACGTACACGCCCCTGTTCGAGACATTGAAACGCGGTCTGCTGGGTATATCTGAAGTGAGACGCATTCCAATATCTTTCACAGGTCATTTTGAAGTCGAATTGATGTAATTTCATGTCGTGCGTTCTGGTCCTACGCCATCGAAAATTTCAGTCGAACCAACCACTCAATCGTGAGAGCATGATTAAAACAGTTTGAACACAAAGAGGTACGTCGTTTTACCTGGTGGTTGATACGATCGCTACTGTCTCGATTTACGTGCCGTTCGTTTCTGAAATCGAGACCATATCGTTGACAGGCGTAGTTCAACGATCGGTCGCTACGAACGATAGCCACAGCGTCGTCTGCGCCGTGTTTCTTGGATAGTTCCTACTGGAAGGTACTCGCAAGAGCCTTGTTTCTGGTCGGATCGAGCTTCGTATGCAGGAAATCGTTTGGGGCTGAATCACAGAGACGTACAGCCACCATTGTCCATCGTTGAATCGTATCGACGTCTCATCAACTGAAGCGTGATCTGTGCTTCTTCTAGACTCGAGCTCTAAGTCTGCTTTGCGGGTCCAATTATGGATAGTCGAGTATACCAGTTCAACACCGAATGTGTAGAAGATTGGACTAGTGATTTGGATTGATAAAATGTCACCATAGGCACCGTCTACTCTGGCACCTCCGTTGGCGTCTGTTCGTTGAGTAATTGATATGGTCGTTGATTGTTATAGTAGTGTACAAACTGTTCAATCTATCTTTTGACGCTCACCCGACTTCCTGCCCACGTGTTATGAAAACGGTCAATCCATATATTCAACGTGTGAACCCACTTCTCGATCGGGTTCTGCTTGACGTAGTTGAGGTGATCGCTCAATCCAGATCGGCAAAGGGCAGTGAGATAGCCGTAGCCATCGATGAGAATCAGAACGTCAGTGAGCTCGTGGTTCTCGGTCAATCGGTACAGGAACGCAGCGGCTGGATCGGTGCTTCGTCGTCCAAAGACTGCGACATTGAGGAGTGACCGAGAGTCGATTTCTATTGCATCATACACCCAATACAAGTCGCTGTTGATCTCGACAGCGGTCTCATCAACCGCGACCCGTGAGAGTTTCGCCCTCGGCGGGTCTGGTATGCTGTCAGCCAGTCGATTCACCCACTGACAGATGACCTAGTGAAACCGTTCAACGCCGAGTAAGCGGAGAATCGCTTGTATCTCTCAAAGTGAACAACCGGTCGTGTGAAGGTGGATGATGAACACCCTGGCGCAATCGCCGTCCGCTCGCGCTCCCACCATTCATCAAATTCCGCTGCGTATGACCGCTGAGCAGGTCCGTGAGCATCATTCCAAACTACTTCCACGACCTGCTCGTTCCTCAAACTGGCCTAACTAGATACTGCCATTGAGCTACTGATATCATACTCCCGAGATACACGAACGCTCTCGTTACAATACCAGTCACGGTCTCGCTTGATTAGCTACTTTCGAACGAGTTTTCGGCTCTATATACGATCTGCATCGGGAGACCAAGACAATCAGTTGGCGGGTCCTCAGGGAGCGTCTGTCGCTCGTACTCGTCCGCCGAGGCTGCGACGGCTAAAGCCATCGCATCAAGGACGTCATCGGGGTCAATAGCGCTAACTTTGAAATCCTCCGCACGGTCTACGAGGTCGCGGCTGATTGCGCGGAACATCTCGCCAGGCTCATCAATAACGTTCTCCAGAGCTGAAAGGCGTTCTCCGAATCCGATTGCGCTCGCTTTCGAGTACTGGAGTTGATCACTAGCGAACGCAGCGAAGCACACTTCTGGATGTGCTTCATCTATTCGTTCGCGCCGGAGTTGCCGTTCATCGTCGTCATCAGGCGTGAGAAATGAGTCGATTTCGTCGATACCGGGGGCGATGTGGTACGCCTGGATCGAGAGGCCCTTCTCAACGATTTTTCGGTTCGTGTTCGAAACCGTCTCGTGTGATCGATCTTGGGTAGCTTCCTGCGCGGCCTGCCGTGCTGGCGGCGTAAATACGCTCGAGGACCTTGATCCGAGAACGCGGCGTGCGAACGTGTCACAGTCGCGGCCTCGCTCACCAGTTTCGTCGTCGTTTTCATCATAAAGCCCAATCGGGACGTCAACGAGCATCTGATTCGTGGTGGCGATGTTTGTTTTGCGATGAAGATGCATCTCGCATTCGGGGTATCAACCCAGACTGTTGGGATACAATCGATTTGAGCAATTCACGCTGTACGCCAGTTTCACAGATTCGAGGAGAAAGCCCACGACTTCAGTCGTGGGGGTAGTCACGATTTTCAATTAGCTACTGTTAAGTAGTGGGTGTGCGGCATGTACTCCAATGCGAGAGCTTGTCACGATGTGGCGGGATACGCGGATGATCATGCTCGTCGCGGTCGTCGCGGCGGTGTACGTTGCACTGTTGATTCCCTTCGCCGGGTTCGTCATCATCCCCGGCATAACGGCCGTCCGGCCAGGAAACGTTATTCCAGTGATCTTCGGACTTATGTTCGGCCCAGCGGCCGCGTGGGGGTCGGCCATTGGTAATCTGATCAACGACATCTTCGCGGGACAGTTCGGCCCCGGCAGCGCGTTCGGGTTCGTTGGGAACTTCTTCTTCGGCCTGATCGGCTACAAGCTCTGGGGGAACCTTGGCCCGCTCTCGAGCAACGTCGAACCCGACTTCCGTGAGCGTCCTGTCCGCCAGTTCGTCGAGTTCGTCCTGATCGCCGTCGCCGCCTCCGCCGTGTGTGCGGCAATCATCGCCTGGGGACTCGAACTGCTGGGACTGTTCCCCTTCTCGGTGCTCGGGACGATCATCTTCCTGAACAACACGATCGCCGCACTCATCCTCGGACCGCCGCTTTTGTATCTGACTTACCCGCGGATCAAGTCGATGGGACTGTTGTACCCTGATCTCCTCCACGCCGATGATCTTCCGGAGGCAGGGGCGACACGCGCTCAGACCGCCGCTGTCGGCCTCCTGTTGGTCGCGATCGCCTGGTTAGCCGTCGGGATCGCCATCTCGCTGGGGCTTCAGGACGTCCCGTTCGCCGCTGATCAGGCCGAAACCTTCGGCGAAGGTGGGGCGACCCTCCAGATCGCCCTCGGCGCGATTGCGTTCCTGATCGTGCTCGGTCTGACGGCAATTTCGGGCGAACGTCTCTCGAAGCTGCTAGGCTAACCCGGGTCACTTTAGTCACTGACCCACCCTGTAGCTGATATCATGGACACCGACTCTGACGCGACGGCGGCCACGCTCCAGGAGGTGGTCTTCTCTTACGATCGGGAGTTCGAACTTCCACCAGCCGAGTCGTTCACCGACGACGCGGCCTACGACCCCGACAAGCGGGACGGGGCGGTCCTGAGGGGGCTCGACCTTGAAATCGCCACGGGGACGTTCACCGTCGTAATGGGCGCCAGCGGCGGGGGGAAATCGACGCTGTTGCGGACGTTCAACGCGATCATCCCCAACTTCATCACTGGCTCATTCGCCGGCGACGTCGAAGTGATTGGCCGGGATGCGACCGCCGCACGCGTCCCCGAGATGGCCGCCACCGTCGGTATGGTCCTTCAGGATTACGAGGCACAACTGTTCGGGACGAGCGTCGATAGTGAACTTGCCTTCGGCCCCGAGAACCTCGCGGTTCCACCCGAAGAAATTGGCCCGCGGACCGCCCATGCCCTCGAGACCGTCGGTCTCGAAGAACTCGATCGCCGACGGCCGCCGGACGCTCTCTCTGGCGGACAGAAACAGCGTCTCGTCTTCGGGGGCGTCGTTGCCAACCAGCCCGAGTTGCTCCTGCTCGACGAGCCGACGAGCGACCTCGATCCGGCCGGAAGCCGCGACACCCTGGAGGTGATCCGTTCTCTCGCCACTCACGACGGGAAGAGTGGACCGGGCGGGTGGGAGGGCCCGGAGACGATTGTCTTGGTCACCCACGAGATTGAGGAGGCGCTACTGGCCGATCACGTCGTTCTGTTGCGGGCCGGCCGGGTGTTCCGGCAGGGGCCCGCCCGGGAGGTGTTCACCGACTCCGAGGCGCTGCGCACCGCTCGCGTCGCCGTCCCTCCGGTTGTCGACGTATTCGACCGCCTCGGCTGGCCCCGTGAAGACCGCCCGCTGTTCGTCGACGAGGCAGTCCCCGCGGTCGCCGACAGCGACCTCGAGTGGACGCCCCCCGCAAGGAAGGGAGACGCCCCGATCGGCGCTCCTGCCGGCACCGGGACTGATCCCGGCGACGTTGTCTTCGACCTTGAGGGGGTCGTCCACGAGTACGAGACCGACCGGGAGACGATTCGCGCGGTTGACGACGTTGACCTCACGATTCACGACAGAGAGGTCGTCGCGATCGTCGGCCACAACGGCAGCGGGAAGACGACGCTTGCGAAGCACCTCAACGGGCTGCTCACCCCCGATGTTGGTAGCGCGCGTTGGCGGGGTCTGGAGGTCGGTGACCGCTCGATGAGCGAGATCGGACGGTCGATCGGCTACGTCTTCCAGAACCCGGACCACCAGATATTTGCCGACACTGTCGCCGACGAGGTCGCCTTCGGCCCCGAGAACTTCGGGATGACTGGCGAGGAACTCGAGGCTGCCGTCTCCGAGGCGCTCGCGACGGTCGAACTCGACGGCCTCGAGGAGGCAGATCCGTTCACTCTCTCGAAGGGCCAGCGCCAGCGGGTCGCCCTGGCGTCGATTCTGGCGACTGATCCCGAGGTGATCGTCTTCGACGAGCCGACGACCGGCCTCGATGCGACTCAACGCGCGAGATTCATGGATCTCGTTGCCCGGCTCAACCGCGAGCAGGGGCTCACCGTCGTGATGGTTACCCACAGCATGCACACCGTCGCGCGCTACGCGCCTCGGACAGTCGTGATGGCCGACGGGGAGAAGGTATTCGATGGCACGACGCGGGAACTGTTCGCCGACGAGTCGCTGCTCGGCCGCTGGGAACTCGAGCCACCCCAGTCGGTCGCCCTTTCGAACCGACTGGCCCGTCAGAGCGGCCAGTCGGACGCCCTCCCCGCCCTCTCGGTCGCCGAAGTCGTCGACGGTCTCGGGGGCGAGGAAACAGGCGAACCGCGGGTGGCCAGACGGTCCGAACCACCACTTGGCGAGGATCTCGGGGGTGAGGAGTCATGAGCGCCTCGCCGTCGCTGTACGTCGACCGGGAGACGTTCCTCCACCGGCTGAACGCCCGCTCGAAGCTCGCGCTCATCACGGGCGTGTTTGTGGCGGCGTACGTCTTCGGCGACCCGCGTTGGGTGTTCGTTCCGCTTGCGGCAACGTTTCTCGCACTCGTAGCCGTCGGTGGCTGGCCGAACTTCAAGCGACTGTCGTTCATCGTCGTCGCACTTTTCCTGATCGGCTTTGCCGTCTGGCCGGCGTTCACCCATGGAGGCGGGGCGCCCCTTCTCGAGACGCCCCTGGGCACCCTCACCGAACGGGAGGTGCTGTTCGCACTCGGGCGCTCCGAGCGGATCGCCGCGTTCATCGTTGGCGGGTTGCTGTTCGTCACAACCACCTCCAACGAAGAGATCGTCGCCGGGATGCGCTCGCTCGGCCTGCCCTACGCGTTCTGTTTCGCCGTCGGCACCGCCCTGCGGCTGTTCCCGACGTTTCTGGGGTCGGCCAACACAGTCCGGCAGGCCCAGGCCGCCCGCGGCCACGAACCCGGCGGACGCAACCCCGTCACCCTGCTGCGGAGTTACATCCCGCTTATGATTCCAGTGTTCATGACCGCGATTCGTAACGTCCAGACCCAGGCGATGGCCCTCGAGGCCCGCGGATTCGACACACGTGGCGAGCGCTCGTTCTACAACAAACAGCCGTTCACGGCGGCCGATTGGGCGACAGCTGGGTTTGGCATCGCACTCGCGGTCGGCGCGATTGCCCTGCGTCTACAGGGCTACGGGACGGTTTAGATCCACTTGCCGCCGAACCAGGTGGGCGTCCCCGCGTACGTGAACGCGTCAACCGCGGGAATGAGCCCCGTGAAGTACACCCCCCGGGCGCAGGACGTACCGGCGCGAATCCAGCCCGAGGTCACCACGATCACGACAAGGAGTTTTAGCATCCATATCTCGAGATAGTTTATCAGTTGGTCGGCGCTCGGACGAAAAACGGGTAACCGACGGGCGGGGTGCCAGCGTTTATGCGTCGGCGGTACCGTGAGTAGGATATGACGGACGACACCGATCCGCTCGCATGGACGCGCGATTACACACCGATTCTCCGATCGCTGGCCGCCGAGTACGGCGAGACGCAGCCGTTGGCCGGCTACAGCGTCGCGTTAGCCTCCCACCTCGAGCAAAAGACGGGCGTGCTGGTCGAGACGCTTCGGGACGCCGGCGCAACGGTACTCGTCACCGGAAGCGAGCCCCACAGCACGAAGGCGGCGGTCGTCGACGCCCTCCGTGACCAGGACGGTATCGAAACGTTCGTCGAGGCCGGGATGAGCGACGAAGAGTGGGCCGCCGGTCAACACGAACTACTCGAGCGCGAGCCGGATTTCATCCTCGACGACGGCTGTGAGCTGATCGTGAAAGTCCACGCCGACCACCCCGAAATCGCGGAAACGGTACTCGGCGGTGGCGAGCAGACGACCGCCGGCATCACCCGCCTCGAGGCGATGGAGGCCGACGACATGCTCTCGTTTCCCGTCTACGGCGTCAACGACACGCCGATGAAACACTATTTCGACAACGTCCATGGCACCGGGGAATCCTCGCTGTCGAACGTGATGATCACGACGAACACGATGCTCTCGGGGAAGACCGTCGTTGTCGCCGGCTACGGCTACTGCGGGCGTGGCATCGCCCGAAAGGCCAGGGGAATGGGCGCCCAGACGATCGTAACCGAGGTCGACCCGCGCAAGGCGCTCGAGGCACACATGGACGGCCACCGACTCGCACAAATGGCTGAGGCTGCCCGTGAGGCCGACTACGTAATCACCTCCACCGGGAATCGCGACGTCGTTCGCGGGGACCACCTGGACGCGCTGCCCGACGGCGTGATCCTCGCGAACGCCGGCCACTTCGACGTCGAAATCGTCGTCGCGGATATCGAGGCTGCCGCCGACCGGGTCACCGAACCGCGCGACGGAGTCACCCGCTATCACCTCCCCGACGGTCGCCGGATCAACGTCCTCGCAGACGGCCGTCTCGTCAACCTCACCGGCCCGCACAGCAATGGACACCCTGCCGAGGTGATGGACACGACGTTTGCGATGATGTTTGAAGCGGCCCGCGATATGTTAGCGAGCGAGGGGAAAGACCTGACACCAGGACTGTACGCGATGCCCGACCGCCTCGACCGGGCCGTCGCCAACCGCAAACTCGAGACGCTCGACGTCGAAATCGACGATCTCACCGAACACCAGCGCGAGTACTACGAGGACTGGGAACACGCTGATAGCGCCTTTTGAGACGAGCACGGCGCAGAGGACGCAGTTTCCACTGTGGACTATCCCGCTCAGCGTCGAAGGCTAGCGGGTACCGGAGCGCGTATTTCCATCGACTTCCCCGATATCCAGCGCAAGCGCACGCTATTTCACGATCGGAAGCAAGTGCAGAACGCGGGGAAGGACAGCTCCCACGACACGCTAAAGTGGAACCTGGAAGTCTTTGGAGGGGCAACTGAAGGAGACAGGTGTTTTCCGTTGGTTTTCGATAGTATGCCAAAATGGGTGAGCAGAAACATCTGGAGATGACTATAGAGACGAATTCACAGAATTACCAGACATGGTTAACCAACACAGGATGGTTGCCTCGTGCATGTTGGTTAATTGCGTGGGTTGAACACACCTTATGTGCGATCTAAATTACTGAGAGGAGTTACAAGGAGCACCTCTGTCGATTTGTTCAGAGCAGCCCGAGTCGGCAGGGACACACCCCTATCGACTTGTTTATCGCACTCACCGGGAATCGTTGCGAAGTTGAGTCTCTCTCTGCTTAGGTAAGCGATTCAAGCGTAGAATAACGTTTCAGCAATTTTCACAGCCGTATCGATGGAACTCTTTTCCGTAGTCATGGTACAGCACTAGGTTTATACAGCTCGCAGCGCTTCCTTCACGTATGAGCCTCGAAGAGACAGTCGACTACCTCGCCGAGGAACTCGATCTCGAGCGAAGTGATCACGTCCGAGAGGTCGGTCAGTCGGTCGCAGAGCTTCGCGACTGATCAAAACAATTCTCTGAAATCCCGTTCGACGAGTCCAAACTCCAAATAGTCGATGAACTCCTGCTTTCGCCCCCAATTCCTCGAGGAAATCCTTAGGTTCCTGTGAGAACCGGACGCTCGAAATAATCCCTCGATTATCGCGTTTTCGAACAAATTGGATTTACAGGTTGTTTATTCAGCAGGAGGAGCAATCATCTCCCGTACGAACAGGAGATATTCCTCTGCAACCCACTCGCCTCGACCAGTAAGGGCGTACTCCTTCCGGCGTTTGTCTTTTTCTTTCGTCTGCTTGGTGATCAGTCCAGAGTCGACCATCCGGTCGAGGCTCGGGTACAACCGTCCATGATTGATGTCTTCAGGGTAGAGGTCTTCGAGGGCGTTCTGGAGAGTTACTCCTTCGACGGGACCGAATCGGTGGATGAGACAGAGGAGATGGGTCTGGAAGGCGGTGAGGTCTGTCGGAATATTATACGTCGAAAATTCCATTGGCCCTGCCGATGGAGGGTTTCGGCCGCTTGCCCCCTCCTCGTCTGGTGGGTTTGAATCAGCCATATGCTTCCATCCTAGTACCAATGCTTAAAATTCTATGCTTCAATCCAGATTGGACTCGATAATTATCATGTTTCACATAGAAAAAGCAAAGCGATTTGCTGAGATTCTTCGTTTCACGAAATATTTTCGTTGTCTCTATTGGGTTAGAGTGGCTCTGTTGAAGGCCTTGGAAATTGATAGGAGGTGCCTGATGAATCCAAAGAATGAGTTTAGCACGATCGAATTGTTTGTTTCACCTCGTGTGGAATGAATGTATTTCCCAGTAGAAGTGCCTACTGTGCGGTTTCAAATTCCTGCTCTTGGCTACGTGATCCGCTCAGTAACGAGCTGACCGGAATCATGTACTCGCACATCGTACTGATAGCGTTGTGAACCGTCAAATCTACAGTAACAGCGCTGTCACCGTTGTTCCCGGTGACGAATTGGTCAAGTGCTGTGGATCAATTTGATCATAGAGCGTGGTCCCAAGGTCAGTTGGCGAGTCCGTTGGATCGACGTCCTCAATGGTAGCGATGGCTTCCAAGATTGCAATGCTGGCCGGTGTATCTCCGTCGTATTGATGCTCAACACGCATCGAGGCATCTGTCTCTTCAGAGGGGGTGGGATTTTTCGGGGGATACTATGAGTAACTCATAATCCTTACACACGAAGTGGGGTGGTACTGCCGGGTGCCTTGCAGGCCTGTCGCTTCAATTCACCGGCCATAATCCCTCCGAGGGTTCAACGTGGCATCCTCGGCGTCCACTGACACGCGGCGGCCCCTGAGCAGCAACCAGCCGATCAAGACGATCTCGCCGACGAAGGTCACGATGGTCACCTGGAGCGAGTAGTCGGCGACAAGGACGGCACCAATGCTGTCGATGGCGTAACCGAACCCGGCGATAGCGAGGAGGATTCCAATGAGCGTCGACACATAGTCCGCCCGGTACGCTAGGTAACCGAGTAGGAGCAGGTGCACGGCGAACAGCAGCAGGCCGGCGTTCCAAATGTCGTTGAAGGCGTTGATGTCGAGCATGGCCTGTGCATGGAGTTGGTCAGTCGTGTAGGCGGCCGGCGCGTCGGGGTCGGTCAGCGTCCCGATTACGCCGACGAGCTGGCTGATTGCGACGACGAAGACGCCGGCGTAGACGACGCGAAAGAGCAAGGCGAGCTGCGAAATGCGCCTGTTCACCGGCTCGAAGACGGTGTACAGCGCCCACGCGACGATCACGTCGAGGATCGCGACGGCGAGCAAGCCTGCGATCCCGAGACGGAACATCCCCGCGGCGTCCTGGATGGCGAGGGCGGTCGCCGTGGCGTCGCCGGGCGTCACGAGCCCCTTCACAACGACGAGCGTGCCAAAGAGCGCGGGGACGAGCATCAATATGAGACCGATGCCGCCGATTACGCTCGCCGACCGCACCGATCGATCTGTTCTGTCGCCGCCCGGTACCGCATCTGATGCCTCCGGTATGAAGTTCATCGGTAATGTAGACGCACGCGGCGTCGAAGAGCGTTTTTTAGGATATAGCCGTTCCATTTATCGTGGCGTGGCGCGATAGCTTGGCGTGAAACACCTTCGGGCCACCGTCCGGGCGGACCGAGAGGACGCACCGCCCATCTTCGCGTTGCTCGCGCATTCGCCGTCCATCGAGGAAGGGCGCGTCCTAGAGATGATGACGGCGCTCGATGACTACAAGACGTTCTTCGTGGCAATCGACGGTGACGTGACCGCCCTGGCTGCCGAGGCCTCGGACATTCAAGCGATTGAGGCCGTCGAGACCGTCCACGTAGGCGAGGACGCCGGCTACGTCCTCGTCGTCATCAAGCCGCAGGGGGAGCCACTGGTCGAAGCTCAACGCCACGAAACAGGCGTTCACGGCGTGATCCCGCGGATGCCGGTCGTCTACCGCGACGGAATGATGCGTGCCCGCGTCATCGGCGACCCCGCCCAGCTCCAGGAGATGTTCGAGCATGATCCGGTGGACATGGTGGTCACCATCGAGGAGATCGGCGAATTCCGCGGAAACATCGACACCGCATGGGCGAGTCTCAGCGCTCGCCAATGCGAAGCTCTCGAGATCGCCGCCGACCTCGGATACTACGAACAGCCCCGCGGTGCCACGCTGAAAGAGATCGCCGCCGAGCTCGGCTGTGCGCCACAGACGGCGAGCGATCACCTCCAGAAGGCGGAGGGAAAAGTGATCACCGCGGCGCTCGACGAGTTCGGTCCCCTAAAGTAGGAGTCGGTCGACCGACACTTCCCGGTGGGCGCCCAATCGGACCGTATCACACCACGTCGATGACCACGTTACCCGTTTTCCGTCCACTCTCGACGTATCGATGAGCGTCGGCGATCTCGTCGAGCGGATATCGCCTGTCGACGACCGCTCTCACTTCGCCCGCTTCGACGAGTTCGACGAGGGCCTCCACGTCCTCGGGCGCGTACCCGGCGAGGGACGAGATGACGATTCTCTCGCCGGTTAAGTTCGTCCAACCACCCCTGATTCGCCCGAGCAGCGTTGGATTGCCCAGGACGTAGCGACCATCGATCGACAGACAGCGCAGTGTGCGCGAAAACGGACTCGTACCCACGACGTCGACGACGACGTCGTAGCGCTCGCCGCGGTCGGTGAACTCCTCTCGCGTGTAATCGACGACGTAGTTCGCCCCGAGCGAGCGCAGCACGTCCAGCTTCTCTCCGCTATCAACACACGTCACGTCGGCTCCCCAGGCCGTAGCGATCTGGACGGCGTACGTGCCGATGCTGCCACCGGCCCCGTTGATCAGGACCGCGTCGCCGTCCTCCACGTTCGCGCTCCGCAGGAAGTGCATCGCGTTCAGTCCGCCCGTCGGCAGCGTGACGGCCTCCTCGACGGTCATGGGTTCCGGTATCCTCGCGATGGGATACGACTCGGGGAGACAGACGTACTCGGCAGCCCCGCCGAACCGGAACGACGTCGCGGCGAACACCTGGTCGCCCGGCACGAATCGCGTCACGTCGTCGCCGACCGATTCGATCTCCCCGGCGACCTCCTGCCCGGGGACGACCCGATTCCCCTTCCAGAGCTTCACGTAGAGCCAGACTGGGAGCCGAAAGGAGAGCGGGAGGTCGAGCCGTCGGAACTCGCAGTCGCCCGCGGTCACGGTCGTCGCACGGGTCCGTATCAGCACCTCGTCGTCCGCGGGTGTCGGCTTCTCGACCGCCGTGAGTTCGAGGACGTCGGGCGAGCCAAAGCCACGCATGACGACGGCCCGCATCTCTCTGGTTTCAATCATCGCTGGCAGCTTGTTCCCGGCGACAGGCTCGTCGTCTCCGTCGTCGTTCTGGGGCGCTCACGCCCGTGACCAGAAGCCCCGCAATCCTCGAGAACGCTCCAACGGTCGCCAGTATCGGTCGGACGGTGACGACTGCCTCCAGCACCGGCCCGATGACAGCGATTGACTCGACGCTCGGGAGCCTGGTCATTTTACTCGAAACGAACTGAATCATCCTAAACGTGCCGGTCTGCTCCCATTTTCGTCGTACGGCGGCACAATCCCGTGACAGATCCACACTTTGTATCTTGCAGAGGCACAACGAACTACCGAGCTGCTGTCAGAAGTGGTGTGCAAGATACAGAGGATGGATGCAGCACGGTAGCACTGTTTATTTCACACACTCAGCCCGGAACCAACCGCTACATACGGGTGCTTACTGGTTGTGTCACCCAATTATATCTGGCTTTGAATTATGGCCAGTGATCAACACTATTGCGAGAGACTGATTGGATTTGCTGGCTTCAAGAGAGATTCTTCGTTTCTTCCGCGAAGCGAGCTACGGGTTATTCATCGTCGACCACTCGAGCCATCCCTCAACGTGGTCAATTTTCGCGGGATCGCATCGTGGATAGGGGAAGTAGACTGTTTGCGTGTCTCCCGGAGCGAGATCGTCAAAAAATTCAGTACTTTTGCCAGCGTATGCCACTGTCGTCTCATCGAGGTACGCCTTCAGGTGTGGGTATAGCCTGACATCCTTCGTGTGATCATTGGTAACTGTCCCAGCGTATCCATACACCGAAACGTCAGCGTACGTTCCAATCTGGCCCCACTCCCCATCAATCGTTGCGTACTCCTCAGGGACAGTCCCGATATCGTCAACCCCGCCTTCTTCGACGGTGAGCGAATACCCATCTATCGCGTTGGGCTCGCCTTCAGAAGTCACCACCGTGAACAAATACGTCTCGTCCTCAGCAACGCGGAATCCTGTATCCTTTGCATGGGACTCGTCGGAAAATTCTGCTTGGACCTCCGGAAAACTCCCATCTTCCCTCGCCGCAATTCGACCACGAACGCCGTATCGACCGCTCTCTGTGTCTCTGAAAAACTCGTGATCCGTCACGAGTTCCGCGTATAATCCCTCAATATCCGATTCGAGAGATTCACCTTCGGCACAGATTGGGGTGAAATCGTCGTCGAACGTCTCCGTGGCAACCGTCTCGACGTCTCGGTCATCCTCGGGGGTCAAATCAGTTCCGTCATCCGGACTTGAATCACGTGAAAGACACCCCGCTACGCCAGCAGCTGGTACCGTGAGCAATCCAAGTAGATACCGTCGTCGTCTCATTTGTTGAATTATTTAGACTCGCCCGGAAATAGTTATTTGGATAACTAAAAGAGGAGTTGTAGGTACTCCTGTGAGAGATGCGTAGTCTTGGCTGGACAGGGCGTACCCCGCCTGTACTAACCGACCAACCCTTTACAGATCAACCCTCAGCCCTGCCCCATTCGCGCTGTGTATTCAGCATTGTCTGAACGTCTTACCAGAATACAGTCAGGACCGTCGTGCGAGATACAGAGGATGTGTGCAGCAGACAGTCATCGTTCGTTTCAGGACATTCGAAACGAAACAGCCGTTCAGTAGACATGCGTAGTTACTGGAGACAATGTTGAACCTCGTCCTCACAGAACGAGATTATCAGTGCCAATTCAGTTCACAGACATACACTACGCTGGGGACCACTCCATTGAACTATACTCGGGTGATCTCCCGGTGACCACAGCCGAATCGTCCGTATTCCGACACCCTTCAGACTGTCCGAAACCCAGTCAGGTAGTCGGTGGGACACGGCCATCCACCGTCTCAGAGCCCTCGGAGTCACCAAAACGGAGGTCGCGGCCATAGACGGCCACCAGACCGAGCGCAAGCACCCAGACGCTCGCTGCCAGGAGCCAGTCCACAGTACCGGTCTGGGCCGGTTGGAACGGAATCACCACCGGCGCGCTGTTGTAGCTGGCGTGGAGAATCATCGCCAGCAACACGCTGCGTCCGGTGGCCCGGTAGAGCCACGTGAACAGAATCGACAGCGCCAGCACGGTGGTCGCGTACGGAACGAACTGGCCACTGTACTGGCTCGTTCCTTCCATCATGAACAACGGAAGGTGCCAGATCGCCCATACGACACCGATTACGAGGCTCGCGGTCACTGCGTCGAACCGGTCGAGCAGTCGCGGCAGGGCGAACCCACGCCACCCCAGTTCCTCTTGCCCACCACCCAGCAGGAACACGAACACCATATTGAAAACGAAGATGAGCGGCAGCGCGTAGACCGGCACCTGCTGGAGAACATCCGACGGCTCGATTGCATTCCCGAGCGCGAGATAGACGATACTCGTCGCCGCAAACACGACGAGTGGAACTCCGAGCGCGGCGAGGTACCACCGAGGACGGACGCGCCAGCGGAGCACCTGCCCGATCCAGGCTCGTAGCGACCCACCGACGAGCCACGTCACGAGCGCCGCCGCGACCAACGGACCGAAGCCGCCGACGACAACGACAAGCAGCGTGAGCGAATCGAAATCGACGAGCCCCAATGCTCCAGGTGCCCATACCGTCCACGAAAGGACCAGCGTCAGCACGAAGAAGGCCACTATTTCGCGGCCTACAACGAAGACGCCGATCCGCCCGAGTCGAGGCGACCGAGAATTGACTTTTTTCGACATTACGGCTGTACTACTGAGAGGATGAGACATAGTACTTTGCATTGCAAACTCACTTTTTATCGGAAATTATTTTGCATTGTGTGGTGTATTGTGATCCATGCCACCGGAATCGACGGACACCAACTGCTTCAACCGCTACACGAAACGCACTCGAGTAGTGGGTGGGTGCCAATCTGCATGACCGAGACAGAACCAAGTGCCGAGGGACTTCAGGAGGAACTCGGCCAGATCAAGGAAGCGATGGGATTGGCGGAGGAATACCCCTACTGGTGGCGCTTTTGGCTCGTCGAAGGCATCGGCTTGGGGATTGCCCTCCCAATCGTACAACTCGGACTCCGCGAAGGGTTCTCTCCGCTACTCGTCGTTTTCCTCGTCAGCGTGTTTTCCGCCCATCAACTCGTGGCGTGGCGGATTCTCCACGAATACGATCGACCGACGACCGGCATTCCGAGTTGGACCGCGTGGAATATCACGTCTGGTGCGGGAGCCTTGGCCCTCGCCGTCGGACTCCTCCCCATCTTAGAACAGCTCGCATTTGAAGACTTGATCGTAGTGGGGGTAGTCGCTGGCGGCGCAATCAGCGGCATCGCCTATCTGTACATGGGCCAGCTGCTCGCTGCCTACAACATCCGGACAGCCGACCGCTATGCGTTCTATATCGGAGGCGGCTGGCTGCTCGTGTTAGCCGCGATTATCCCACACGTCCCTCTCCTCACCGGGTGGGAGTTCGCCGTGCTCGGAATCGGTTTTGCTACACATAACATCGGCTCGTACGTCGTCCTTTCACGGGTATAATATGGAGTTCGACAAGCTTGTCCACCAACAAACACGATTGCAAATTTTCGCACACCTGTATGCGAACGGTGAGACGACCTTTACGGACCTGAAAACCGAACTCGGCATTACCGAGGGAAATCTGGCCAGTCACATCCAGAAGATGGAAGACGCTGATTGTGTTACCGTGACCAAACAGTTCGTGGATCGGAGCCCACAGACGAGTTATCGATTGACCGACCGTGGCGAAGAGCTGTTCGAAACCCACATCCAGTCGCTCGAAGCACTCATCGAGGAACTCGATCGATGAATCGACCGATTTCGATGAGTTTAGCGGCTTCGCTTCGAAGTTATTTATCGTACTCATCAAGCCCGTGAGTCACCGAAAAGACCGACCACGGAGACAACGTAGCCAGCAAAATCTGCCGAACCCATGGCCACTGGCTCGACTGAGACAGCAAACAAAGGGGGACCCATTGGGTTTCCTTTGAGATTTGACCAAGTATTCTTGGGACTTATCATGCAGTAAAGTGAGGCGGGTTATATATCCGGAAAACAAGGAGAAAACGGAACCAAGAATAAAATGGGTTAAGGCATCGCAGTTGGGGCAGGAGTTGGAGTAGCCCTGGGAGTTGCGATGAACGATTTGGCAATGGGGATCGGTATCGGTATGGCAATGGTATAGATCTCGGTGCAGATTGGAGTCGAACAGTGTGATAGAAGATCGTTCAACTATTTTCAGAATCACATCACGGTCGGTTCGCATGGATAGCTAACGCCAGTTTCGTCGGCAGGTACTCCGCACTATACGCTCTGTGTATTCAGCATTGTCTGAACGTCTTACCAGAATACAGTCAGGACCGTCGTGCGAGATACAGAGGATGGGTTCAGCAGCGTGCTCCCGGGAGATTGAACCAATTTGCTCCCAGTCGAGGCGTTGCTGACACCGTGGCTTGACGCGAATCAGTGCTGAACCTCTTTGTCAGTGAACCCAGACCGTCCAGTTCGATAGGCGTTGAGAGGAGTTAAGCGTGTGTGGGATTAACACACGCCATGGGCGACGAATCGGAGCGACCAGACGCTGGCGATGACCTGCGCCGAAACGTCGAGGCCTACATCCGGAAATCACATCCACCGCCGGCGGAAATCCTGGAGTTAGAGTTCGTGTACGAGGCGCTGGCTCATCCGAGACGACGCTATCTCTGCTACTCGCTCCTCTCCAGTTCTCGCTGGACGCTCCCGGAATTGGCGACTAAACTCGTCGCCTGGGAGCGGGACATTCCCGAAGCGGACGTCGCCGGGTTCGACCGCGACGAGATGTACGTCTCGCTTCACCACGCCCACGTCCCGAAGTTGGTCGAATTAGACATCATCGAGTACGAGACTGGTGACGAGGCGATCATCATCGCGAGCGCAAACGCCCCGCAGGTGCTCGCGGTCCTGCAAGGCGCCGGGGCGAGTATTGACGCGTTACAGGAGAAACACACGCACGGAGTGAGTACGAACTGGAGTGACCACTGATGGATGAGAAGCGATCTGATTCAAATCCCTCAACCGAGACCAAGGAGAACCGCACTGAGATTCCCGACGACGACGACACGCATGGCGCATCAGGGCGGGAGAGTACACCAGATGGGAGCTGGACATTCGTGACGCAAGCCCACTACAATCCCGACGAATCCCGCGATCTGACTACAGTGATCATCGGCGCAGTCGCGGAAGCCGAGGACGTCCCCATCACTGAGATCACGAACCCGCCCCTCTACGAGGTGGTGGACATTGCGGGCATCGACGACGCCTTGTTCGGGCGCCCCGAGGCCAACCGGAACGGCACGGATTCGACGGTCGAGTTTCGGTATCACGGCTACAAAGTAAGCGTGGAGGCGGACGGCTGGGTGACAGTCTCCGAGCGCTCCGAGGACGCAGCGGCTGACGGCGAGTAAGACGGACGCAGCATCGATTAATCGTGCACGATTCGTGCCGTGTATTTTGCACGCTCCGCTCGGCCTATCCTCCCAGTTGGGAGAATGGGAATCGTTTCAACCAGCCCTAAAACTGTGTCAGCAGATGAAAGGTAGCATTAGTGAACGGAAACGCTTGCCATCGTTCTCGGAATTTAAATATGGGTTCAAGGTACCGCCCCTATGAGAAACCCGCGGGAACCGATTCGGGTGACCGAGAGCAGACCGCCCGTGGACAAGGCGAAACAGAAACCGGCGGGGAATATTATCGGGCATCTGTCCAGATCTACGGAGGCAACAGATTCGGGTCGGGAAATTGAGCAAGGCGAGACATACAGTCACAGGGTGCATGGACTGGTCGAAGTATCCAGGATTTGGGAAGGAACCGAAACCCTCGAGAGGGTTCGTTACACGGGTGGGGAGAGCATGATCATCGTCCGCTTTTCGAGACTCAAATCTGATGAACGCGCAAGTACACTCACCGATACGCTAACAGACTTTGTCAGAGGACTCGAAGAGACGGAGTCGCCGTTGTAACCCTCCTACTCGTCCACTTCGTCTGTGTCACCCCGTGTGTCTTGGGAGCCGATGGGGTCCGTCTAACTACTGTACTGAACGATCATCGACTCTTGTAGATCGGCCTTCGTCCCGTGCAACATTCGCGCTGTGTATGCAGCACCAGCCTAGCAGACTACCGTGACACTGTCAGTTCGGGGCTGCTGAATACAGAGAATAGGCCTTGTTTAGACGCTCAAACGTTGGCAGTGTAGAACCGATCGAACTCATATCGTCGTGCTAGTAGCTCGGAGAAAATACCAAATTTACTAGGAAGTGAAGCGGGACGGGTTCGTTGTGCACACGATGACCTCCCGCTTCACAGAGAAGGTTGTATCGCTCGCCCAAAAAGCCGTCGCTGGCGAGCCAGCTCCGGCATACCGACCCGGAAAAGACGGGTATGCCGACTGGGTAATTCTCGCCGTTCAGGGGTTCAAAGAGTATCTCAATCACGATTACAGGAAGCTGATGGATGTTCTGCGAGAAATGCCGAGAGTTACAGAATCACTCGATTTAACCGTTGAAACGCTCCCTCATTTCTCCACGATCTGTGCGCGGAAGCAAGCGATTCCGATGAAGCGGTGGCGAGCAATGCTCGACGCATCGATCGAACTGTACGAACTCGGAGATGTACAAGCAATCGACGCAACTGGCGTGGATCGTGTCCAAGCGAGCCAGCACTATGCGAAACGGACGGATTACACGTTCGAGGCAGTGAAAACCACGCTGCTAGTCGATTGTGAAACGAGTGCGATTCTAGATATACACTGTTCGATGAAACAACCGCACGATACACAGGTTGGTTGGCAAGTATTGGTGCGGAATCTCGACGATTTGACGGCTGTGGCGGCGGATAAAGGATACGACTGGGAAGCACTTCGCACGAGGTTACGTGCTGAAAGTATCACACCGCTGATTCCGCAACGCGGCCCAGGTTTCCGAGGATGGGCGAGAAACTTACTCATCCACGATCGGGCGTATAACCAGCGTTCGAATGCTGAATCAGTGTTTTTCGGATTGCGGCAGCGATACGGTGAGACGCTGTGGGCTAGAACGTGGTTCGGTCAATTCCGCGAACTTGTCATGAAATCAGCGGTGCGAAACATCGAACGCGCAATCGAGGGGTCAAACCAGTAAATTCAGGCGTCTAAACAACGCCCAGAGGCTCTATGCAGCAAGTCGGTTCCTTTGTCTCTCGTTGGCACGGCGTAGATTATATGTTCGCAGACTCTGCAAACACTATATCATTTTTCTTCTGTATGTATAAGTATAAGGTCATTCTTCATAATGGCCAGTTATGACAAAGGACGAGGTTCCTAAATCAGAACTGACCCCCGAGGAACTTGCCCGTACTCACCTTCCCGACCAAACGATGTACAAGATTGGGACCGAGAATCCCGAGGATACGGATTCCGAAGGTGTTAGGAGTACTCCACTGGTTATCAGAACAAACGAGTTCAGATTGCTCTACTTCGAGATGGAGCCCTCCAAAAAGATCGATTGGCATACACACGTCCCGGGTCTCGACGAGGTAAATATGTGTCTTGATGGGCGGGCCAGGTATACCCTCGAACGGGAAGATGGGAGCCATCAAACGCTCGAAATCGGGCCGATGGAGTTCGTCTACGTGCCGGGTGGAGCTCGGCACAAAATCGAGGCAATCGGCGAGCAGTGTCACGAATCACTCTCTGCGGCCAAATTCGATAACGTCGCCCGACTCGAAGCTCTTGAAGACGTTACGGACACGGATGCGACGGATACCGACGAGACTGAATGGCAGGATGCGCTCTTCGTCGATCGGAAACGGAACGAAGTCGTCGCTCTCGATGAGAACTACGTTTCAAAGTAGCATCCGAGTCTCTCAGTGGTCCACCAGACCTGTTCAATTCGCATCTGGACGCCCGGTGAACCGCCTGTATTGAGCGAACCGGGAGTGTTCGATTTGAACGCCCTTTTATTGCGAGATACGCGCTGTGTATTCAGCACGGTCACAGACACTTATCATTGGTCAAGAATTTCAGCATAGCTGTTAGAGTCATTGTGTCAGGGCTTTCCAGCGAATTAGAGTGATGAAAACAATCTCCTCGCGGCGTTAATACTCGGCTGAATACAATCTCCTTACTATTTCTATGTATTAAAATCGCTATCTAGCATCCAAGGGAAATACTTCAATAAGATAATCTAAGGTTATTAGTACCGTCGGTAAGATGGATGAATCATGCACTATCGACAAGGTATCGCACGAACCCTGGTCGTTCTGATCGTGTTCACCGCAAGTACAGGCGTCGCTGCCGCCCAACAAAACGAAATCAACAACTCACTCACGCAGATTGAGGAGTTCGTCGCCACAACCCTCGGTCAAATCGGCGTGATCGTCTTCCTCGTCGGCGCCGCTGTCTGGTTTGTCTCCAGGCGCAGCGCCGATCGCGCCCAATGGGGCTGGCGCGGCATGTGGGGTGGCGCCGGGATGATCATCCTCTCGGTGAGCTACAACGTGTTCGTCAGTCTTTTCGAGAACCTCGCCCCGGGGATGATCGTTCCAGTCATCCCCTGAGCAGTCCACTTGAGGTGAACCAAGAGTGGGCCGCCGCTCCACCCCATTACACTGATCTATGACGGCCAGTCGTCCCCTCACCGGTCTGGTGCTTGTCGCCCTCCTCACGCTCCCCGTCGTGAGTGCAGTCACAACACCAGCCAGTATCGCGCCGGACAACGCAACACGAGCGTTTCTCTCCGATGATCGAGATCCAGATTCCGGATCGCTTCCTCCGTTCGTGCTTCCCACCATTGACGACGTCGTCCGCGAGGAGAACTCCTCCCTGGCAAACATCAGCCGGACGCGCGATTTTACCTACACGACAACACAGCCACCCTATCGTGTTGGGCCGGACCAACAGACACTCAGCGAGTATCGGCTTGCCCAGTTGGAATCCATCCAGCGCAACGACTCGACGAGTCTCTGGCTGTCCGACTCACAGCGCTCGAACGGAACCGTCATCAAAGACGCCCATATCACGATTCTCGGTACAGCGGACGGAGCGCGTACTCGCATCGGTGCCGGTGAGGAAACCCGCACTGCAAACCAAAGCGAGCGGCTACTCATCCCCCGAAACGGGACCGTCCTGACTCACCTCGATTACTCGACCCGCCTCCCGAATCAGACATGCACTGTCACCGGCGACACCAGGACCTGTCTCTCCTACGACCTCCTCGATCAGGAGGTCGATCGGAGCGTTCGAATTGGGGAACAGACCTGGGCCAGTGATTCGGAGTCACCAGGACAACTCGAGTACGACGGCGCGAACGCGAGCGAGCCAACGATGATGCAGGTTCGTGCGACGATCAACTCGACAGTTGCCGTCACGACGAGTACCTACGTCCGTGACGGCGGCAGCTGGCAGTTATCGAATGCAACCGATGAAACGCTTCGACTCTCGCACACAGTCCAGGACAGTGAGCGTATCACTGTCACGACGAACCAGGACCTCAGCGTCACCCAGACGATCGTTCGCACTGAGGAGGATATCGACCGAATCGTCCTCACGTTCGAAGGGTCACAATCCCTCTCTGAGCGTCGACTCTGGAGCTATGCGCAGTTCGACGACGCAGAGGGACGCATCCAGAACGTCTGGGGCGTCTACTCACAGCGCCAGTACGTGAACGCGACACGTGGCCACCGTCTGTTTCCGGAATCGTACACCATCCCCTCAGTATCACCCCGAAACGAGACACGTCTCGCCCAGACGCTTACCGAGCAGTTCGAAACTGCACAGACCCGACAGCAGACCGTCGCGTTCCCGAACGTCCTCGAGGTCCAGCTTATCGCGAACCGTCGGCAGCCAACGCTCGAGTGGACCCAACAGACGGACGCCACATCTGGTCCAGAGATCACGCACCTGGATGGCAGTAATCTGTCCGGTAGCGCGGCTCCGCTCGACCGCCATGTCAATCTCACCTCGGTGCCCCCTCGTGGCTATACGACGATCGTCATTACGAACGTCGACCAGCCGATCACGGAGGTTCGCGATATCCATAATGATTCGATTCCACTGACGACCCAAACCGTTCGCGAGCAGAACACGAGCCTCTCCACCACGGTTCTCAACGAGACCCATGCCAAAATCCAGCTTACGGACACGGCCACTAGTCAACCGCTGACGAACCAAACGCTCTGGCTTCGAGGGGCAGCCCAAGGGCGAGAGACGACCAACGCTGACGGCGCCATCGTCGTCGAGCGGCGAGACCTCTACGTCACCGCCTCCTTTGCAGGTATGGCTGACGCCTCCGAAAACGTCTACTACGGGCCAGTACAGGCTCGAGTCGCGTTCCAGCCGGATCCGTTCGACATCTATCAACTCCTGACCAGCCTCGCGGGTGCGCTGGTTTCGGTGATCGCGTTTGTCATCTTTTTCGCACCGTTCGCGTACATGCGAAAGGAGGGGGGATAGAGCCTATGAGACGCTCGAGTGGTGACTCTAACACGCACACAACAGCCCCACAACAACCTCAGAAAACACAATGATTGGCTCGAAATACCACGTCCCAACCGACGTCACTCATGACAGCATCGGTCCCGAAATACTATCGGCCAGTCTGCACAGCATTGCGATTCTGTTGCCTGACGCACCCATAGTTTCACCCGCCGCCGTGTTCTCCGACTGGATTGCCGACTTTTTCACCTACATCTTGACCGGGATTCTCGGGTTCATTGGTGAACTCGTCGCCAACGGGATACTCACGTTCATCATCTTCGATAGTCCCTACTCAGATCCTGGGATGCAGGCAGCCTTCCAGCACAATCTGGATATCTTCCCGCAGCTGCTCGTGATCATGTTCATGGCGGGTGTTGCGACGAAGCCGTTCGCCGACCAGATCGAAGTGACGAACTTCATGCTGGTGTGGAAAGCGCTGAAGGTGATTATCTTCGTCGCCGTGGCCCGGCAGATCATGCACTTCAGTCTGCTGTTGACGAACGCGCTTATTCGCCATATCTTCACTGCCGACTACGGCGCTGCATTCGGCCCGGAGGTCTTGCAATCAGGCCTCGACGGAGCTGCGGCGTCGAGCGCTGGTGCGATCATCGGTGGACTCATCCTGAGTATGGTGTCCGTGGCAGGCATCCTCCTCGCGCTTGGTGTCTTCATCCTGCGGGAGTTCTTGTTCAATGCGACGTTCATCCTCCTACCTGTGCTCGGAGCAATGTTGTTCCTGGACTTCGGGCCGCTTCGCTACGCGTCGGAGATTTCGAAAACCGTCCTTCGAGCGACCGCGTACATGCTCCTCGCCGGAATTGTGATGGCTGGCCTCCTACAGACTGGTGCTGCAGCCGCCGGGGCATACGCGGACATGGCCGGTCAGGGGGCGACCGCTGCCCAGAGTCAGCAAGCGAGTGATCCCGGATTCGGGGAAGTCCTCGAGGCGTACCTCTTCTGGTTGATCGGACTCGTCGCTCCCGCACTCGTTGGCATCAAATCAGCGGCGATGGCCGGACTGTCACCGCGGCGGATCTCCGGTCGACAGGGTGCGAAGAGTAAGTCGAGTTCTCAGAGCTCGTCGGCAAACCAGTCCAGCGGAAAGTCGACTCGTACTGCTCTGGTCGAACAGGCGAGGCATGGGACGTCGAAGGGGCTGCGAGGGATCGATAAACGAACTAAAGGAGTGGGTAGCACCGCTGTTGGGAAGGCAGGCTCTGCTGCAGGACGAACAAAAAGTACGATTGGGAACGTTGCTACGAGCGTTGTTTCCGAAGAAAAGGTTGAGAAGGGGAAGCGAATCGGACACTCCGGAAAGAAAGGTGGGAAACGAGTGATCAACGATGCACATGCAGGTGCGGACTATGCTACGCGGAATCTCCACCAATCTCCGGTCGACTGGGCTGAGGCAGGCCTTGAGCGCTACCGAGAAAACCCGGTTGTCGATACGTCAGATGATTCCGGGCCGAAACAACATGAACTGAACGACTGGTCTGACACCTCTTCTAACAAGGGCCAGTCAAAGTAGGGTTGACCGAATGCATATACAACGGAATTCCGTAGCTTAAGGATAATAATGGACGAACAAGAACACACTACGTCCACAAAAGAGGAGGGGACCAATAGTCAGCGGAACTTCGATGAGATATTCAAGACCATTTTCACCTCTCTTTTCTCAGCTATTGTACTGTCTGCGTGTTACCTTCTGGTGCCGTTAGGCGTAATTTGGGTAGCAGCCAAGATGCCTACCTCAATCGGGTGGATTGCAACAATCCTTAGTGTGCCTGCTATTTGGTTCGTACCGAGTGTTATTGCCATAGTCGCGACTACAATGATAGAGTTCGTAGTTGGGCAGGACGACGAGGATGTGGAGAGAGGATGGTTTTTAGGAATAATCGTTGGGTCCGTCATGTTAACTGCTGTCTGGCTCCTTCCGCTTTTAGAGGGTCTCTGGCCATCGTTCGGAAGAATCTTTCAGCCATTACGAATTGCTGCCCTGTTTGATGACACTTTGCTTGTAGGCTTGAGTTGGCTCGTTAGCGTGCCGATGATGACGTATGCTAATCTTTCCGGGCTCACGGACACTAGCCCAGATAGCTATAGCTCGCAAACAAAGGAGGAGCAGCGCAGCCAGTCAGGTACACAGTCTGTGAATTCACCTACATCCATGAATGGAACGGATGGTCAGGACAGAAAGGCGCTACAGAACGATGATTTGCAGAGAAATCGCAGGTATCAATGGGAGCCTGCACCAGAGACGTGGTTTGCAGATATTGGTGGGATGGAGTCGCTGAAAACAAATATCGAGAGATCCGTCCTTCGACCACTTACCCGGATTGACGAAGCCTACGAGCGGTTCAACGTCTCACCACCGAATGGAATTCTCCTTTACGGCCCACCCGGAACCGGGAAGACCCTGTTCGCTCGAGCAATCGCCGGCGAACTCGGCCATCCGTATCTCGAGTTATCTGCGGGCGATATCAAATCCCGGTGGATCAACGAGTCAACCGAGCAGGTCAACCAGCTCTTCGCCGAAGCTGAACAGTTCGACCGGTGCGTCATCTTCATCGACGAAATCGACGCCCTCCTCGCTGGTCGCGGTAACGACCTCCACCGAGAGCACGCCCAGGTCGTCAATGAGTTCCTCACACACTTAGATGACGAGAACCCGAATTACCTCGTCATCGCAGCGACGAATCGAGCTGATCTCCTCGATGAGGCAGCCACACGCCGAGGACGGTTTGACCAGCAGTACGAAATCGGCCTCCCTGACGACGACGCTCGTGAGGCGATCTTCCGCGTACGACTCCGGGAACTTCCGACCGCTCTTGACGAAGACGATTATCACGAGTTAGCCGAGCGCTCTGAAGGGCTCAGCAGTGCTGACGTCGTGGGAATCGTCGACGACGCCGCAATGCACGCAGCTGAGCGCGATGCTGAGGCAATCACGCTCGAGGATATTCACGAGGCGTTCCCAGACCGCTCTACGGGCAAAGATACCTAACAAATCGTGAATGCTATGGAAAAACCGACATAGTAGAGAAACGATTAACTATCTATCTTTGTAAGGTAATGATTACATGGAGACCTTCCCTATCGCAGGCCGGATCATCAACACGAAGTTGCTATTCGGTCTCACCGCCCGCGAAGCCGGCGAGGTTCTCGTCATCCCGTTTCTCGCCCTCGGTATCGCCCAGAGCCTCGGGTTCACCGGCACGCTCTTCCTGATTGCAGGCGGCATCGGTCTCACACTCGGAATCCTCATCCTCCTCGTTGCGCCCGCTGGCCAGCGACCGATCAGTTACGCCCGTGCCGCCGCTGACTACTATCTCTCGTCGAACTCGTACTATAACCGCCGCACTCGAACCAAGGCAGAGACGGCTGTTGTCCAGGACGTCGTCGGCGTCCGGCAAGAGGGCCTCGACATCGAGACGATCGAAGCTGACCAGGAGACCGAATCGAGGTAACCGCGTATGGGATCTGCCTCCTCCGACGAGACTACTGATGGGACCGTCGCCGGCAGCGATGGGGAACACGAAATTGACGAGACAGCCAACGAGAACTCTTCACCCGATACTTCAGCCGGACAATCGACGACGAGCATGTCAGCGACCGAGTCACACTCGAGGCCGGATTCTGAGTTACAGAACGGTGACCATCCGACTGCTGCGACCCGTAACGGAGCATCGTCGACAGCACCCGAGTCCGACCTCGAAGTTCTTCGGGCACTCAATAGATTCCTCGACGATATCGACACCGATCTCCCGACCGCTCGCGAACGGGCTCGGGCTCGCGACCACTTCGACCTCGAGAATCGACTCGGCGAGCCCACGACCACTCAGGCGAAACTCGGCTTCGATTACGTCCGTGATGATGGAATCGCTGTCGACGGGAACAGCTACATCGGCCTGCTGAAAGTTCATCCCCAAAACTGGCTCTCGCTCAGTGACCAGGCGAAACGCGACACGATGAGTGCGTACGTGTCGTTCCTCATGTCGCTCGAGTCCAGCGTTGCCGTCCCCTGCTATCCAAAGACGTTCGATCTGACTGGTCATCTCGAGCGGTTCTATACAGCCGGCGCGAGCAGAGCTTCACGCGGCCAGACGCCAATCCTCCAGTACGGACGCAAATTCTACATCCAGTGGGCCAACACCAACATCGAAGACGAGGACCTCAAACAGCGCGATTTCTACATCGTGACGCGCGTTAAGGCCGACCAGGTCCACAAGGATCTCGATACAGGAAGCGTGTTGAGTCAGCTCAGGACGCTTCCGATCATCGGTAGGGTCTGTTCGGGAATCGTCAATCGAACACCACTGGGCGGCTCTCATGCGGAGGTTCGAACCGAACTCTGTATCCGCGAGGTCCGGCAGCGCCAACGTCGGATCACGAACACACTCGGTCGGACTGACGTCTCCATCGAACGAGTCACCGACCGCCAGGAGACGATGGAGATTCTCTATCACTACTACAACCACGTCGATCCGAAGTTCGAGAAATTTTCGCACGCGACGAAAACGGAGGACGAGTACTGATGGCAGGCCGATTCGACCGCCTCCGGTCGTGGCTGCCCGTAGGGAGTAGCGAACCCAGCATCGATGATATCGACGACGAGACGTTCGACCGCGCTGCGGAGATTCTCGAGGCGAACGGCGATGACCTCACGAAGGAGAACATCCGCAAGCAGGCCGGGTACTTGCTCGAAGTCGAGGACGTCGACGACGGAGAACTCCGGCTTGGCGTCATCCAGGACGAGACCGAACAGACGCTGGCCGACCGTGACGTCATCGCCCCACGACAGCTTCAGGAAGTCTCGAACCTCTTCGAGTCGGGCTACATGGTTCGCAACGACCAGTTCGTCCGCACCCTGACCATCCACGGCTATCCTGAACGCGTGCCACTGGGCTGGCTCGAGGATCTGTACACGACCAACGACCACGTCCGCGTCACCCAGCATATCAGCCCCCGCGATACGGGGTCAGTCCTCCGCAAGCTCCAGAAACGCCTCACGCAGCTGCGAGCCCGACTGCACAAGAAATACGAGAAGAATCAGACCAACACTCACGAAGCCGAGGCTGACCGCGACATGGTCAAAGAGCTCATCTGGGACATTATCCTCGGTGAGACGAAACTCTTCGACTTCGCGATCTACATCGAGGTCATTGCGGATACCAAGCAGGAGCTCGATGATGCGACCGAACGCGTCATCGAAACGGTGGGTGCCGCAAATGCCAAAGCCGTCACGCTGGAGAAACGCCAGATCGAATCTCAGGACGCGCTAGCCCCACTGGGCGACGACCCGATCAAGGCGACTCAACTTATGCAGGAGACGGCCGTCGGGACGATGTTCCCGTTCATCGAGCCCGCTGTGGCTGACCCGGAGGGTGTCTTTTACGGCTTCGACGGCACGAACACACCCGTTCTGTTGGACCGCTACCGGCTCTCGTCGTATTCGAAAGCGATTGCGGGGAAGATGGGATCGGGGAAGACGTTCGCGGAGAAGCACGAGATGTACCATCGCCTGATGATGGATCCCGAGATCGAAATGCTCGTCCTCGATCCGCTCGGGGACTTCGTCGACTTCGCGAACGACCTCGGTGGACAGGTCATCCGCTTTGGCGGGCAGAACACGGTCAATCCTCTCGAAATCCGGCGCGGCATCGACGACGTCGCGGACGACCCGTTCAAGAAGAAGTTCCGGTCGGTGATGGAGCTATTTCGAACTCACTTTTCGGCAGTCGCCGACCAATCGCTGAGCAAGGAACAGGAGGGCATCCTTCGGCGGGCAGTTCGGCTTGCCTATCTCAAATACGGAATTACCCCTAACCCGTCGACCCACGAGAATACGAGTCCGACGATACAGGACGTCCTCGAGATCCTGCACGCACTCACAGACGGTGACCAGCCGTCGGAGTTCCTCGAGCTTCACGAGGATGCGGACGAGGAGCGCGTTCGGCCTGAGATCGAACAGCTCGAGACGCGGTTCAGAGAAGCCGACGAGAAGTATGCCTACCAGCTCCTCCTCGGGCTCGAGGCATTCCAGCACGGCGGCGAGAACGACAATCTGAACGGGCGAACCAACGTCGAACTCGACAATCGGCTGGTCGCCATCGACATGTCGATGTTCGCCGACACGGGGCAGGCGCCGCTGTTCATGCATGTGATGTTCGACTGGATCTATCAACGCGCCCAGAGCAGCGACCGACGAACGCAGGTCACCATTGACGAAGCCCACTACCTGCTACGGCGGGCGGCGACGACGGACATGATCGACCTGTTCATCCGCCACAGTCGCCACTTCAACACGGCGATTACACTCATCTCACAGACGATCGACGAGTTCATCGCGAAGTCCGATAAGAAGTCCGAGGAGGCCGTCGAGAAGGCACGAAACGTCTACAATCTCTGTGACATCAAGCAGATCTTCCACCACGAGTCGGTCAGCAACGCTATGATCGACTTCCATGGCCTCACGCCCTCCGAGCAGAACTTCATTGCGACCGCCCAAACCGGCGAGGACGGCGGCTACTCGGAGTGTCTGCTCGCCGTCAACGACTGGACGAAGTCGCTCGCTCTCCACGTGAACGACTACGAGATTCACGTGCTGGACGACGGCCTCGACCCGTGGGAGTATCTCGTCGATCAGCGCTATATCGACGCCGGCGATGTCGAGTATCTCGCCCAGGAAGGGCGTGTCGACGACTACGAGATCCCGGACTCGCTGCTCGAGGAGGCCGGTATATCAACAGCACCACAAGAGGCCGATGACTGAGCAACGTCGCTATATTCGCATTGAGCCGTCGCGGGAACGCGTCGACCCATCTGATATCGTCTCCCGACTGGCTGGCTTGCGGAAGCTTCGAACGGGATGGAAAATCAAATACGACCCCCGGAAGAGTCCACCGGCGTTCGAATTTCTGGTGCTCACGCAGGGGAACGACGCGCCGGTCCGGTTCTATCTCGGCGTCGAAGACGAGGAACTGCTCCCCACGCTCGAGTCCGAGCTGCAGACCGCCTATCCAGCGAGCTACGATATCTACGAGGAAGCCGTCGATCTCCGAACCGAACTCGCCAACTACGAGGGTCGCGGCACTGAGAACGACTCGAGCATGAATGCTGAGGGAGGAGAGACGGCTGTCGACGATGGAGGTGACGTCTCACTCTTCGATCGAACGCCGCTCGCTGCCCGCTGGAACGGCGTCGGCGAGCGAAGCCGCGACTGGATGACACCGATCAAGCAGTATTCGCATGCCCAGGAGGAGGCCACTCAGTCGGGCAACCCGGCACGGGCACCACTTGCGGCGGCCGTCGAACGGCTCACAGAGGCCACAGCACCCACCGCGTTGCAGGTCTTGTTTACCCGGTATAGCAGCTGGCAGCGAGCGGCTGAAGCCCGGAAAAAGCAGATCGAGACCAAACACGATGGTGCCCTCCAGTCTGCTCGAACGAGTCTCGCCGATATGGTCTACGGCGCCGATCAGGAGCGTATTCGCGATCGTCGACGTGGTCGTGACCCACCTCATGTCGGTGAGAGTACCCAGCAGACGTCGAGTGCAGCCAGTGGGGAGGTCGCATCCAGACAGGCGCTCATCGACCAGAAAGGCCCCTCACAGACGTTTCTTGTGAACCTCCGCGCTGTTTCCGTCCTTCCCGAGGAGCCCGAAGATGTAGATAGGGCACAGGCTTCGAACAATATCAAGACGCTCGCGAACGCCTTCAACCACCTCGACGGCTACTTCTATCACCTCGACGGCAGCTATGTCTCGAAGAGCCTGACGAACATTCGCGACCCAGCTCGGAAGGAATTGACCCGACTGCTGACTCGGTCGTTCAACCAGTCCTGGATGGGGAAACGCCGTCCCCAGCTCGTGTTGAACGCGGACGAACTCGCGAATTTTGTGGCGGTGCCGAGCGGCCAGACGCTGACCACTGAGGGATCGCGAGGCGCCCGTGGCAAGGAACGACTCCGCCAGCCGCTTCCATTGCCCGATCCAGATCTCCTCGAGGCGTTTTCGGGGGCAGGCATGGCGGTCGGGAAGCCCCTCCGGAATCGGAGCGAACCCCTAGACGAGCCGGTTCGTATTCCACCGGATCTCTTGACCACGAGCTACATTCGGGCAGCGTCGACGGGGAGTGGGAAATCTACCGCAGTTCAAGCTGAGATGCTCTCCCTTCACGAGCACGTCGACGGCCCGACTGTTCTCCTCGACGGGAAGGGTGACGGGATGGCCGAGAACTATCTCCGCGCCCACTACGCGAAATACGGGCGTCTGGACGAGGTCTACTACTTCAACGCGCCGGAGATGCTGCCGGCCGTCTCCTTTTTCGATATTCGCCCTGCAATCGCGATGGGGCGACCTCGCGAGGACGCCGTCCAGGATAAGGTCGAGCACTTCCACGAGATTATGCGACTGATTCTCGGCGAAGAACGCCACGAGCAGGCATACGTCGCCAACGAAATCCTCACCTTTCTCATCAAGGCGCTGTTCGACCAGGAGTACGGCCAGGACGCGTTCAGCCTCGAGGACCTGATTCAGGCGGTCTTCCGAATGAGCCGGGATAAGACAGTGCCCGAACTCTGCGACGCGAACGCGCACATCGAGCAGTCACTGATCCAGAAGTGCCAGGTCGACGAGCGCCAGTTCCAGCAGACGATGGGTGCGGCGGCGAATCGCCTCGACAAACTCGTCGAGCACGAGCACCTCTACCAAATATTCACTCACGTCCCTCGGTGGGACGATGAAGCTGAGGCGTACGTCGGAAACGCGTTCGACTTTCGCGAGTTCCTCGACAAGGACGCCGTCATCTTACTCGATCTGGGTGAGTTCCGCGCCGAATCCCAGCACGCCCTGACGATGATCCTGTTGAGCAATCTCTGGGACGCCGTGCAAGGTCGCCGTGGCGGTGGGCGATCGTTGAATGGCGGTAGTCGTCAGCGCGAGAGTGACGACGACGACACAATTGTGAACATGATCATCGAGGAGGCCGCAGCGATCGCGACGTCTTCGCTGGTCTACGAGCAGTTCATCCCACAGGGGCGAGCGTTCGGCGTAAGTCTCGGCCTGGTTCTCCAGTACCCCGAACAGGTGGCGCAGTACAGCACGTCCGACCGGCCGTACACGGAGATTCTGAATAACGTCAAGACGAAGCTCATCGGGAATATCGCGACCGATGCGAAGCTCGCGGAGTCGATGGCTCACGAAAATTTGAGCCCGTCCGAGTTCCGCAATCGTGTGAGTCGTCTGCCAGCCGGTGAGTGGATCGCCCAGCTACCGAGCCCCCGATTTGGACAGACGGGCCCGGCGCCGTTCTCGCTCGCGTCGCTGCCAATTCCAGAGGGGCACCCAGAGAGCGAGACCCCACTGTCGGGCGACGACCGGCACCTCTTCGAGGAACAGCAAATTCCCCAGGTGATGCGGCGAACGCAAGAGGAGTGTAGTCTGCCGGGCCGGACAAGTCAGTTTGCTCGCGAGGAGGTTCGGGATACGTTAGACGAGGTGGGCGATGACGTCGACGGAGAGCCTGCGACGGCGAGCGGAAGCACAGCCGCCGCTGAAGCGGCTGCCGGTGGCAACTCATTGGAGACCACCTTCTTCGGTGCAAGTAGCACAAGCGGCGATTCAGGCGCGTCTGCGGACCGCGAGACAACGGCCACAATGAACGAGGCCCAAACGCCATCGAATGAGGAGCGAACCATCGGTAGCGCACCCATGTTCGGCGCAGCTGCCGACGAGTCACAGGATGTCGAGGCAGGCCCACAGTCTTCGACTCCAGAGCCGGCAGGTATGGCGACTCAAGAAAAACGGAACGACAATACAGCGGATACGTCGGAAACGACGGAAGCATCGGGTGGGGCGTCACTGCCCGAGCACGTACACCATGATGCGGATGCCGATTGCTACGTCTGTGACCTCTGTGGAGCCGAGTATACCTCGTCGGAGGACCGGAAGGCCAGCGCGTGCTGTCAGTTTGCGTCAAAAGACGACGTCTTCATCGCAGCCCGCCGAGCACGGTCCACCGCCGAAAGCTCCAGCGAACTGTTCACACGACTTGGGAATATCACCGAACATGCCGAGACGTACGGTATCGAGGTGACGATCCAGGACTTCGCGTCGTTAGATGCATCCGGTGACGAGGCTGCCACAGCACCCAACAGCGGGACAGAAGCATCACCTGAACCAGAGCAGGACCCGATCCCCGACAACTCACCCTCGACTCGGTTTCAAGAGGCAACGGCGACCATTCCGGATGAGACGCTCCGCGAGGAAGGTGTCACACGTGATGAGGCGGCATTCCTCGGTCTCGTGCTGGATGCGATGAACCACCGGCTCGAGGAGTATTCGCTCACGGAGAGTATGACTGTGCTCGAAGAGCCCTTCTCCAATCTTGACGTCGAGACGCTCACACAGAAAGGGTTCCTCGAAGAACACCGCTCGTTCCGCCAGAAGTACTACACTGTGTTACCGGCTGGCCGTGAGTTTCTGGATCGCTCGCTTGAGGCCAATCCGGGCGTCGGCGATCTCGGTGAGAAAACCCCACACAAAGCTGGCGTCGTCTTCCTTGAAGCCTGGCTCACCCAACAGGACGACGTCGGTCGAACGGAGATCTACTATCAGCATAGGGACGACACAGTCTTCGACGTCGCTGGCTTCGATACCACAGACAACCTCACCTGGGTTGGCGAAGTGGAAACCCCGAGCAATAATCCCGAGGCGCTGCTCGCAGACTACGAGAAGCTTGCGAACGTCGACGCGGCTGCTGTCTGGGCCTGTGAAGATAAGGCATTCATTCTGGACGCGATCGAGATACTCACCGACGCCGGGAAAGTCGATTTCTCGCTGAGTTCGACCCAGCGGCGGACGATTAGCTCACTTCGTGCAGCAATCGGCGAGTATGACGACCCAGGGATGATGGCCCTCCACACGTTCCGAAGTCTCGAAGCGGAGGTGTCGGAGTAACGATGACCCTCTCTTGGCGAGAGACAACACGAGAGGAACTGCATACCTACTACACGGAGACGTTTCCCGAGTACGTCGACGCACTGCCGTCATTCGTTACCGTCGATGGGCCGAAGCAGTACGCCATCGCGTTTCGTGAGGCCTACCCAACTCGGAAACAGAACGCTCCCGATCGGTCGTTCATCCGTCGCGATACGTGGCACACGAGTGGATCAGGCGACCGGACAGTACAGCAGTTCGAAGTGATTGAGGACCTCGTCGAGTTCATCCAGTACCCCGCACGGCACGACCCCGCTCAGGGAAGTGCCTACGCACTCGCTGATCCGAACCTCCTGAATCGTCCGGAGCCACGCCCCGACGCAGTCTACTATGCGCTCGATCACTGGAAGCGACCGTGGGTGCTCGCAGTCGATATCGATGCGAAAGACATCGCCGCACAGCGCGCTTCCCGTGAAACCACCGCTGGTGAACCGACCGACGATGTCGAGACTGAGCCGCTTCGAACCGCCGGGATTCTCGACAGTCCGCCTGAGGGCTATCCCTACGCGTTCGACGATATCGAGCAGGCCCTCGAGTACGGCTTTATAGTTCAGGAGATCTTCGAGGACGACTTCGCAGCTGAAGAGACGATGGTCGTCTACTCGGGACAGGGCTGTCACGTCTATCTGCTCGATACGGATCGCGAACACCACTACGACGAGCAAAGCCGCGAGGTCATCAACGACCTGCTCCTCAACGAATATGAGATCCCCATTGACCCGGTGGTCACCGCTGACCGGCGTCGCGTGATACGGTTGCCGTACTCACTACACGCTGATGTCTCGCGAATCGTCCAGCCCATTGACAGCCCGGCGTTCGACTTCCGAACCGAGGCGACGCCCGACTTCCTTGACTCATGAGCCGAGACACACCCACAGACGACGAGTACACGGCGTATCGAGTCGCGGCACTCCCCCGGGAGGAAGGCGAGTTCCAACTCACACAGCTATTCGAGTGTGGGTATCAGCGGTGGACAGTCGATGGCGAGCAGAAAACAGAGAAGATGCTTGCAGATATCGAGCGGTTCACCACCGAAGCGTTCGCACCGAGCACGCGAGAGGAGGCAACCGAACGCCCCTATGTTGACGATCCGGGAGTGCTGGCTGTCCTCACAACGCTCGGAGCGGTCTGTATCATGGACCATCCGAAACTCGAGGATACCCCGCCCCGTCATCTCGCTCTCCTCGGTGATCTTCGCGAACTCTACGTCAACAATATCGGGTCGCTCGTTCGCGAGTACGAGGACTGGTCGCTCCACCAGGAGATCGCCGAAACGCTCTACGCGAAAGCGCCCGGCGAGGACGGTGTCCACCCAGGACGTGTCTGTACGGACATCACGACTCGTCCCGAGTTTGGCGAGGGGTACTGTCTCGAAATCCCACTCGTCGCCGCCTCACGGAAATGTCTGGCACGTACGGATAGCGACGAGGGGAAGCAGGGCGAAATCCAGGCCCATGTCGCGGACAACAATCTATACGTTCCCGTCTCGGATTTCATGGCAAAGTACCGTGAGTACGCAGAGGACGCGTTCGGACGTCTGCTCGCGGTTCAAGAAGAGGCGTTGACGGCGGAACAGCGGAGCTGGCTCATCGTGAACGAATCCGCGATTACGGAGCGCATTGACCGCTTTTTCCAGGCCGGACAGACCCACCGCGTGTGGGAGAATTGGAGTCGGCAGAAGCGTGATATCCGGACGATCATTAACGCCGTCAAAGCCACGGACGCCGACACTGCACAGCTTGATGAGCCTCAGACAGCCCGAGATTTATACGAGGCGCTGGAGGCGTACGAGCCTAACCGGACGTGGGAACAGCGTGCCTGTGACTCCTTTTTAACGCCACGGAGTCTGGGGAACACCCTGACTGCGATGCAGAATCACGAGAGTGTCTCTGTCGAACACAAGTGGGAGAATCGCTATACACTCACCGAGTACAGCGATGGGGCACGCCCTATACACGTCGACACTCTCGAGAATCTGTTCGAACTGCCCTGTATGGCGGCAATGGACGACCGCCTCCAGGAGAAGAAGCCCGTCCGAAAGGATCTGTTCAATCTGGTACGCATGGCATGGTGGCTTCCCCAGTATCGAGACACAAGTAAAGACGAATTCATCAGCGACGTGAAAGACCTGTTCTCGCGGTGGCCCTGGTATGACGAGGAGGTGACCCAGTACCAGATTCGCTACGAGCTCGACAACGACATCGGCGGTGAAATCCCCCTCCCAATGAATTGTGCGAATGATGATATTCAGCGGTACTGCATCGGGCGCGACCAGTGCCCCTACTCGATATATGGGAGCCTTCCGTTCCCAGAAGAGATGTACGAGCAGATCGACGCTCAGTCGAAACACTCGCCGCAGTAGCCGGAGCGGAACCACCCTATCTATCACAATTCAAACTCACGCTACTACTAGCTAGTTTGCTACCCGGGTCACCCGTTTTGCAAACACGATTTAGACGTTCTATCCGGTGATAATAGCAACATGAGCCGTTCACCACCCTCCGTTTTCATATAGGATGAGTAATGATTTTCATATACGATTGGCACATGATTCGAACATCTGACCGCAACTCCACAATCTCCCGGCGAGAGCGTTGAATACGGTGCATATACCATTCCGTGGTTCGAAGCCGTTTGCAAACACGATTTGAGGAGGAGAGAACAGCTCTAAGCACGTCTTCAGTATTCTACGCCCGCCATCACTCCACCTGCACCTCGAAAATCGTCCAAAGAAAAGGTGGGGTACAGGGGGTGGAATGGATGGTGTGTGCAAGGAGTACGAATCAACCAGGTGGCGGCGACTGAAATCACAGACCTATCAGTAGCCGTATCTAAACTGAAGCGACGAGATGTGAAGCTGGACTGTAGGTGGTAGGGGAGGCGAAATCCAAAGAAGTGCAGAGGAAATGGCAGCCGGACACGAGCGACATACAGCCGACGTCTTTCCATTGAGATTTATACCACCATTCCGATAGGTGAGTTGTACGTGCTTGGTCTCTGCGCCATTCTGATCGGTGGTGGCCACAAACGTGAGTTGCGGTGATGACGGCTGGTGCTGGCACCAGGACTGCGTTCCCTCGTCGACTCTTATCAGCATTGTATCATGGCTTGTGGGTCTGCTGTGTTCTCTGAGAGTTTATCTCGACGACGAGATGTCTGTCACCCCCACGAGGGGTAGACGGAATTAACCAACATTGGGGTACACAGTCCCGGTTGTTGGTTAACGTCTGTAGCGGTCGTGGCCTGAACACATCGGCACAGGAAACTATTCCCCGAAGGAAGAATTAAATCCTTCGCGCTGCAACTCCAAGTATGTCCGAAACAGACGCCACCGATGGACCTCCCCCATTCGAGGACGTGTTCGCCAGCGACGACGTCGAACAGCGCATCTACGGCACCATCCTCCAAACCCGTGAGCCAACGACAGCGAGTGCGATCGCCGACACCGCCAACTGTGATCCCAAGACGGCCCGGAAGTATCTGGGATGGTTCGATGATCTGGGGATCGTCACCCGGCACGATGGCCATCCGGCCACCTACGAACGGAATGACGCGTATTTTGAGTGGCGACGCATCAACCAGCTCGCAGCCGACCATTCCGTCGAGGACCTGCAGGAACGCGTTCGTGAGCTGACGACGCGCATCACCGAGTACGAGGCGACGTACGACGCCGCGTCACCGGCCGCAGTCGACGCCGTCGCCGCCGCGGAGGGCAGCGACGAGCGGACAATCGACGACGTGTACAGCGACCTCGCCGATTGGACGACCGCCCGCAAGGAGCGCGAGCGCTACGAACGCGCCCGCCAGCAATGTGTCGGCGCCGACGGCGAACAAGCCTCCGGGTAAGACCAGCGATGGTGCCGCCAGCAGGCGATGGGAGCAGCCCTGCCCCTATCGACCGTCCAATCCTCGAGTTTCTACAGACACGTTTCCAGGCTACGAACCAGGTCGAACAAGCAACCATCACAGACGCCAGCGGCCATCTCGAACTTCATGTCTCGTTCGCATCGCCGTACTATCCAGCGACCGTCACTGAGGCGACCCTGACTGTCCGCTGGTACACGAACGACGATTTCAAAATCCACTATCGAGAGGTGCATCCCGAAAGCGCCTGGGAGTGCCGGTGGGACCGCCACCCGAACCCCCATAATACGCGAGACCATTTTCATCCCCCACCGACCGCCCCGACGCCCGGCGAGGACGCATCGTGGCCAGTCGATCATCGCGACGTAGTTGCGCTTGCCCTCGACGAGATTGAAGACCGGATTACGGAGCTGTGGTACAAGTAAGAAGCGCCGTTGGAATCCTAGTCTTTCCAGATGAGGCCGTCGATGTGTGCCTCCATCACTTTTCTCAGTAGAGGTGAGTATGTATCACATTTGCTCTGAATTGCCGTAGAGATTTCATATGCTGTGCTTGAGATGGCGAGACTATCCGTGTTTTATTTGTTTTCTCCTCATCGGTACTGCATGGCAACACCAGAGGAAGGCCAAGGAAGAGCGAGACGAACGGTAGCGTCCTCGGTCCGCTCCTCACCACTGTGGGCATTCTTTGGGTTAGCGTACGCTATTTCGTGGCTGTTGATTCTTCCGTGGTCGGTCAGTGAGACTCCCATTGGCCTGGGCTTGTTACCGTATACGTTGCCGGATGCTATTGGGGTCGTGATGTTCGTATTTGCAACACTAGGACCCGCACTCGCAGCTATTCTCGTGACTTCTGTGGTAGAGGGGCGGGCGGGCGTACGTCGATTGTTGGGGCGGATCAAACAGTGGCGAGTGGGCCTTCGCTGGTACGTCGTCGCTCTGTTTGGGTTCCTGTTTGCATGGATTCTCGGCTATTTCGCTGTTCTCGGGGCTGACCCGCTCACAGCGCTCGTCGAGAACTGGACCCAGTTCTTCACCGTCTTCCTCCCTCTTGTACTGGCGGGGATTCTCATCCCATCGATTGGTGAAGAACCTGGTTGGCGGGGCTTTGCACTCCCACGGTTAGAAGAGCGCTACGGGCCAGTCTGGGGGACACTCGTTCTGGGAACGCTTGTCGGCCTCTATCACATACCAGCATTTTTCACGCCCATCCTTGGTCCAGTCACGGTCGGAGAATTCGGCGCGTTCATGATGACTGCCATTGGGGCCTCGTTTATCTACACATGGGTGTTCAACGGGAGTGGTGGGAGCCTGCTAATCGTTATTCTCCTTCACGCTGCTGGGAACGCAAGTAGTTCGCTTCTCGGAGGTCTCTTCGATGAGTTACCCTACGGTGGTTGGTCTGCCACCGTCATCGATGGTGGTGTATTAGGTGCTCTCGTTTTTTCCATAATCGCAGTACTCCTCGTTGTTTTTACCGGAGGCCGTCTCTCCTACAGAGCAGGGGAACAGAACGAATCGTGAGTTTTCCTCGAACTGCCGGTAGCGGCGATGTCACCAGGTACACCGTAGTTTGGAATGTTGAGTTAGCCGGTAGAGGCGACCTCCTTGATGGGTACAGCTTCCATGTTCAGGAACACATCTGAAGACTTGCATTTCAACCGAGCCTTCAGGTCGATTAGCGCGAGTCGATCGAAACAGGACGAACAGAACGCCAGTCGTCCACGACCTGATATATAATCAGGAACCCCCTTAGTATTCTGTTCGACTGCGTTGCACAGGCATGAAACACTTTACAATTGTGCGTTGTGCCCAGTACACTATGCTGGCGATTCAGTTGGCATTCGTCCAGCATCAGTGGACGACCCGATTCTGTAGGGAACCTAATGGTAACTCTCTGGCATACGTGACACACGCTGTGTAGTCAGAAACCGCATCTCAAGTCATGAGCTTGCTGGTAGGGGGTGAAAGATAGAGAGGTGATCTACGAGAGTCGAGCGTGATTTCTCTGGAGGTAATTCGGCTGACCCGTGCATGAGCCTTCCCGCCAATGAGACTTGTGAGTGCGAACAGAGCGCCTTCCGCTCGAATTCTGGGGGTGGATGACTTCCGTATGGTACAGTCGTCAGGGTTTTCGAGCGCAAGTTGCTCAACGGTTTCCAGACCCCGTTCAGGAACCAATACCATGACGACTCCCACGAGTCCTAAAATTGTTCGTGCCAGAGACACCGTCTGTGCTGCAATACCGTATCTGTACGAGGCTATGTTCGAATCAGGGCCTCTAGTCTCAACGTTGGATCAGTCCTCGCTCAACCGCTCTTCGATTGACTCCAGTGCCTCTCGCGTCGCCCGCATTTCTGTGATGAGTTCGTCGAGCGTGGCACCCATTATCTCAACCCGCTCGTGTGCATCCGGAGCGCTGGTATCCTCCGCGGACGATCTCCTGGTTGCCACTGCATCGAGTTGTGATTGGACGTTCAACGGATCAGGTACGTACGCGAGCGACATTTCCACGCCGCTGCCGCCAGCCGTGCTGATTTGAACGGTTCCAAATTCATAGTATCGGCCAACAATTCCCTGTTTGTACCCGGTGTCTTGGATGTTCTCGTGGCCAATGTCGGTGATCTTCCGAGAGAGTATTCCCGTCTTTTTAAAAACACTCTCGGTCGTGATCACATATGCGGTGTTTTTCAGGCTCAGGTAGGTCAAGGCGATAATCACGAACCCGATTCCAAACATCGGGATCAACACGATTCCCATGGCAAACAGCCAAGCATATCCGAACAACTCCGGCTCGCCGGACCAGAGTATTTCTTCGTCCGATTCGAGTACCAGCCATTCGTAATCGTTGACACTCATGGTCGGTTCCCTCCATGCTCAAACAGTTGGTCAATTCGCTGAGCGGCTTTTCGTGTCGCACGAAGCTCCGTAAGAAGGTCATCGAGATTCCTCTCGTTCGAGTGTTCTTCTCTGTCTTTCGTCCCTTTACGTGCTCTCGTGATCTGCCGGTCAATCGTCGACTTTACTGTTGACGGCTCATCGACCAAGTAAAACGAAAGCGTCGCGCCTTCCCCACCAGCGGTGCTGAACGAAATCGTTCCATAGTTCGAATGCGTCCCGAAGATCCCCTGGCTGAGTGTAGTGTCCTGAATATTGTGGAGGCCAATTTGCGTGACGGAACGTCCGAGTATCCCGAATTTTGTGTAGACGTATTTTGTCGAGATGACGTAGTCGATGTTTGTCACGTACACGTAACCGAGATAACTAATAACAGCCCAGGCGAGGACGCCGACAACTGCACTCAACAATGACGGCCATACAACCACGAGCAAAGCCGGAATAGCGAGAGCGGGAACGGCGAGCCAGCCGACAACGTGAAGGCGAGGACGCCCAGACCACACGACCTCCTCATCGGTATCAAGTGATAACCATGGGAATGGTTCTGACATTAATGAAGGTCGTCATCCGCCATTGATTATTGTTGGCATCCGTCCCTGTGACCCATAACCCTATGAGTTCTCTATCCCTTAGATCGAGGCGAAACGTAACAAGAGATACTACGGTTTACTCACCCATGCGACCAAGATACGTCCCTCTGAGACCGAAGATTGCACCCTACCTACCGGCTGTTTCACCGCAAATAGTATCTGGCAAATAGGATTTAAACAGAACCCAATCTCTCTGTTTCACTGCTTCCAACTAACGGTGTTGCGGGGATCGACGCTTCGGGCTTCGACCGAACTCACGCCTCAAAGCACTACACGAAACGGGCGAAGCTGACGATTCAACAGCTGAAAATCACGCTTTTAGTCGATACGAGAGTAAACGCGATCCTTGATTTTCACGTCACAACGACTCTGAAACACGACACACGGATCGTGCCATCGCTCATCAACCGCAACGCATCTAAAGTCCGAGTGTTGCTTGGAGACAAAGGGTACGACGACCAGCAGATTCGAGAATGGCCCACGAGAACGGATTCGTCCGCTCATCAAACACCGTGAGTTCTCATCACTGCAGAAAGCGTGGAATGGTCGGCTAGATGCCGAACTTTACGGCTAGTGGAGTCAGATCGAAACGGTGAACTCTCGACTCAAGCGAAAATACGGTGCGTTCGTCCGTTCACGACGCTGGTGGAAGCAGTGTCGTGAACTCGCCCGCGTGTATCGCCCATAATCTCGACCGAACCATCTAACGATCAATACAGGTGGTGCAGGTATCGATCAGTAAAGGGGACTCACGTACCGATTAGCCCATTGATTCACTCGGCATCTGTCAAGAACGTCGTGCGAGATATAGAGGAACTGTCGTGTGCACGTTTCGTGATCGGGAGCCTCGTCTCAAGAAATTGCTATGGAAGCCACAGCGGACACCACGTTAGGACCCGACGCTCGGGAGGAAGTCCCCAGTTTCGCGTCGGACACCGCCCAAGAGGATCGAGGCTGCGACGAGCGGCATGGCCGCACAGCAGAGATAAACTGGCCAAAATCCGACGATATCGACGACTGGGAGCGTGACAATGGGGCCGAACCCACCGCCGATATCCCCGAACACGTTGTTCGTCCCCACAGCACGGCCCATCTCGCCATCGGCGACGAGGTCACCTAACAGTGCCATCAGTGGCCCGCTGGTTCCGCCTTGCCCGAGTCCGATACACAGGCAGGCGATCGCCAGCGTCGGTACCGAATTCGCGAGCGCGAGCAGTACGAACCCGATCGACGTAACGACCAGGAATACGAGTAAAACCGGGACACGCGACTGGTTCCGATCGCTGACGTACCCACCGACATACATCGATAGACCCGCAGCGATGACGGTGAGCCCCATGAACAGCCCCGAGGAGCCCTGAGCATCGAAGCCGAAGACGCTGAGTTGGTTCTGGTCGAGAAACACGACTAACGTTGCGAACAACGCACCGATGTAGACGAACAACACGGCAAAGTTCACCAGGCCAACCGTGACCGCGGGGAGACTCGTATTGATGTCCCACGGTTTGACTGACTGATTCGCTCCTCCTTCGACGTGTGTTTCGGGCACCGTCAGGTACGCGACGGCACTGGCAAAGAACGCGAAACCAGTAGCGACGGTGAACGCGACGACATTTCCGGCGAATTCACTGACGAGCCCACCGAGGACTACCCCCGTCGGGAACCCGAAAAGGACGCCGCCTCTGATGAGCCCCATATTCGAACCCCGCGATCCACCGTCGCTGATATCGTCCGCGATCGTGTACGCAGTCGCAAAGACGAGCGCACTCCCGACACCCCAGAAGAGGCGCGCAGCCATGAACCACACTTCGGGAAGTGGTGCGATCATGGCGATAACGTAGCCGGACGTGGAGAGACCCTGGATGAACATCCCAATGACGAATGGTTTCCTCGTCCCGAACCGGTCCACGAGGCTCCCAGCCGGTGCGTTCGCAAATAGCCGTGAAAACCGGTTCGCACTCAGGATAATACCGACGAGAAACGGAGAGATTCCGAGAACAGCACCGAGATTTGGCAGGATGGGGAAAATCACGCCGCCGCCGAAGCCAATGAAAAACGTACTGACGATGACCGCTCCGAGAACGAACCTTCCCTCGTCTTTCGCCCCACGAAGCCGAATTCTCACATTCGGGACGACCGTTCCTGAGTCCCATGAGTATTTCCATACCAGAATCGATCCCCTAGACAGTCAAGCAGTTGGTGCCAGACACGAGAGGTCCCCGCTCGAACGACTGCCACAGCATTGAGGGTGACGGGAAACCGGTCGCTTGTGATTTCTTCAGACACTAAAAAATATCAATACAGGGCAAGCACGCATCGCTCAGTACAGGATGGTTATTGATCACTCTGCACATTTCCAGCCGATCGAAAAACCCTGGCGTAAGACAGGGTTTTGCCGGCGATGGCTGAGTACGTCACTGGAGAGCCGTTGGGTCGTATGCAGGATGCCACGGTAAGTCTCCAGGACGGGTGATGATACCGGCCCGAATTCGTATAAAGCTATACCGCCGTGTCCATTATTGCCACGCCTGCACTCAGAGTTCTGCATTCAGCGAACAGTAAATGCGGGTACTGAGCGGCAGAACTCAGCGGAATCGCGTTCCACAAACGAACCTGTCGTGATGAACTTCTCCCCCGTATCTTGTATGTCACTTTTGACAGCGCCTCGGTAGTTTGATCACGGTCTGTTGAATACAGGACGGAATGTGGCAGGCGTTGATGGTCGATCAGATAGAACAGGTCGGTCAAGACAGGGGAAGTAGATACCGCCCCCACCAACAGAGACAAGGGTCGAGGGACATTATGAGCGGTAATATGGACGATTCTGACGATTTACCGGGCCCTAAGTCTGATCTGGCTATCGAGCGAGGTGAATCCTACGACCACGCTGAACACGGCCAGGTCAAAGTCACGGGAATTTGGAAAGGAGTCGAACAAGTAGACAAGGCTCGTCACACCAATGAGAAGAACGTGTTCATCGTCCGCTACTCCGCTGAAATCAATGGAGAACAGGTCGATGAACTCACCGATACGTTAGATGAATTTCTCCAAGCGATCAGCTAATTTTCAGCGGTCAATTAGTACATGTCGTGAGCGGTACGTCTCAGACCGCAACCCTAAAGTCAGTTTTCCGGCGTCGTCACACGAAGTTCATCGTCGACTTCGTAGAAGTAGCCTCGCTCGAGTAGCCGGGCGAGCGCATAGTTTGCGTCTTCAGGTCCAAGGGCCAGTTCATCGGTTCCAAGAAGGAACTCGAGCGCTTGCTCTCTGGGGACCGACTGCACATCTTCCTCATCGTCCGAATTGAGACTGTGCGTGCAAAGGACGTCGTACGCATCAAGAATCCACTCCGAAAGCGGCGGTCGTGGATCGGTGCTGTCGTTCATCTCGTCTTCGTACCTGTCTCTTTCGTATCGAGTCGCTTAAGGATACCTCCTTGGGGGTAAAGCCGGGTTCACAGGCGAGGACGGATGAACGAGTACTCAGAGTGAATGTGGAGTAGAATCCCGTTAATGCCTTCTGAGACGTGCGGCTACGGGTCGTCTCACTCGTCTTTTCGTTGCTGTTGAAGCGTGGATTTCGCCCGCGTAACGTAGGTATTCGCTGGCCAACTACGGGCGTTGCTCACATCGTCCAGAAATTCCTCGGCAACGTCTGGGGAGAGTACGTCGTTTCGGACAAGCGCTGTGAGGACGGTCGGTGTCGTCACGAGGCATGTATCCGCCAGTGATGCGTGCACCACGCTAATCGGTTGAACTCGTCACAGAACAGTTGAAGTGCTTGTTTCCTCCAGCGGGATATCCTCTCGTTTGAGCTGCTTTTTCAGACGGGTAAACGTGATCTCGATGTCCTCGCTTTGCTTGACTCAACGTATATCGTGGCTGAATCCCAATCCTTACGGATGTGTAACGTTTCGTCATCTACCTCTCCTGCCTCACTGGTTAGTGAATCAGTATCGGACGTGGATGCGGTCCTCGACTGGTCTGATCGATTTTCGGTCGCCGCCGCAGTTTCACGCCCCTGTCCTTCTGATTCTACCAACATTTACATGGTGTCCTCGTCTATGACCGCGTCCTCCTCTTCCCTCTCGTCTGAAGAATCCTTGAATCTTTCATCCATTCCTCGAGACATACGTACACTCCACCTGCTTTTTGTCGAACGCCCCTCCCATCGTCTCTGCAATCTCGAGGAAGATATCGCGCGCTCTATTTGCTGACCGTTCGCATCTTCCTGTTCGAAAATATCTTGCCCATTGTCACAGGCACGCTGGATTGGCACTCGCATCGAGAGTTTGAAATTGGGGCCATCGATGCGAAGGACTCATCGAATGCATTGAGGAAATTTTGCGACTGACCGTCGTCGCGATACATACATTGTGAGCAGGGCCCCCTAAATGCCGCTGTATAGAGTTAGAAAAACCCGTTACGATCCTCCAGGACCGCTTTTCACAACCTCCAGTATCGCTTTCTGTACTTCAGATCTCACAATATCATGCGCTCCCAGCAATTGACCAATCAGCGCACCAGCCTATACTTAAACAAAGCCATATTCATTAGTTGTATGCTTACAACACTCGTGAAATGTGGGGGGTGTCGGTCAAGAGCGAACGAATGGAGCCGTAATTTCCGCCGCAACTTTTGCAGTTAAAACAGGAGTTAACAAGAACCTCAACTTGGGGAATCAATCAAATAACTCGCCTACTCGAGAGTCTTCAGAGAGTGCCTCAGTAACGAGTTCGGGCCGAATCGAGAACTGATACTGGTAGTAAGAGCCGCCCTTTGGGCCTTTGTTTTTCTCTTCAACGTCAAGGAATCCCTTGAGCGTGAGCTGAGATAACCGGTCATGTACCGTTCGATCCGTCCGCGGATCGATATCAATGCGATTAGCAGCAATACGATATCGCTTGTAGATTGCCGACCGTTTAGCTGGGAGTTCCCCCTCGGCTTCAAGCATCAACAACGCATACAGGGTGAGCTTCGAATGCGAAGGCACCCGAAGTAACTCCTCCCATACTTTATCGCGTTCAACCGCACGATCAGCGAGACGAATATGCCCTTCAGTGACGAGAGTTGCACCCTGATCTCGAGCGATGTCGCCTGCCTTGTATAACCGACGAAGGGCTTGCCGTGCAGACCCGCTACTTTGGCCTGCAAAGGCCGCCGCTAGTGGGATCACATTGTCATCGAGGACATCATCATGAAACGCCTGTTCAGCACGCTGTTCGAGGATCCGTCGAAGTTGGTTTGCGTCATACGGCGAAAACAGGATCTCCTCATCGCAGAGTGAATCTTTGACTCGGGCGGAGAGGTTATCCCGGAACGTAAAATCGTTGGAGATGCCGATCACTCCAACTTGAGTGCCATCGACAAGACCGTTATCGTTCGATCGAGGAACCTGGTAGAGAATGTCATCGTCGTTCCCAATCGAATCAACTTCGTCAAGCACGATGAGACAGTGAGAGGCCTCGAGGTCGTTCAAATGGTCCCAGAGCATTTGGTTGATCATTCCAGATGGGTAGCCAGTGGTCTTGATCTGGTTGTCAGGCTCGCGAAACTCGTTGACGAGGTTGGCTGCCACCTGATAACTCGAGGAGAGCGATTTGCAGTTCAGGAAAACAGTGTGAAGATCGACGTCGGCCATCGGCTCGAGGTCAGTAGAGAGCCGTTCAAGGACTAATTTGGTCGCCAGCGTTTTTCCAACACCTGTCTGACCGTACAAAAAGAGGTTCTTTGGCTGTGCACCATTTACCACGGGACGAAGGGCGGATTGATAGGCCGTCAACTCCTCATCCCGTTCGATCAGTGTCTTTGGAGTGTGACTATCCCGAAGGACGTTCTCGTCACGAAAGATCGTCGAGTCTTTGGTAAACGGTTCCAACCCCATTGCAAGTCACATTCAACCAATGGGTCATAAAACCACTAGTTCACGAGTTTCACGGGTTTCATAAGATTCCTCAGTATCTAATAGAACAGAACCCCCTCCCCCCATATTTCACGAGAGTTTTTGAGAAGAGGTGGGTGGGGATCTCTGACGGAGACTACTAGCTGGGGAAACTATAAGTCACTCTAGCCATAACAAAATCCGCAATGGAGCTAGAGACGTTCTATTCACACCATTGATCTTCTAGCGGAACGTCAGACATTGTTTCCGTATTCACTTCTGCCCCAAACACTCGTGAAAAGTGGGGGGTGGGGGTGCTATTTCCCTAATCTCCTTGATCTCTAACCTCAGCCAATTTGGCCGATAGACATACTCTTCCAAACACTCATGAAATGTGGGGGGTCCGAGTGATTGTCTGTCTTCACAATGTGATCAAAACACTCGTGAAAAGTGGGGGGTATGGACTGCAGCCAATTATTCACCAAAAGAATTCTGGTTAGATTCCTATACTGCAAACGATCAATACTTTCTTATCATTCAATAATCCGCTGATCAACATCCTGTTCTGAGTCCTTGAGTTCATCCTGGTCAAGTCTTTTCGAGGTTCGAAAGGATACCCTTGCTTATGGAACTCGAGGCGATTCACGATTTCAGCGCTGTCAAGACGTCCTCAACGGTAAACAGTCGCAAATCATCCCGTTTCTCGGCAGCGTTCTCTACGGCCTGTGTAAATCCGCTTCGAGAGAACAACGCGTATTCGTGCTTCCGCTCTCCCCCTCCGGATGGCGTCCATTGAAGCTCATTGACGTGAGTTTGAAGCTTCGAGAACGCATCGTAATCCAACGGTGATCGCTGAAATTTGCACTCGCCAGTGACCAGCGCGTCCTCGTTTGTTAGACCCACAACGTCAACCTCGTGGTCCTGATACCACCATTGTCCGACGTCCGTGATCATATACTCGGGATAGAGCGTTCGAAGAGCGGAACCACAGAGATCCTCGAACGAGTCGCTTACGAAGTCTGCGAGTTCCGGCTCGATGAGCGTCTCGTATGCTTCATCTCCAAAGTCCTCGTATCTGTCACCGCTCCCATAGACGAAATGGAACCAAAATCGGAAGAACTGATCACGGATACGATAGCGACTTCGCTTGGTTCGCTCCTTTCGTTCGGTAATTGGAACGTGTTGATCGACCAGTCGCAGCCGAGAGAGGCGGTTTATGTATTTTGAAAGTTGATTGTAATCGATATGTAGAACCAAATATTCTCTGATATTGTAGAACCAAATATAATACTTGCTATAATCATACCTCAGAGTATCGTACTTTAGAGTACGTTATTTGAAGTCGACTCTACTCCAGTCATTTCAGGGATCCCTAATTACTCAGCCACAGGATGAGATGTGGTTACCTGTCTTGATGACCGAATCAAAGCTTTCTGGGACGAGTGACTCCCTCCCTGCCCTCAACGAACGAGCGATACAAACCGTGAGCGAGTAGGGAGGGGTAGTTCGCTCGTAGGCTTGAGTCGCTTCAGTGAATACCACAGGAAAGCCCAGACATCTCTGGTGGAGAACTCGAGACGAGGGTACCCATTGCATACACTTGAGCATCATTCGTGACGAGGTCCTTCTCCTGGATCGTCTGGAACAACAGTGAGTCCCATCGTGTGGAAATCGCTCGGGTCGAACGTGAATACGTACTCAATCTCATATTCGCGAGCGAGTGCACCGCCAAGGTGCTCGAAGAACGCAATCTCTTGGTCATCGTACTTGACGAAGCGTTCGTATGCTGCGTCGAACATGGCACCAGTCACGGGGACCACATTGATCGTCTCTGAAGCTCGGATCTCCTTGAGTGTCGAGACAGCGTGGTGGTGGCTCTTCCGGTAAAGGATCACGGTTGCGAGCTCGGCGAGCACGTACCGGCTCGTGAAAATCGGTCCGTACTCACCGGCCCGAATCGCGTCGAACACAGCTGAAGCTCGAGTATGGTTGGCATCGTCCTCGACATACGCCGCGTAGAAACCGCCCGTGTCGACGAATAACGGAATGGGTGTGCCCTGACTCATGCCGACTCGGCGTCACTATAGAGGATATCGTCGATGTTCTCAGAGGTGTTGGCCGGCTCCCCCGCTTCGAAGGTTTCGCGATCAAATATCGGGTCGTCTGGGTTGACGTCGCTGATCGTTGCTTCGCTCGCCCGCTTGCTCCCGGTGGAGAGCCACCACACGACAGCTCTCCCCCCGACTTTTGATTTCTCGAGTGTGCCGTCATCGGCGAGGCGTTGGAGCCGTCGATAGGCCTGCGAGCGATCAATACCGAACTGATCACCGACTGACTGCGCTGTCTGAATTGGGCGATCCTCGCGAGCGATGAACGCGAGGATCTCCTCGTCCGTTACCGTCGGTGAATACTCACCTCGGTCATTTCGGCTCATACCCTTCACTACGTAGTGAACCGATATAAGTCTGCGCACCACAAAGTGTATGGGGAGAAGGGACGGATACACTACAAAGTGTATGGTAGAGACAGTCCACTCAAAGGCCGACGTCCTCAACGCGTTCCGGGAGGTCGGCGGCGTGGTGGCGAAATGTGTCGAGGATATGAGATGCACACGGTGAACGGCGTACAGCAGTTCTCTTTAATTGAGGGTACGTCAGTAGTTCACGGGGCATCTAGTTTCACTCTTTTTCGAGATGGTGGTGATTTCCTTCTCAATGAAAGAACAAATTTTGTAGAATAGGTTTCGTAGGGTAATTCTGAATCTGCTCAGAAACCCCCGATCTCTTCGAAACTGAATTTCGACAACAGACGCTACAACCCATTTTTTGTGCGCCAATAGGCGTGAGGCGCAACTCAGTGTGTCTCGAGATCACTAATGAGTACAGATCAGCAACTCCAGAGCGAATCGCATCGAGACGACCAATCCAAGACGGACACGAGCAGCCGGGACCGAAGCTATCCAGGTGACGTTGCCCGCCTCAACGGACACGAACTCGTCGCAATCGACGAGTGGCTTCCCGGAACTGAGCCATCGATGTATGAAATCGACCTCACAGAGGGTTCCGAATACCGCACACGCTACTGGCGCTGCAGAAAATGCGGGCAAGAACGCAACCGCCGCAACAAATTCACCAGCCCCTGTGCAGATCCACAGCCACCGACTCCACTCGAGGCAGGCGGGTACTCGACCGACGAACCACGAACCCGTCGCGCACTGAGTGAGAATATGGACGTTCGCTTCGCCAGCGTGGGCCCAACCTACGAGGTCGTCAGCGAGAGTGGAAACACCTACACGGTCGATGTCGAGGTGGAAACGTGCACCTGTCCGGATTGTGAACAACGCGAGCCTGCCGGTGGCTGTAAACACCTCAGACGCGTCGACCTCGAGATTCGGACTGGACTGGTCCCATCCCCAGATGGGACGTTCATTCGCTAACCTCTATATCTCGAATATGGCGAACCGCTCTCAATCTATAAGTGTATGGGGCCCATATCTGCTTCCAAGACCATGGATGACTGGACTGAAACGATGACTGCTCGAGACCGGATCGAAGCTGTTGCCCTCACACTCCGCGAGCCGAGGTCGGTCAACTGGATCAAAGAGCAAGCAGAGGTTGGATCCTGGGAGACAACGAAATCTCAACTCGAGTATCTTACTGATGCAGGCCAGCTTACGACCGTCGAGATTGACGGCGATATACGCTACAAGATCGATCCAATGCGGGCGTACCTCGATCATATCCAAGAGCTTGTCGTTGAGAATACGAAAGACGAGCTTCGAGACGAACTGGAGGCAATCGCCTCAGAAATTGCAGAGTGGAAGCGCGAATACGATGTTGATTCACTGCAAGAGCTCGAGGCATCGCTTGGAGATGAGCTCCCTCCAGAAGAGGTCCAGGATCGACGAAAGGTGATCTCTTACTGGGAGGAAAACGAGCACCATCGCCAGCTACTCACCAACGCACTTGGGCTATACGACGATCTTTCGGCACAAGACCACGGTTCAGACCCCAGCCAACCTCAACACGCCGACTGAGATGGGACGGTTCACTAGCGGTGGAAACCCGTACGACAAGCCACGTGTTTATCAACGAATTCACCAGCGACTGAGTACGCAACCGGAGTTTTCCGACGTCCAGTATCTTCCGTCTCGAAACCGCCCTCGCGAGATTCACGCCGTTGTCGACGTTGAACGGTTTCTTGATCACTCGTATCGGTCAACAACTGCTCGAGTCGAAATTGAATTCATATTCCGTCAGGATTGGAACCGCTACTGGATTCAGTGGGTCGAACCAGAACGTGGCTTTTCCTGCGGATGGCGTCAGGATAATACTCACACAGACTTAGGCCATTGCCACTTTCAGATCGATTATCCGAATGGTTCAGTGGATCGAGAAAAGGCTGTGTTTCTGGATGCCCACCCGCTATCAGTCTTCGAAACTCGTCTACAAAGCCTGCCAGAGAAGCTTGCTGAACTGTCTTTCGAGTAGTTTCCAAAATATCGTTCAGGACTCTCTACGCGTTTGTTCCAACATCCTAGTGGCGATCTTTTTGCCTATCCCATCAACGTTAGTTAGATCTGATATAGAAGCACTCTTGATACCAGCTATTGACTGATACCCGTTCTCATTGAGATTCTCGAGGATATTTGTCCCTATCCCGTCGATTTCTAAGAGAGCATCAAGCGTGTGTTCCTTAAATGGAGGGTCACTGACACTCCCGGGGATCGTAGACCCGCTATCTAGTTCCGAGCGAATAAGCCGTCGAAGTTCGCCCTCAGTCCATCGGCCCTCGTGACGGGCAGCCACCAATTCTGCTTCAAGTTGCTTTATTTTCTCCTCCAATACGTCAATGCGCTCTCCAACACTCAGCTCTACCTCCTGCTCTGTCTCTAGGTTCTCGGTCTCAAATTCGCTACTCGATTCATCGTCATCGACAAGCGTATCTGTAACATGGTCTGTATCAACCTCACTTTGGGGGCGGACGGTTGCAGCAGTGGCAGCCCCATCACTTAGATCAACATTGGTGAGTTTCCCTGAAGTAGCACCATAAACGGGAATTGGCGTTCCCATTATAGCCCGACTTACGACATCTGCGTTGAGCTTCTTATCAAGGTAGTTTCTGCACTCTTTCTGAGCAGCACTTGGTCCGTGGACAAGTGCGACATGCTTTGCGTCGACATCCTGAGCGAACTCAGACAGAACTTGACGAGCGCAGTGTCCGCTAAAACCAGAGATGGTTTGGATCCAAGACGTTGGGATCGTTACTGTGGTATTGCCGCTGTCGTCGGCCTCAAGATCCAGATCAGTGAATGGTGTTACTGGGAGAGATACTTCTACGTGGGTCCCTGAAGCATCTTGCAGGACTTTTCCTGGTGTCCCCTCCGCCTGGTGACCAATTAAGAAAACACGTGCCTCATCATATTTTTCCGCAAGTGCAGTAAGATACAGCGGTGAGGTGCCCCCAGTAAGCATTCCAGAAGGTGCGACGATAATCGGGGCGTTGTCACCATCGAGGATTGGGGCACGCTCAGAATTATTTTCTGGGTACCATGCACAGTCCGGAAGAAAGGGCTCGTTGTCTTGAGCGTTCATCCGCCAGTTATTGATCTTTTCATTGACGAATTCCCCAATAGAATAGGCATGATAGGCAGCAGTGGCGTCTCGTGCCATCCCATCGTAGATAACCTCCAGTTTCTCCTGGATATCATCTGGCTCGTGCGGAAAGCGTTCGCGGAATATCTGCATCACTTCTTGGGCTCGTCCCACAGCGAAGGTTGGAATGAGAACCGGAATACCGTTCTTCACAGCGTCCAAGGATTCTTGATAGAGTTGGTTCCGTGCTGATTTTAACGAGCGGTGTTGCTGGCGGTCCCCATAAGTACTCTCCAAGAAGAGCGTATCTGCAGATGGAGGCGCCTCCCAATCAGGAAGATGAGCTGATCGACCCCCAATATCACCAGAGAACACAACGCGACGGCCACCGTATTCAATGGCGAGCCAAGCACTACCAAGCAGATGGCCTGCTCCACCGAGTTTGTATTCGAAATCAGCGAGGGTATCGATTCGAGGGAGATCTCGAGAGAGGGTATGGGTTCCGTAGCGATGTGGTTTAAACCGCTCAAGAACGTCATGGACGTCATCTCTGGTGAATTGTTGCTTTCGGCCCTGTTGGCGGGCCTGTTCCTCATGAATGTTAATTGAATCGTGGAGAAGAGTATGGCAAAGTGCCGTTGTCGGTCGTGTCGTGATAAGAGGGGCATCAGCTGCGAGAAGGTCGCGATGCTCCAGTACTGGAAGTCCTCCTGAGTGATCGATATGGGCATGCGTGAGAAATACGGCGTCAATCTGTCCTTCGTCGATCTCCCTCAGTTTTGGAAACTGACCACCGGAGCCCTGATTGAGTCCACAGTCAACAAGGAGATCCAACTCCGGCGTTTGGACATGATAACAAGATCGACCGACTTCTCTAGCCCCACCCAATGGAGTAACCACAAGAGGTTGGTCAACGAGGCTACCATCATTGGAAGCTGTACTTCCCTCTTCTGGCTGTTTGAGTGTCCGTTGATGACTCATCGGCTCAGAACTTGTTCGGCGTAGAATCGTTCGACAGTCCGGGTCTGGCCAACAAAAGTGAGCTCGCGAATAAGGTCGGTCTCAGCAAGTCTAGGTAAAAACTGGTAGTATTCATCAAGTACGGTTTCGAGAGGGCGGGTACCATCTCCGGGGCGACGAAGACGCTTTACCTGCCAAATCGCAGGTGTTGCATCGATTGAGCCAGCTTTTTCAGCTTCTTTTTCAGTAAAGTATTGGGCACGGCCTGCTCGACGCGTAGTCCCTCTTCCAAGGCGTGACGGTTTAGCAGTAACCTCATCGAGACGGATGAGTTCGAGCGGTGTTCGAGTCTCGCCAGGAAGTGCCTCATCAAGATCTTCACGAACATTGTGGGCACTGAGCGAATTATCCTTTTGGAAATACGCGATCGTCATCTCGGCGTTTTCCTCATACAGTGCAGGTTTCACAGCGTGTATACCATCATCAACGGTAAGATATTGAGAGGGGACTTCGACAACGCAGATCCCAGTAAGATATAGACGCTGAGGATCAGTAGCAGTCTCTTCTTCGAGATGATCAGCTATCTCCTCAAGGCCGTCGACGAATTCAGCAGTGCTCACAGGCTGTGCATTTTTGGGCGGCCGCTCTGCAGGATTGCTAAAATGGACCGTTGTTTCCGGGATATAGGGCGCTTCGGCGGGGACACGGACTTCAACGGGGTAGTCTGGTGGCCGATACTCTTGATAGGCATGATCTTCGCGACTGGTACGATCAAGCTGGATTTTCGCGCTGACCGGGAAGACGGTTGGAGGAAGTGAGTCGATGATTTCGATAGGGTCAAGGACTCGAAGGATCGCAGTAGCAGTGCGTTCTGTATCGCCGCTTGTCTCTTGTATTCCCATATTTAGCGTAAATAATTGTATTATTTATCTCTTATAATTCTTTCTACGTGAGGGGGTTGTTAGAGAGTGTGCGATTTAATGGGACGTTCAACCGGTGACTGAGAGGTGACCAGGTCGTCCGCTCGAGATAGTTTATCCGCCCCGGGAGGGGTGCGGGGGCCCGACTGAAGCCGCTCGCAGACATCCATGCGATCAAGCAACGTAGCACCAGCGTCGCCAGACGCTGCAACGACCCGGTTCCTGAAGCGAGGGATCGCCACATGACCAGGTGTACTGAGTGTCGAGTACCGACCTGTACGAGACGTACCCGAGATCGAGCCGGATACGCTGGCCGGTTCTGTTCGGATAGCTGTGAAGTCCGCTACGAGCACCTGCAGGCGGACGCTCGAGACGCAGTTCCGGAGGATGCGTACTGATGCTCGACCAGATCGACCACCGTGGCAAGCGCTTCACGATCGAAGACGACGACGTCGACGACGAACGGAGAATCGATCGTCGTCGACGGGCAGCTGTCCTCGAACGACAGGCCCAGCGAGAACGCCACGAACTCGAGCAGGCGAAAGCGGTCGCAGGTCCAACTGGAGCGAATCTTGGACCACAGGCGTCCCTGCGTTCGACCGAACTGAGTGCCGAAATGCGACGGCTAACCATCGTACTCAGTGCAGTCGCTCGATAGAGGCAGATCCCTGTCTTTCGGTTTTGTTGAAATTCTTCAATCCTAATAAGAACTGCGTGCTGAATACAGAGCGCATATGCAGCATCGAGGGTCGGCCGGAGCGAATCGTCAAAAAATGATATAGACAGTGATCGCAGGGATCCTCTCGGTGTGCTTCCCTGTCTAATCTGTGTTGGTAACAGTGTTAACTCGGTCAATGTTCCCACCAATTACTGGGTCGATGCGCATGATGGCATGCCCACCATGAGGCTATAGGTTCGGCTATCGTCTATGGTGATATGCCTGGAGAGACAGAGAAGCCCAATACCGAGAGAGTACAGGAACTATACGATTCGTTTGGCAAGGGTGATTTCGAGGCCATACGAAACATCATGGATCCAGATGTGGAGTTACACGAACCAAAGGGGATTGCTGGCGGGGGAACACACCACGGATTCGACGAGATTGTTGAGAACGTCTTTTCCAGGGTAGGAACTGAGTGGGAGGATGTTTCGGTCGCCCCAGAGCGGTACGTTGAGGACGATGATACCGTTGTTGTACTTCTCACTTGGAGTGGTACGTCTACCAAGACGGGAAAGTCAGTCGAATACCCGAACGCGCACGTCTTCGATTTCGAGGAGGGGAAGATCATTCAGTGGAGATCATACGCTGACACCGCGTTGTTCAACGCCGCGCTCGAAGCGTGAACTACCACGAACATCGGTGTTGCGTCATTCCTGACCGAACTGAGGACAGACAATCTCTGAGTTGGTCACGTCCTTTCTGGCAGGAATCGGATTGTTTGTTCAGCGACTGCTGAACTCATAGCGCGAATGCGGCACGAGATCCAGCCGAATTTGCGAAGTTGGTGATCGCTCAGAACAGTTTGCTCATGGAGGTCACCATAAGGTATGGTCAACGGTTTCTTTTTCGTCGATATCGCTCCTGTTGTACCTGCTCAAGGCGATAATAAACGCCCCACACGACCCATACAAGGAGGACCGCTGTTCCAATGACCGTCTCTAACCGCACAATTTGCTCGTCGAAGATGAAAGTAGACGCGAACACGATGATAGCCCACAAAAGAATAACGTAGACAATTTGATTGAGGGAGTCCGGTCCCAAAACCTCCTGAAGAGCCATTGTGTTTAATACTCGAACAGAGTCCATAAAACTCCCACCCATCTTCTAATAGCGTTCCATGCGCAGGTCACCTGGTCGGATGATTCAGCACTAACTTGATAGAAGAAACAGCGGTGATTCACTGCATCTTCGGTCACGTCACTTCTGAGAGGAGTCGGGTAGTTCGCTCATCTTCAGAAACCAACAGAGAACACTTCACAGGAGGAACTTCCTGTTGCCGGTCAATAGAGTTCGTAGCAAGTAACTGCGTTCCTCTCCCGAAAGTGCTAAAATGGTTAGATCTCGACGTGCTGTGTGGGGAATTCTGAAATCGTCTCTAACACCTCCTCAACCATCGGGTTCCCCCAGTATCGAATCGTTTGACTCCTCGCGTCATACTCAATGAGTCCGCTCTCGCTGAGGCGGGGGAGCGTTGAATGGCGTAATTGAACGGCGATGTGTTCTTCGCTTTCGTGACTCCCCTGACCAAGCGTGATTGCAAGGGCATCAAGTGACATGACTGACTCAGACGAATTGAGGAGGGTAAACAGGAGGCTACGGCAGTAGTGGTTGGCGACTACTAGTAGCAATTCGTCTGCTCTAGCGGACTGGATTGAGTGTTGATTTCCCATTCTTCTATCCCCCCGATGAGATATCGTGTCTGACGTGCGTCTGCCACATAAGTGTTGTCTTAATTATAATTGTCGTCTGGTACCTATTAACAATCCACTCCTGCTCCATTACTCGACCACACGATCACGGCAAGACGAAAACGAGGGGGTGTACCGTTCTAGACCATCTTAATGTAAGATAGTGCTGCTGAGAGATGTCTCTTGTGAGGATGGAACTGTCTGGCTTTGACCCCTAGTTACTCCGTTGGTTGCACCCGGATGAGACCGGTGTCCGTGATCAAGACACGATGGCCTTCGAGTGAGAATTCAATGGTGACTCCACCCGTGCGACTTCCATCTTCGACCATCGCATCGAGGGCTTCGGGATCTACGTGGTCGTAGAGGGTGAAGCCAAGCTCTTCCGGTGCCTCTGTTGGATCAACCCCTTCAATCGCCCCAATTGCCTGGACGACGGCGATACTAGCCGGGGTCGATTCACCACATCTGTGTTCGACCACGGTGGATGAATCGTAGTCGAATTCCTCATACCCTGGGGTCATCGGAATGCACTACAGTGGCTGTCAGCACCGCTGTATTTGAACCTGTGTCCCAAATGGTTAGGTATTTGTCTCAAACGTACCGCTACCCAGTTGAATGCCGATTTCACGGACTGCTTCGAGTGGTCAAGAAGCGAAGTCGGAACTGATTCTTGCAGCCAGAAACCCGAACGCTTCCTCGCCCACGATCTGTGCTTCGACGGCTCTGTGGAGTAGCAGTTTCAGTGAAGGCGACGACGAATTCAACGGATTGGAGTGGCACACAGAGCGATACCGACCATTATTCATCTCCTCGTACAATCGGTTAGACGCTTCGATACCCGTGCAATCGGGTGTGTATGCCCGGTATTACAATTAGTTGGTAAGTGGCGGAATTCGGTATCATGCACGACCTCACAGGATTTCAGCGAGACCTGTTGTACGTGATCGCCGGTGCCGACCAGCCCTCCGGAACGATGGTAAAAGAAGAAGTGGGACAGTATTACAGCACCGAGATCAATCATGGGCGGCTCTACCCGAATCTCGACACGCTGGTCAACAGGGAACTAGTCGAGAAAGGGCAACGTGATCGACGAACAAATTACTATGCGCTGGCCGACGCCGGAATACAACAGATTCAGGAACGCCACGAATGGGAAGCTCAGTACGTTGATTTGTGACAGTACTGGTGATATAGGTATCAGGTCAGGAATCGTAGAGAGACACAAACAGTATTTGGGCTGTTGTGCCACGTCCTTCAATGAAAGAGAAGCGGATTGGTGAAGAGATAGTTGCGATCTGTACTAACTGTGAAGCCGTCTATCCAGCCATCCGGTTCCCTGAGGGGGACATAAAACGCGTCGGGAACTATCCCCATTGTCGATGCGGCAGCCGATCGTTTGTCGAGATTAAGGACAGTCAGTAAGCAGTACTCTGGTGGAATCCTCTCAGGCCGAAAGACTCACCGGAGTAATAACTGATTTTATTGTCACCATTCTCGTATGAGGAAGTGAAGGGCGTGGTTGTCCCTCGAATGGGAGGTGGCAGTGGTGCGTCGTTTTTAAAGGCCATTCACCCTTCAACCGCGTGCCTATGAGTATTACCAAATCATATAACCGGTTCCAAAGCATGCAGGATTGCCGACATCCCGGGTATTGAAGTACCGATTCCTGCGCACGTATTGTGAGTGGATGGTTCACTGCTTTCGAGGTGAAACAAACAGAGTTGTCGTGCTGCACTAATCCTCTATATTCAGCACAGCGGTTCAATCCTATCACTCACTGAGGGTTTCAACAGAGCCTTTCTTTCGGGGTTTGTGTTCTCTTCTTCAGTACTGCAGACGGGCGACTGGTTTAACCAACAATTCCCGCGAGAGGATCCCAAACCGTTGGTTAATCTCTCGAGTTCAGAGTCCTGCTTCATTCTCCTCACCTGTTCCCGACGATGAGTCTGTCGGCGCCGCGAGGCGCGAGGCGCGCTCGAGAGCGTGCCGAGATGTGAGTTCCATGACTGATCCAGACATCCTTGACGACAGATCAGACGATCACGAACGATTCGAAACCAAACTTTTCACACAGGACCGGGATACGGCCCGGGTGTCGACAGCGGACGTCGACGAGATGACCGCGCGGCACCTCGTCAGTGACCTCGTCGACGTCGGCGTCGTGACGGCGGTCGCCGAACAACGAGTGCTGGTCCATGAGCCAAGCGGCGAAGCCTTCGACTCAATTCAGCAGTTGGCTGTCTTCCATCGTGGGTGGACAGCTGGCCGTGATGCCGACGAGGAGACGTCGTAATGCAGCAGACGCTTTCGGGATGTGCGTTCTGCGATGCGCTTCCCGGGTCGGAGCGTGGCATCGCCATTACCTGGGGTAAAGATGAGCAAGTTTCGCATCCCATCTGCGTCGACTGTGCCGACCAGGAGCATCCCAATCTCGGCGAGCGTGATCACCACGCCTGTGATAGCTGTGGCCTCGTCGTCGACACGCTCACTGCACTCACGCGATTTCGTGTTGAACTCGGGCATCTCGAAGGGCCCTTGCAGCTGTGTGTTCGCTGTAGCCCTACTGGCCCCGTGACGTATTGGACACGGGACCTCGAAACACATGTCGTCGATGAATAGCCCGACCAGCCCACTCCCAGTAAATCAGCGAGCCCGAATTGGCTCAGGAATACGTCGATACATCTAATACATACAGGGACAATCAATACATATGCCCATCGACATCGAGACGTTCGAATCTTCCCCCGAGGACCGCCTCCAGCACTCCGGGGAGACGAACGCCGATCGCGTCATGCAGTTTCTCGCTGCCCATCCCGATCAGGCGTTCACCCAAAGCGAAATTCGGGATGCGACCGACGTCAAAGCGGGGAGCATCAGCGTCGTCCTCTCTCGGCTCGAGGATCGGGGACTCGTCCGGCATAAGGGCACCTACTGGGCGCTCGGTGAGGATGACGACGTCGCGGCGCACATCAGTTTGCTCGAGAGTACGCGGGCGGCCAATGACCGCTTCGGCGAGGAAGACATGGACGAGTGGTTGGAGCACGCAGTCGACGACGAGGACGAGGCGACTGAATGAGCTATCAGCGTGGGGACGTCGTCTGGGGGCCGGATCCGTTCAAGTCGGGTGAGAACCCGCGTCCGTGGCTGATCCTGAACAACGACACGCACCCGTTCGGCGACGAACAGTATATGACGGTCACGCTGACGACCACTCCCCACGACGAAACGGTCCCAATCGAGGGTTCTGACTGGGTGGAAGGTGGAATGCCACGCCAGAGCTACGCCTCGCCCTGGTCGGTTGCGTCACCGAAGCACGCTGCACTCATCCGTCGACAGGGTCGTCTCGATGAATCGTTCGTCCAGACCGTCATCGACGAGCTGGAGACGTATCTCGACCCGCCAGCCGACGCTCGCTAGCTTCAACCTCGTGACCACCAGTTACCGCAAGTTCGGGTAAATCCGCTCCATCCCGTCACAGTTGCCCTCGAGCCGTTCGTCCGGTCCATCAGCGGCGTTGTTATTCGTCCCCGTGGATCGAGGAAGCTCTGTCGTGGGAGGCCATAGACGGCGATTTCTTGGAGAGGGGTCAGAGATGCAAGTACACCACGACTTATTGTCAACGATTCATAGAATGCCGGACCAATCTTGATTATCACTGGTTTTTTAACATACCACTTATGATCGCCCTCTTCTGGAATATCCAGGGTGCGTGGCCGGGTGCTCCCAGAGAGCGGGTTCGGAATCAAATTGATTTCATTGCTGAATACGACGATCAACCCGATATCCTGTTCTTCCAGGAAGTCAGCAGATATCGCACCGAGATCCGCGAATACCTCGCTGAGATTGGCTATCATACAATCGAAGACACGCTCGATTGGGCATCGGAACTGGGCGACAGTACTGTCCAACCCCACCAGGATATCTCGCATACAAATGGCAATCTGACCGCCGTTCGAGGCGAAGCTGGGCTCACTTGGAAACCGCTTGATATCCTTGGGGAGGACTTCGATGACGTGGATGTGAAGAATCTGAACACACATTATCCAGAGAAAATTCTAGTAACTGACTACGAGGTCGAGGGTCAGACGATCGAGTGCTGGAACGTCAGAGCCGTTCCCGGGAGTATGAAAGGTGAAGAAAAGATCAAGATTCTCGAAACAGTCTTCCAACGGATTGTCGATTCCGAAGAACGACTTCGACTACTCGCGGGTGATTTCAATACTCCTGACGAGGAACTATGCGACGGGCAGGCGATTACGCATATCCAGGACAAAGACCCAAGAATTCGCCATCGGTGGCGCAATGCCGAGTTGAATATTCTCAAGGGATTGGGCCACGCTGGAATAATCGATACGTTTCGAGCCATCCATGGGTTCGGTGAACTCGATGTGTTGGACGTGAGCCACGCGACTCGTACGGACGACCCATTAGATGTTCCAGAGGGGGGAAGTTAGTGGAGTGAGGTTCGACCACATCTTCGCATCGACTGATTTGGATCTATGCGACGCCTTTTACGATGTCGAGGGGTTTCGCTACAGCGACCATGCCCCGCTCCTCGCAGAGTTCGAATTGTAACCTGGTGGTTCATCGGAACGGCTGAATCATGCTTCGTCTGTGCTACATGCGCCCTCTATACTCGACACTTGCGAGGTTGACTACGCTATCGTCGGTGGAAGCGTCGCGATCCTTACAAGGCGATCCCGATCGACAGAGGACATCGACGTCATTCTGGAGCCGTTATCCGAAATGGAGACTCAGAAGTCAGTTACTGAACTCAAAAACCATGGGTATTGGAGGATGGCGATGCCGCTCGATGAGATGTATTCGATGTTGAGCGAAGGCAACCGAATCTGGATTGCCGAAGAAGGAGAGATGTATCCAAACTTCGAGATATGGTTCGTCTCAACCGATGTTAAGCGCGAGGCCCTCACGATTACTTCCGACGAAGGACAGATCGAGATCAGTCCGCTCGAACTCCAAATTGCATACAAACTCCGGCTCGCACAAGCTTCAGACAGTCTCAGTGGGAAGGATTTCGAAGATGCACTTCACTTGTACTTTACTTTCGAGGAACGATTTAAAGAATCTAACAGCAGAATTCCCCGGGTCACCGTATCCGGGGATGAATGCGAGAGCATCCTCGACCAACAGCATTTAGACACATCAAACCGAAGTACTGCGTACAGTGGAGCCGACGGTCAAGTACCGAGCGCACCCTGAAACTGAGGAAGACAAAGAGTCAGCACTCTATCAAATTAATCTCAACCGGGAAGTCTACAACCATGCGCTCACCCAGTACTACAACCCGGCTCCCGAACACGACAAACCAACGTACACAACCCTACAAAACAAGCTTCCTGAGTGGAAGGGCGAATTCCCCAAGTGGGTCGAAGCGCATTCGAAAGCCCTGCAAATGGCAGTGCGGCGCATCTACTGGGCGAGAGACGCACTCGACGAACTCGAAACGCGAGGGCATAACGTGGGTGGCTTGACGTGGAAGCGGCCACACGATTTCCGTAGTGTCACGTACAACCAATCCGGATTTGACGTGGATAGTAACACGGGCCGGGATGGACATGCGACGCTGGAACTCTCGAAAATCGGCACCTTCGACATCGAATATCACCGTCCACTTCCCGACGACGCCAACATCAAACAGGTCATTCTCAAGCAGGAGAAATCGGGAAAATGGTTTGTCAGTATCGTCCTCGATACGGAACCAGAGTATCCAGAGCCACCCGAGCCCTCGACCATTGACGTCGAGGACACGGTGGGCATCGACCTTGGCATCCTCGCGTTCACGCACGACTCGGACGGAATCGCTGTGACGCCGCCAGAGTTCAGCGAGGACATCAAACGCATTGACAAGCGCCACCGCGAACTCTCAGGCAAAGACCACGGGTCGAACAACTGGGAGAAAGCGCGGCGGCGACTCGCCGAAGCATACGAAGACTTGCGAAACAAGTTCAAGGACTTCCGCGAGAAACTCGCTCGGGCATACACCCGCGATTTCGACGCCGTGTTTCTCGAAGACCTGAATACCCGAGGATTACTCCGCTTGTCATCGAACGGGCGAAACATCGCATTGATGTCATGGTATGAGACGATTCAAACGTTCAAACGCCACGGCCGAAAGAACGGCTGTCACGTTATCACTGTGCCTCCTGAGGGGACGACGAAGCGCTGTGCAAAGTGTAGCGTGGAGACCGCGAAGCCACTGTGGGTACGTGAACACTCGTGCCCAGCGTGCGGATTCGAGGCCGACCGCGATAGGAACGCGGCGTTTGAAGTGCAGAAGTTGGGGTTGAAGGAGTTGGGGGTCGACTATTCTCTTGACGTCCTGTTAGGGCTGGGAGAGTCCGAATCAACGCCTGCGGAGACTGCAACCGCTGTGGATACCCGTGAGGTATCTGCAAGTCGCGTCGTAGAAACAGGAAGCCTGCCGTCGCGAAACGCAGGACGCCCCGCGTCACCGCACGCGGGGTAAACTTCACCACGGAGCAGCTCGAAACGTACGTCAAAGAGCTTGGAGTGGAAGACTACTATGCTGAACTCACAGGAGTTTGAGGACGATCAACGCCGGAATACGGAGCAACGCCGCGCGATGATCAAGCGCTGGGCGGAGTACGTTCGGACGCACGACGATCGCGAGTGGTCACGCCAGCAGAATCGCCTTATCGACTCCCAGCTCCAGTCCGCCAATGAGATGGCTGCTGCTGGCGATACGGATCACGTTCAGTTTACGGCTGCTCGAGACCGGCTGCGCGATCGGTGATGTCCGACACTACCCATTCGAAGTCAGTCGACGATGAAGTCCGCCAGCTGTACGAGCGCTATCAGGCGGCCGAGAGCGACGAGGAACGCCACCAGATCGCCCTCGAGATGGGGAAACTCGACGGACGCCGCCGCGCCGAGATCTACGCAGCACTCGAAAACGAGTGACTCCCCTAGTGTCTCTACAGAGAGTGCCATGGATACGGTGTCTGAATCTGTTCTCCCGCCGCTACTGCCCCATGCCCGTAGGACACGTTACCGAGAAAGCCCTCAGCCACTCAGCTTCACCTCCCACCAGACCCAGCATCGCAGTCAGATTGTTGTTGAGCGACGTTCTACGCGACCATCGGTTACTACGAGGGCGTCTTTCTCTTCGAGACGTCTCACAATCTCCTGTATGTCCGTTGCAGGACGGTCAAGTTCCTGTTGCAGGTCAGCCATCGGTTTCGATTCATCAAGGGCGTGAAGCACTTCGAGTTCCTCGTAGACGCGCTCGGTAATCTCTGCAACTGGACCATGCAACGGCGTCGTTACGTTGTGTTGTTCGGTGAGATCAGTCAACGCCTCGTTCACGTAGGTCACGAACAGTTCTTGCTCTAGGAGTTCAATCTGCGCGGTGAGTTCGTCTTCGATGACGTCGAACTCGAGGCCGGTCTGCATCAACGAAAACATATCCTCAATGTCGTCCACTCGACCGGCGACGGCTTTGAACAGGAAGGTGTCTTCTGGACTCACGAGGTCGACCACGAGATGCCCAGGATTGAGATACCGTTCGCTCCGCTCACGAATGCCTGGAGACAGAATCAGTTTGCCAATCACCTGCTGGTTGAAAACGTCGATTCGACATCCATCATCGTTCTCGAGGATTCGTTGGGCACCGAGTTCTTCGTACTCTTCGTCCGGCTCCTGGACGATATCATATCTCAGTTCGAGGAGCACCGCTTGTAACTGACTCAGATCGTCTCCTCCGGAGACGATGAGGTCGATATCTTTGGTCGTCTCTTTGAGCCCGCGAAACGCCATCGATCCACCGCCAATTAAGAAGGCGGTGAGTGGGGTGTCCAGCTGCTGACCGATGCGCTCGAGTTCTGAGCGAATGTATGCGCTATCGAACCGCGCCCTCATAGCGTCACCTCGTACTCCTCAGCCAGTTCCTGGAAGTCCTTCCACTCAGGGAGTCGCGACGTCCGCTGGTCACCGCTGGTGTCGAGATATGTGCAAAGCTCGTCGACGACGTCGTCAACTCCGTACGTGACAGATTGGGTTCGAAGTTCGTCGCGGTCGATGTCGACGTGGCTGAGCAGGAGCAGGCAGTATGATTGAGTCCGTGCACCCGAATCGATCACGAGCATGTGGCAGCACAGTGTCTCTGGGGTGAGATCACTCGTCGTCTCCGAATAGAGGTAGTATCGACGGTCACGTGCCAACAGCGGGAGACCATATCGCTGGAATTGGTCTGGCCCTGTCGGAACGAAGTGTTCCTCAATGATCTCAGTAGTCGTCTGGACAAGGAACTCGTCGAGGGATTCCCACATAATCGTGTACGTGTCGGTCTGTGCTTCGACAGTCTGGCGGTGGACGTGATGGGCAAGCTCACGAGCGAATGCACTCAGCTGTTCGAAGCCGTCATTCAGTGCGTACGCACCGTCGTCGGTTTGGTAGACAATTCCACGATGCTGAAGTGGGGCAAGTGCACGGTGGACGGTACTTCTGTGGACGTCGGCATGGCGTGCGAGATCGATTGCGGTCCGTGGGGTATCGAGGTAGTAGCAAACACGGATGGCTGCCCCTGACAACAGCTCAGGCCAGTCGATGTGTGAATACTGCTGCGTGAGGCCCGTGAGTAACTCGAGTGCCTTTGCGTCCGACAGTCGAATCTGCTTTGTTTTTCCCTGTCGGTGTGTCTCGACGAAGCCAGCTGTTTCGAGCCGTTCGACGAGTTCTGAGGTGTAGCTGAGACTCCGATCGAGATTCGTTGCGAGTTCAGAGACCGTCTGCTCACCGTGGAGGGCAGTAAGGGCGCGAACCTCGCCTTCTGTGAGCATACTGTCGCATACTAGCGAACCAATATATAAATGACTTCGGTATTTTGCAACACCCGACTGACCCAGTCGAGAACGTGGACATAACGGATGAAAGCCCTCGGCCGCTCGGCATCCCGCGACCACCGCTGCGCTCCTCGTGCCTGCGGTGCTTACGGGGTCGGGGGACGACCGAGCCGGCCTCGCCCTTTCTGAGTCCACCAGGATAGCGGCTGTATCACTGAGCGTCAGGCCCGGTTGAACGGTGTTTCTCTACGGCCCGCCCCGCTCGCCGCTGCCGCCCTCCGCGTCGCTCGCGACCGACCATTCCGGGCGTGCGGGCGCTCTCCGCACCGCCCGCGCCCGTTCCGGGCTAAAATGAATCTGGCCTCCGCGCCAGCATTAAGCGCGTTTTCGGTTGCGCCACTCGCGGGCTTTCGCGTTCCAGCGCTTTGGGCCGTTCCGCGCGGCGAGTCACCCCACGACTCGCCGTGCTCACGACCGTCGCCCTGGACACGGACCCGCAGTCCGGGCCGGACACGAGAAACGGCTTAAAGCTGGCCGCTCGCTCCGGGCGGGTCGACGCGCGGTGCTGGATGATTGTCCGCCTCAGGCGCGCTCTCGCTCGCGCCCCAGGGGGCGCTCGCGAAGGCGCGAGCGAGAGCGCGCAGATGTGTCTGTCGGTCGGTGTCGTCGGAAAACCACGATGTTGTAGCATCGCGGTGGCGGCGCGTGAGCGCCTTCGGAACTGAGATGAGTTCCAATGTCAAGTAACAACGGTACCAGTAATGTAGTTTCGGTCGATGAACAGGCATTCGAAAAAGCGGACGAAGCAGAAGTCGATGAAGATGACTTTGAGGTCGTTGACGAGACGCCGAAATTCCAGGCAACGGTGCAGATGGAGATCCAGGCGAAGGTCGATGCCAACCACCCGGACGGGATGGTCGATACCAGTGACGAGCGGATTCACGGTGCGACCCTCGAACAGGAAGAGCGCATTCGGGCGCGAGAGGCCGAACTGGAGCGAATCAGTGCCCAGGCCGAACTGGGGACGCAGAACGGTCGGGAAGAGCGGACGCGAACGGTCGCGGCGAAGCGAAGCGCTGAGCGGCGTGCTGCGTTCCAGAAGCGAGCGGCGAGCGTGGATCCGATGGCGGACCCGGAGCGAGACGATCCTCGTGCAGAACTCACCCAGGAGCAGTTGGCGGCAGTGAACAGACAGTCGATGCGGCTGACGGAAAAGCTGGATGGCTGGTCGCGAGCGGCGATTAGCCGGCGGCTGGCTGAGGTCGTCGTCGATGGAAAAGATCTGATGAGCGCAGTCGTCGGGGTGTACGAGGAGCTGGAGACGGCGTCAGGGCAGGTGGTTCCCATTGGGAAACTCGAGGAGATTGGTTGCAAAGAGGTGAGCATCGAAGGGACGGTGACGCAGCTGTGGGAGCCGTCAAGTGCAGCCATTTCCCAGGTGGGGCTCATCGAAGACGAGAGCGGGCGTACGAAGCTGACGTCGTGGGTTGCGAGCGACCAACCCTGGATCGAAGAAGGCGAGCGCGTTCGCATTCACGGGGCGGCGAAGAACTGGTACAACGGGCGCGTCTCCGTGGCCCTGACCGGGTGGAGCACCGTTATGTTCCCAGAGCGCGGTCGGTGGTGGGAATAGCCGGGGTAGCGCCCCTTTTTTGCTGATGTGTAGCAATCACCGCCACCTCCCACCTCCTCCACGTTCCGGGCTGATCACGGCGCTCAAGGCGCCGTTTTCGTTCGAAAGAGCTTCGCTCTTTCGTGATGACGAAAATCTCTGATTTTCGAACCATGCTCCCGGGCTTTCGCTAAGCCTGTCATTGGCAAATACGTTCAGCATCCCATGCCTTTAATTGGGTTTCTTACAAAGTATCGACAATGTACGACCTGACTGGATTCCAGCGTGATCTCTTGTATGTGGCCGCCGGACTAGACGAACCGCATGGACTCGCGATCAAAGACGAACTCGAGAACTACTACGAGAAAGAAATCCACCATGGCCGTCTCTATCCGAACCTTGACACTCTCGTCGACAAGGGGTTGATCGAGAAAGGTGAGGCCGATCGTCGGACGAACGTCTATTCCGTGACGCGCCGCGGACGTCGTGAGATCGAAGATCGGGGACAGTGGGAAGACCAGTACATTGGAGACATTCTATAACCTTAGTGGAGTCCGTTCGACAAAGCTACCGAGTCATCTCATTACCTATCCGCCATCTCAACGCTGACCGTGCAGTTATTTTGTGAAACTCACTGATGGCCAGCGGTCTTCTCCTGTTCTTCGGCGACACCGATGGCATAGATTCGACGTTCACAAACTAGATGAGCCGCTTCACGGCCGTCTCGAATAGTCCAAAGAGGGTCACGAGGACGCTCTCGAACGCGAAATATGGAGGGAACCGGTCTATTCAGTATCTCAACAGGAAAAGACTGAAACGGGTCCAACCTTCCCAGACAAGCCAGAGGCACCCACCTCGGACCCTTCTCTCATCTATCCGGACTCGCGACTGGAGACCGACGGGGCCCTGGTGATCGATCGCGGCACCAAAACGAAGTACGTCACGCCCGCGAGCGCTGCCGCCGACGTTCCCTACGTTTCCGAAACGATCGACGGTACATCGACCGCCATCTACTTCGAGTTCCACACTGACTGCCATGTCATGGCACGGAAACAGATCGCTCCAGACGGGCTTATCGACGCCTCGAGCATCGGCTACAGTCATGGCATCGTCGTAGACGGTACCTTCTTTATGTCGGGACAAGTCGGTTGGAACGAAGAATTCGAACTCGCGGGGGAAGATATTACAAGCCAGACGCTCAAAGCGTTCGAAAATGTCGAGATACTCCTCGAAGACATCGATCGATCGTTGAATGACGTGACGAAAGTGACTGCACACGTCGTCAAGCTACAAACGAATCGGGACGCGTTCTTCGAGGTGTGGAACGACGTATTTGCCGATCCACCGTATCCATGTCTCACGCTCCTTGGACCACAGCAGCTCGCACAGGACGGGTTACTCGTCGAACTCGAGGTCGAAGTTCCGGTTGAGGACTAAAGTAGAAATAGTCACTCGCTCTTGAAATCGAGAGCGGATGTCGATGCGGTTGGCGGAGAAGCCGGATGGCTGGTCGCGAGCGGCGACCGGTCGGCGGTTGGCCGAAGCCGTAGTCGGTGGGAACGACCTGATGAGTGCAGTCGGTGATGGGAATAGCCGGGGCGACGCCCCTTTTTTGCTGATGTGTACGCAGTCACCGCCACCTCCCACCACCTCCACGTTCCGGGCCGCTCACGGCCAATGGCCGTTTCGCTGCCGGGCTTTCGCCCACCCTATAGGTCCGTAACGTCGCCGTATCGTGCGGTGTTTGTTTGCCCCTGAGTGGCTGAGGGGCATCCCGAGCAACGCATCGCCCCCTCGTGAGCACCATGGCAACTAGAGAGATTTATGAAACGACGTTCGACGAAGACGTCCAGACTGAGACTGAATCGAACCAATGCCCCGAGTGCAACGGTTGGGTCACCACAAACGCTATCGAAACTATCTGTGAGGACTGTGGGCTCGTCATTGATGAGCAACGGATCGATCACGGTCCGGAATGGAGACCTCACGATCAGGACCAGCGAAAACGAACAGGGGCTCCACTGACTGCGGCACGTCATGACCGCGGACTGTCGACGGAGATCGGTCGCAGGATCGATGCAAACGGAAACGAGCTCTCCAAACAAAAACGCCAGCGGCTAGCCCGAATGCGGCGTGAGCAATCTCGTGGGCGGTTCCAGTCGAAAGCCGAGCGAAATCTCGCACAGGGCCTGGGTGAAATCCGAAGAATCGCGAGCGCTCTCGAGTTCACAGAATCGGTTCGCGACCAGGCGTGTCAGCTGTTCCGGAGTGCTCAAACTGAAGACCTGCTTCGAGGCCGATCAATCGAGGCAATGGCGGCAGCAAGCGTCTACGGTGCCTGTCGCTGTAACGGTCTCTCACGAACGCTCGAGGGTATCGTCGATGCGGCACGGGTCGAGCAGTCGAGAGTCAAAAGTGCCTACAAGACGGTGAACAGAGAACTCGGCCTCCCGGCCCAGCCCGTTCGTCCAAGCGAGTTCATCCCCAGTATCGCGTCGGAACTCGATGTCTCTGACGCCATTCGTCAGCGAGCTCGACGGTTGGCCGAAGAAGCTGAATCAACAAGTGCTACAACGGGCGTCCGGCCATCAGGATTTGCAGCGGCCTGTCTCTACAAAGCTGGGCACGAAGAAGGGCGTTGGCTGACGCAGACGGAAGTCGCGGAGGCTGCGAACGTCACTACTCCGACCATCCGGTCGCATCAAGACACACTGGCTGAATTGGCACTCTGAAGCGGCTGATCTAAAACCTTCAGTCTGTACAGGTCGGGGTTGATGTTTAAAAGTGAAGACGAAGGAACGTGCTGGTAGACGTCCCCATGACCGACCGTTACGCTGACCTCGAGGAACTCCGACCGGTTGACGAGGCGACGCAGATTCCCGACGAGGAACTCGCCAGAGACAGTCGGCGCGAGCCATCCAGAGATCGAACCGCGGAGACGCTCGTGGGATATCCAGACGACTCAGACGCAACAGCGAGCGAGTGTGCTTCCTGTGGCGTGTCAATTCCTGCCAGCCAGACCAGGTGCCGGTTCTGTCTCACGAACCATGCCCGGAGTGCGGAAGTCATGAATTTGATCACTTCGAAACCACTGGTGGGCATTTCGGAAAATTCGGGAAAGCAATAATTGAGCGGACAGATTACTGGAGTGCAAAACAACCTCTGTTCACTAAATGCAAGTCCTGTGATGAGGTGCTGTTCAAGCATCCATCATTTGATTTATTGTTTGATTCAGATAGCGGAAATGAAATAGTGATCGAGATGTGAATTGTGTTGTGTGCCTCGATTCTCTCAGGCGGACATTCACCCGTCTCGAGATCTTTGCTGAGTACATCCGATAATATTGAGGAATCTCACTCCATAGCAATGAAGGTATTGTCGAAAGGGTCAAATCGGCCATGGAGGCAACAATCTCGTATCGATTAAATACTCGTTCTGTTTCCTTCTTGTTAACTATCTGTTCACTCGCGACGACCTTCCTCGAAACGACCGGCTTTCAGACCCCATCACAGTCCTTGTTCGAGAGGTAGTGACCTCCAGCAACAACAAACTCGATTTTGAAGTTACAGTCGAAGATGCAGCCGGTCACACGATTTCGCTGAAGGTATGGTCCACACATTCTCTCTCCCTTTCACTTACGGAAGGCCACCAGTATGAGCTCGAAAATGTCCGTGGAAGATATTGGTCACAGGGTGGAACTCGACATTACCAGCTCGACAGTACGAAGGATCTGACGGTGACTGAACTTGGACCGCCCGGTGACAACGCCACACGGCTCTTGATTGTCGGGGACACCCACGTCGGTTATCGGCATCGTCGCCGTGACAAGAAAGCAAAGGGTGCTCGAGAGCTTGACGCTCGTGATCGCTTCCGGGCTGTGATGAACCAAGCCAATACCCTAGACGCTGATGGCGTTATTCACGCCGGGGACATTTTCGATCACGTTGCCATTGGATCAGACCGATCCTTTGTGATTAACAATCTCAAGTCAGAATTCAACATACCGTTCTACTACATCTATGGGAATCACGACGAACCGGCGAGCCGTCGGACGGTTGATGGTGCAACTGAGGATGTATCGGGAATTGAACGCCTCTCCACAGTTGGAGAATCAGTGGGGGAAATGGATGTCACACTATTCGGTATCGACTACAGTTACGATAACTTCCCAGGCCAACCGCTCAAAACATCGGCTCAATCAGTACTAACAAACGCGAACGTATTGGTCGTCCACGATACTCCATACCCTGTTCAAAATGGAAAAGGCCACCTCATGTATCAAAAGAGAGGAGCAGATTTTCGAGTGGCGGTTAAACAAACCTCTGTGGACATTGACCTCATCGTTTCCGGACATATGCACGTCGGCCAACAGGGCACACTTGATGAATTCCAAACGCCCGTTCTTGTTACCGGAGCACCAACACCGATCAATAACAGAAAAGAAAACAATAACCCGTCAACGTGGCTACTTCGCGTGACTGAAGACGGGATCGACGGTATCACACGACACCCTCTCTGAGGATTAGGTGTAGTCTGGCTGCGCCGGCAATGAGTGCCGGTGCACACGCACTGGAGGGTATTGATGACGACACAGAGCCAACTACGATTCGTCCAACGAGTCAAAGAGACCGTTAAAACAGATTATTTCGACTGTGTTGTGCAGGTGTATCGCCATTCGAATGGGTACTGAGCGTTCTCCAGAACTCGTACAAATGAAAGTCTTCCCGATGCAATCGAAGCGGGCGAGGGATTGGCTACAGCCGGCTACACTGGGAGCACGCTCGTGACGGACAAGAGTGTCGTACCTATCATCGCAACTGAGAACCCGACCACCGTCGCTTTTGCCATCACCCCTTACACTCAGATAATTCTATAAGTTGCGACCGGCCGCTAAGTTAGCAGCGAGTCGGTTCTCCGGTAGCTGTTTTTGTGCCCCGGAAAGAGCGAGAGCTCTATCGAAGGTTCTCACCCAGAGGTGACTTCCTGTGAGTCAACAACAGAGTGCCAACAACGTCTCAATTGACGCCATTCCAGTCGATATCGCGAACGCCCAATCAGATGACGTCGACCCCGCCGATGTCCTCGACGAAATCGAGTCGATCACCCGTGGGCTTGCTGGTCAGCATCCGCCGACGAATCCGCTGGTCGTGCTGAAAGCTGCTCGGTGGTGGTACGTCCATGGCAAGGGCGGAACGGATCCCGCCTTCCGGTGGGCCATCGAATGGGCGCGACACCTTGCGGCCGACACACCCAGCGACGTCGAGCGGTTTGACGCGTTCCTCGAGTACCTGGTTACGGTCGGCTTCGCTGAGGAAACACACGAACTCCGGTGACCCACATCTGCGTTCAGAATTGACGCCTTGGGAGTGACTCAACTACTCCGTCCAACGTCGAAATCGAGGATCTGATCAGACGACTCCAAGACCAACCAGGCCGGGATGACTCATGCGAGAATAACCGTTCTAACCAGTTCAACGAGCATCTGAATGAAGACAACCGCCGGTGCGAGCGCGTTGCCCGACGGGAGCGCGAGCGCCAGTGGGAGGATAACCAGTGAGTTTCGCGTTGCGGAGGTGAACACTGGAACTGAGTTCATATGCGTCTAGGACGTAGTAGACCTGATGACAAAAATCGCGTTCGTCTGTGTCGGAAACGCTGGGCGGAGTCAGATGGCGACAGCACTTGCAGAACGCGAGCGAGACACCCGAGCGCTCGATATCGAGATTGTCACCGGCGGCGTGGATCCCGCCGACTCCGTCCACGACGACGTTATTGAAGCCCTCCAGGAGGAAGGAATCGACATCAGTGATCGCAAGCCCCGTGAGATCACTCCCGCAGACATCGAAGACGCGACGCACGTCGTGACGATGGGCTGTTCGGTCGAGCAGTTCCAGCCAGACGGTTGGTCGGGAGAGAGTGAAGTCTGGGACCTCGATGCATCCGATACCGGAGCACAGTTAGAAGAATTCAAACGCCGGGTTTCCCGATTCTTCGACAACCTCAGCGAAGAAGAGCAGTAGTGAATCAGCGTCGGGTGTGGGCAAACTGGGGAAGTAACCAATTCTAGTTATGAAGAGATTACTGGTCACCGAATCTCGTTACTGAATGAATTCATAAGTTCAGAGCCCTCATCCCCAGATAGTGGCTCATTCGAGCGATTACGAACAGACACCCGCCATCGATTTTTCAGTCGGTGAGTTTACTGGCGCGTTAGGAGATTCGGTTACAGTCTTTCCCATTGTCGTCGCTATCGGTGCGCTGACCGACCTCTCGCTCACCCACCTCCTTCTGGGATTCGCGGTATTCCAGGTCGTGTGGGGACTCTACTACGGGTTACCGATGTCCGTCGAACCGATGAAGGCCCTCGCTGCGCTGGTGATCGCTGGGTCACTTACCGCAGGCGAGCTCGCGGTCGCAGGCCTCCTCGCCGGAGGTATTCTTCTCGTCGTCGGATGGACCGGAACGCTCGGCCGGATTACCCAGTACATCGGTCAGCCCGTGATTCGCGGTGTCCAAGTCGCGGTCGCGCTTATCCTCCTCGAGACAGGCATTCAACTCAGTCTCAACAGTGTTCCGTTCGCACTCATCGCGGTTGCTATCGCCGGTATTGTCATCCTCGCTGGGTATCACCGAGCGAGCGCACTCGTTGTCCTCTGCGTCGGTGTTGGTATCACCGTTGCTCAGACAGGCCTTCCAACACCGGTATATCCGACCGTCGCAGTCGACCTTCCAAATACACAGGCACTCTCGATCGCAGCTGTAGAAGGGACGATCGCCCAGCTTGCAATGACGGTTGGGAACGCGGCCGTCGCGACCTCACTGCTCCTCTCAGATTTCTACGATGCAGACGTCTCAGCTGACGAACTCGCATCCAGTATGGGTGTAATGAACCTGGTTGCAATCCCGCTCGGGGCGATGCCGATGTGCCACGGGAGCGGAGGCGTGGCCGGAAAGTATGCGTTCGGTGCACGCACCGCCGGGTCGAACCTCATTCTGGGGGTGATCTATGCGATTGCCGCCGTGATCGCTGTCGGGATCGTTGCCGCGTTCCCCCTGTCCATGCTCGGCGTGGTCCTCGCCCTGATCGCCGTTGAACTCGGACGAGCAGGACTCAAGACCGATCACCTGGCGCTTACGATTGGAATCGGACTCGTCGGGCTGGTGGCCAACGTCGGAATCGCCTTTGTCCTCGGAGCACTCGGGTACCTACTCCTCCAACGACTCCAGTAGCGGTACGTCCAGGCTGCTACCGATTGCTGTTCGCTCGAACTCTCCAACGTTTTTATACGCCCCTGAGGGGTGCGGCGCGTCCTGAATCGACGCAGTCGCCGTGAACTCGATTCAGAGTACACAATGGCTACGACCAGTGATTCGTCGGCCTCCTTCGAGGAGACCGACACACGAAAAGACGAGATGCACAGTACGATCGAACAGTGGATCGACGACCTCGTTAACGACGTTGATGCGGCGCAGGCCAGTGATGAGTTTCAGGAGTGGCTCGACGTCCAGAGTCGTTTCCACGATTACTCCCATCGGAACACACTGCTCATCAACCTCCAGTGTCCCGAGGCGACGAAGGTCGCCGGCTTCAACACCTGGCGGAACGAGTTCGACCGGCACGTCCAGGAGGGCGAACAGGCGATCTGGATCTGGGCGCCGATCATCACGAAGCAGTGCCCAGCATGCGAGAACTCGCCGAGCTACCACGAGGACAGCGACTGTGACTACGACGAGAGGCCACCCGAGGAGTGGTCGAAAGGGGTCGTGGGATTCAAACCGGCCGCTGTCTTCGATATCTCGCAGACCGAGGGCGAAGCCCTTCCCGAGCTAGAGACGGAGGTGACGGGCGACGCCGAGGACCTCGTGCCTGTACTCAGAGAGGCAGCGGATGATCTCGGCGTGACGGTTCACATCGTCAACGCTGACGAGTGGGTGCACGGCGACGCGAAAGGCGTCTGTAAACAACGGGATATCCATGATTTCACGCCGATCGTGGCGGCGAAAGCCCGTCCGAACCAGGCCGACCTCGCGGTCACGTTGATTCACGAGTACGCTCACGTGTTGCTCCATTTCGACGTCGACGATGAGGACGAACGGTCGAAACGCGAGGTCGAAGCGGAGGCCGTCGCGTACATCGTTGGTCGGTATTGCGGCTTGGATACGAGCGGCTCGGCGTTCTATCTTGCTGCCTGGCACGGCGACGACCCTGAGGTGATCCAGGATCGACTCGGGCGGATTAGTTTGACCGCCCAGGAGATAATCGAGACGATCGCCGAGGGCTGAAGACACCGTCTCCCCCAGTTAACCAACAAAACTATGCTCTTTGCGTCTATGTTGGTTAACACAGATCGGCCCATGTCCTACGAGCCACCGACGCCCCCTGCGGATCTCCCCACCAACGTCATCGACACACTCAACGACTACTCGCTCGAGCAACTCCGGCGCGTTGCCCGCTATGCCGATGAACTCGCCGAGTATCGCGAGCGCGAGGCCCGCCTTGCCGAAGCGGACGAGGAAGACGAGCTCAACGAGCGCTCTGACGAACTTCCCGATGACGTCCCCTCGAAAGCGACACTCACGATCAAGGAGATCAACGACAACCGCTACTACTACTGGCAGTGGCGGGATGGAGATCGCATCAAGTCAAAGTACAAATCTCCAGTGAATTCAGACGAGTAGCCGAACTAGTACCCCCAATCGGAGAACCAGTTATTCGGAGGGCACCCCGTATGCGAAGTGAAAGACAGAAGCAGTTATCGCTCGGGTCGCGGAGCGGTCTCGTATCGTTTGATGTCGTCGGTCTTCTCCACTCGATCGTAGATCTCTCGGAGGGGTTCCTGCGCTCGGAGGAGCTTGTGCTCCTCGAGGAACTGCCGACCACTCTCACTGACCCCGTAGAACTTGTACGGGAGATCGTTCTATCGACGGTCCTCCGACAAGAGGACTTCCTCGACGATGCCGGCGTCGACGAGGTGCTGGAGGTGCTGACGAATCGTCGTCTGGCTCTTGCTCGGGTTGACGTAGTCGAGTTCCTTCAGCGTCGTCAGTTCCGACGGATGCCCGAGGATGTCCTGGAGGAGTGCGAATCGCGTCTCCTGGGTGACGACGTTGAGCCGCTCCCGAACGGACTCCAGGTCGCCTGAACGTCGGTGTACGTGGCTTTGTGGAGTGTGTTTTTGGCTTTGACGAGATGGTCGGGGTCGTCGTTCCATCCATAGTCCGAGACGTGCTGGGCGGCTTGGCGAAACTCCTCGAAGGTCTGGTCAACGTCCGAGCGCAGTGGGGAGAGAGCCTGCCGTGGAAACAGGCAGGCGATGACTCGCCACAGGACGGGAGCCGTAGTGACACGGCCACGACTCCGTCCGAGACGGCAAAGCCGTCTCGGGGTCACGAGAGACGCTTTGCGTCTCTCGAACGACACCGTGAGGAGAGCGAGACACCCTCGCAGCTGACGCTCACGGCGCTTCAAGAGTCGAAACCCACTGCCAGCGACGACGAACTGACATTCTCACCGTGTCGGAAGCCCTGCCGTTTACGGCGGGGAGGATGTCACATCCGGTTCGTCGAATTCGAGTGCCTCTCCTACGGCTTTGGGAAGCGTGGGTCGCGGTGCGTCCTCGTGGCGCTGCACCCGCTCGGATTTTTTCGTTTCCTCGTAGACCGCGCGTGCAACAGGGACGCCCCGCAGGAAGTTATGCTCGTAGAGGATCTCAACCCCGCGCTCGGTCGGTCCCCAGAACTTTGACGGGAGATCGCGCGTCGACACGTTGGGTTCGTGCACGAAGACGTCAAGGATTCCTGCTTCTTGGAGCGTCTCGAGCTGGTCGAGGATGGCCGCCTCGTTCTTCGGAATCATGTAGTCGAGTTCGGCCAACGACGCGAGGTGTGCTGGGTGACCGAGGACCAACTGCAAAATGAGGTGGCGTGTCTCCTGGGAGAGTAGCTCACGCATCCGCTGTTGCTCTGCGAAGGAATCCTCGAACCCTTCGGGGGCCGTATCGCTCATACTGTAGAGTAGTGGACTCGACTGCATAATGGTTTGGGCTGAACGAGTCAATAGAATCACTAAAACACTGAGTCAGTTAGAAATGCCTTTTACTCAGCCAGTACTGTTCCGGCTTATGAGTGCTCCATCCGTCCCCCCAAACTCGGGCGAGATCATGAAGGCTGTGCAGCAGGCCATACGCGGACTCGACGTCGGGTCGACGGAGGCCGTGCGAATCCTCTCGTGGGCAAACAATGAGACGCCGGCAATCTACGACCGTGATCAAACCGCGTATCTCGTCCTCGGGAGCTATCGTGATCCGTATCTCCGCCGAGTACGGGCAGTGAGTGATCGGCTGAACCGCCGATACGGAACGTATGCTTTTCTCATCGGAGACCTTTCAGACATTAAGCTCCCCCGACTTCCGGAGTTTCGTGTGAAGTTCCATATCACGGCGACACTCTGTGATTACGTGGCTGTCGTATTCGAGCAAGGCGCGGGTGGGGAGATCAATGAACTCGGCAAACTGGGCGAAACCGAGTACTTCGAAAAGGCGTACGCCTTCCCCCGTGCCTACCAGTGGGAAACGGAAGATCACCTCACTGACGAACGTGATGTAGTCGCTGCTGCTGCGCAGATCAGCGCTGCCACCGACATCGATGACGAGACAGAGATTGCAGTACTCGAGGCCCTCATCGAACGAGCAAACCAATCTGGGATCGACATCTCGGTCGATACGGTGAGGACCACGCTTGAGGAACACGATATCGATGTTCCGTCGTACAGCTGGGTGCATCTGAACGACTTCCGTCTCTTCGAACTCCACGGGCGATGTTATCCCTGGACGACTGAGGAAGAGCTACTCGACGCTACAGGTGATCTTCCAGGGTCACCGAGACCAGGGTGGGAACAGCAATAAGGCTAGTTTTAAAAGTAATTGGTTTTGTTGAAATCATCAAGGGGTGATAGGCTTCAACGACCATGCTGAATCCAGAGCGCGGATGTGGCACCAGTCTGAGGGGGATCCGCGAAGATCGGTGATCGGTCAGTACAGGTGACGCAGGCATCGTTCTGGACGGAGGATCAATATAGGATCTATTCTTACTGCGAATCGACTTCTTCGTAATACTCGATAATCTCCTTCATACACCACTGGTTGAGTCCTTGTGATGTGAGCGTGAAAACCAACGTTGAGACAGGTTTGCGTTTGTACGCCGCGTAGAGACCATAGAGCCCGATTGGGATACTCACGGCGTTTAGGATCTGTGGGTAGTCGAGACCGATGAGGCGGTGCCCGTCGTTAGTCCAGCGTTCTTCAGCACGTACGACCTTATACATCCAGTCATCCAACTCTTCACTTGGTTCGCGGAATAGCACCGGATTGATGATTAAGAACAGGAGAGTGAGCCCCAACAACTTCCATTTCCGATGGTAAAGTGCGCCCACGGCCACGAACCCTGCTGCTATTCGACTCCACCCGCTCTTCGGATTGGAGTGTCTGGCCCACATATTCTCTATCTCCATCAACTCTTTGAGCATATCGACTATCTCGAAAGTGAGACGTTCCACTGTCACATTAACATTCCGCCACAGCGTTCAGTAAGCACGTGTAGTGTGCAGTAGATTCACGTGAATAAGTCTCTAAAGAAGAGGGTTTCAACAGAGCCATCTGAGAGGAATTGTTGCCGACTCAGCACACGACATTGACATCCACCCACGACTGAAGTCGTGGGCTTTCTCCTTGACTTCGTGTAATGCAGCAGACGTTCTCCGGGTGTGCCTTGTGAGGCAGTACTCGGGTTCGAGGCAGGCATGACGTATACGTGAGGGACAGACGAGCGGGTCACCCACCAGATCTGTGTCGACTGTGCCGTCCAGGAGCATCTCGAGGGGGTGAAAACTGACGAGATAGAGGAAGTGCAGTAACGTCTCTAATTGACCGGAATATGTATGATGAATTGAGAGTAGAGTAGCGTATGGGAATGTTGAATGAGAGCTACGTCTGCTGGGACTGTGAGAAAACCACTCTCCAAACGGACCGAGACTATCTCAAATCCGAAACACCTGATTGCTCGGTGTGTGGAAAAGAGATGGAATTTTTTGATGCGGAAGAACTTGGAGCGCCAGACATGCCCTCGTTTGACTAACGCGACCTCGAGACAGGATTACTCAGTCAGCGTAGTCGCCGTCACTTTCTCGGTCGCTGATGAGGGGTCGCCAGAGACAATTCGTTTCGCCAGTGTTACGAGACAGTTTGTGTAGCGCGGGAGACGAGCGTGCACACTCCTCGGGTTGATTCAGAGGGCAGCTAGTTCACCGGAGTAAGTCGTTCTCTTCGGCGTCTAAACACGGCCTCACCACTCAATCTGGTCAACACAGTAGACACACGCAGCAATCGATCCGTCAGGCATGATGTACATCTCGTCTTGGGAAACGACTTCCCCGCAATTCCCACAGGCCTCGGGGTCACGTGGCCCGTAGATGAGCCCCCCATTGAGGTCCATTTCCGCCGCGACGAGAGCCTCGAGAATCTCTTCGATCGGTAACGAGTGGACAACCTCCATGTCCGAGCTGATGCCCTCGCAAAATGTGGAGGCATCCTCAAATCGATCGAGGCAATCCTTCAGACGGCTATCGGCGGTGTTCTGATAATGGAGCTCGCCGCGGTTTATCTCCATTGCTCACCGCCTCGTCACCCACGGTGGCCTTGATGGTGGTCGAGCAAATCTGACCGATAACATCGATAATGCCGAACGGGCGTTGTCGTCACAGTCTGGTCCTGGTGTCGAGATTTCTCGCACCCAAGGTTTCGCTGTGGACATGGTGAGGGTAGCACCACTCCCACGAGCATATAGCTTCAACCTTGTGCCCACGCAGGTACCGCCAGGACGAATCCACTCCAGCTCGTCGCGGTTGGCCTCGAGGCAACTCATCCGGTCCATCAGCGGCGTTGATATCCGTCTCCGTGGCCTCGAGGAGGCCCTGCCGTGGGTAGTCATAGAGGGCGATTCCTTGGAGGAGGCAGAGATGCAAGCACGCTGCGATTTTTATTAACGGTTTATAGACTGCCGGGTCAATCTTGATTATCGCTGATTTTTAACATACCACTTATGATCGCCCTTTCCTGGAATATCCAGGGTGCGTGGCCGGGAGCTCCCAGAGAGCGGGTTCGGAATCAAATCGATTTCATTGCTGAATACGACGACCAACCCGATATTCTGTTCTTTCAGGAAGTCAGCAAATATCGCACCGAGATCCGCGACTACCTCGCTGAGGTTGGCTATCATACAATCGAAGACACGCTCGATTGGGCCTCGGAACTGGGTGATAGTACCGTACAACCCCATCAAGATATTTCACACACTAATGGGAATTTGACCGCCGTTCGAGGCAAAGCTGAGCTTACCCGTAAACCGCTTGATATCCTCGGAGAGGACTTCGATAACGTGGATGTGAAGAATCTGAACACACATTATCCAGAGAAAATCCTGGTAACTGACTACGAGATCGGGGGCCAAACAATTGAGTGCTGGAACGTCAGAGCAGTTCCCGGAAGTATGAAAGGCGAAGAGAAAATCAAAATTCTCGAAACAGTTTTCCAACGGATTGTCGATTCAGAAGAACGGCTTCGACTACTCGCGGGTGATTTCAATACTCCCGATGAGGAATTGTGTGACGGACAGGCGATCACGCATATCCAGGACAAAGACCCAAGGATTCGCCATCGGTGGCGTAATGCCGAGTTGAATATTCTCAAGGGATTGGGCCACGCCGGGATGATCGATACGTTTCGAGCAATCAACGGGTTCGGTGAACTCGATGTGTTGGACGTGAGCCATGCAACTCGCACGGACGACCCATTAGATGTTCCGGCAGGGGAAGTGAGTGGAGTGAGGTTCGACCACATCTTTGCATCGACTGAGTTGCATCTGTGTAACTCCTTTTACGACGTCGAGGGGTTTCGCTACAGCGACCATGCCCCACTACTCGCGGAGTTCAAACTGTGACCTGATGGTACCTCAGAACAGCTGAACCACGCTTTGTTTGTGCTGAATACGTTCTCTATATCTCGCACGCTGTCTCTTTCGAAGAACTCACGACCGACAGAGGACATCGACGTCACAGCGGTTTTGAAATTGGATCCCCAAATTGACGGAGTGTGATATCTGATTCAGTGCGTTCTGAGTCAAAGTTCACGTGATCGACGAATAGCATCCCCGTGACCTGCTTCGAGTCAAGCACATCGTCTTGATATTCCATGTATTCTCCATCCTTTCGCACATAGGCCATATACTCGAGGAGTTCGCGCAACCCTTGTGCTGCATACGAGGAATTCGTGGTGTACTTCACCTCACCGACGAAAACAGCATCTGGACTGGTGGTGTCCTCGTCATAGCGTTCGAGGATGATATCGGGGCGGCCGCCCCACAGGGAATCGCGCCCAGTAATATCGAAGAGGTCGTCAGCGAGCTGTTGCCATCGATCAAGGACGTTGATGGTCCGGTATACATAGCCGTCTTCGGTCGGACGATCAATTTCAGCGAGTTGCTCGCTGAAAGAGAGCGTCGAACTGCCTGTCGAGTTGTGATAGAGCAGATATCGAGAGGCGTTTGTTTCCCAGGACGCCACGATGTCCGATCCACCATCAAGGAGTTCAAATTGAACCGAGTCATAACAGTCGAGAATGCGAAACACCCAGTAGAGTTCAAACAGCGTCTCGGTCTGTTCCGGCCGAATGAAGGTGTTCTCGAGGAGGGATGTCGCTTCAGTTGCATCCAGGTCGTAGTTCATCAATCGCCGATACCTGTCGAGCAGCTGGGCCGCCTCTGAATACAGTGGGTTCCGTGACTGCTTTACCGACCGAAGCATTCGATTCGTTACCTCGTGGTCCGCTGACTCAATCCGGCGGAGATAGATGTTGTCACGGAAAATATCGTCAAACTCGTTGGCGAACTGATTCTCGGCATCGACCCATTCGGCGAGCCAGCCGTAGTCCGCCGGCGATTCGAGCGCATGTTCGAGATCACCGAAGACAATTTCGTGAATCCGAGCTAATAGCGATTTCAATACGATGTTCTCCTCGATATCGTAGTTCTCTCGCGTCTCACGACAGACGTACTGATTCCGTCGACCCCCACCCTCGCGATACCGGCGTTTGATCGTCTCGTCCCACGCAACACGGCCACGAATCTCTCCCTCCCGTGTAACGAGGCGATGTGAATTAGTCGTCTTGAGTCTTCGAACACGGTCCGGAAGAGTACGTACGAAATCAATGACGCCGGGACGATCTCCGTCCCGTTCAGTGAGCACGAAGTGAATGCGGAGCAGCCGGTCGAGGTCGTCGACGTTCAGATCTGGATCAAAGTCACGCAACACCGGGTCGAGTCGAACGCCTTTGTCGACGTACGTATTGAAGTCATCGGCGATGGCTTCGACCAGTTTACGAGCGCTCGTCTTTCCCATGGTCACTCCTCAAATTTCGATTCGGGCATGCCAAAGAATTCAGCGACGAACTCGGTCAGTTTGTCTCGAACGACAGGTGTGTCGTTACTCAGCCGACGGACGAACCGGACGAGTTCATCCTCACGGAGCCCTTCGAGTTGTGGAACCACGTAGAGGGCGATCGGGGATGCATAATCACTATCAGCCGTTGACTCGAGATATCGGTAGAGATCTTCGACAATCGCCGGTCCAATCTCACGAGATTGATTAATTATCTCCCACGTGTCGGCGACCACATCGCACCGATCGTTATCAACCTCAACGCCTGACCAGAGGCGGACGTATTGTTCGACGAGTTCGCCATCTATGTCGTCTGGAACGGGGACGTGAACGAAGGCCCACCGCCGCATGAACGCATAGCTCATCTCGTAGAGCGAGGTCTTGTCGAGCGTATTCATCGTGGCCACCATCCGCCATCCGTCAGGCACATAATACAGGTTGGACGAAACGTCTCGGGTTCGACTCTCACTCGATCCGAGAATCTCGATCTGGTTGCCGTCCTCGTCAGTGAACGGAAGGACGACGTCCTCCCCGGTGAGTGCCGTGAACAGCGAACCAAACGCCTTGTCGATATCCGCCCGATTGATTTCGTCGACGATCAGCCACTGATTCTGTGGCTGTGCCTCGTCGTTCTGGAAGCGATCAAGGAACACTCCTGGTTTGAACACCAGGTTATCTTCTCGATCAGGTTGGTAGCCACCGATCGTATCGAACGTGGACCAGTCAGCGGTTGCAGTCGCCATCTTGAACTCGTCCTCGACTGCACTTCGGCAGATTTCTTTGGCGAGTTTCGTTTTCCCAGTGCCAGGGGGGCCGACCAGGAGAACGTGTTTCCCATTTTGCAGTGCGGTCTGGATGCGCTGCCGTAATTCGTCGATTTCGGGGAAATAGAGATCCGTGACGTCCACTGCAAAGTCATCTGGAAGCGTCGTCCCTGTATCCTCGTAGGCTGCGTACGTCTCGAGCGTCTCCTCGTCCGCCACATCGGTGTTCGACTGTTCTTCGTCGTCTTCGATCTCTCCTGGACCGTGCGGTCGCGTATCGTAGTTCAGTATCGCGAATTCGACTTCCCAGAGATGGGGTGTCTCGTCTCGGTTTTCATCGATGAGCTGTCGTATCTCATCGGTCGTTTCCCAAAATATTCGATAGGCTGCATCGAGGCTGTCGACTGGTGACCAAATGCCGAGTTTCTTGTATGCACTCCGACTGGACTGATGGTAGATTGGAATTCGATCGGATTCTCGGATATGCCAGAAGTAGGAGAGAAACGCTGGAATATACCCTGCCTGGGGGGCCTTTCGTTTGTTTTCTGCGTTCGCTTTCAGATCATTGACGAGGGCTTCGAGTTGTCGGATCGCCGCTTCGGCATCCTCTTTCGACTCGGGGGCGGGCAACACTGTTCTGAGTTCGCGAGCGACCTCGCCGACGCGATCCTGGCGGGTCGCAGAGTTACAGAGCATATTGAAAAACATCTGGCTGGTCCCACGGAATCCCCACAACGAGTGTTGTTTTCCCTCGCTATCAGCTTCATCCCGGAATTGAAGCAGATCGATGTCACTCTCAAGAAACGAGTCGATAAAGGCCGAAATCTTAGGGAGTCGCTCTCGTCGGGAGTACTCTACCGCGCTATATTTTCCGCGCTCACCATCTTTGTCGACGTATTCATAGTCTGCGTCGGCAAAAGCATCCCAGAGTTCGAGAATTTCCTCTCGCGGTTCGTGTTCCATACTCCAGGACACCAGATCCTCACATGTAACTATTCGGTTGTTTGATGTCCTATCGGGTGTCCTCCCCTGAAAGCCCCCGGCCGCTCGACATTCCGCGACCACGCGAGATCCCGTCCCGCTTGCTCCTGATCGTGCTAAAGCTCACCGGACATGAGCGCCTCTTACCCGATCGAAGCCTCGATCTCGTATGTCAGAGTCCGTCAGGGTTTGAGTGGGGCGACGCCGGAAAAGAGGATGTCCTCATCACTGAGGCGGTCGGGAATCGGCGAAATATCTACGACCGTCATCTCCCGCCGTAACCCACTCTACCTGCGGAGACGGAGGACCGACAATCATTTTTAACCAACAACACTATGGGATGAGAGTCCGCGTTGGTTAACACGGAAGAATCGATGTCCTACGAACCACCAGCCCCATCGGCGAACCTCTGCTTGACAAACTCTCCGATACATCACGTGTATCACCGGCTCAATTCTGGCTTCATGTCGAGTGGGCTGGAATCGGCTCTCACTGACGCGTAAACGCGCTCGGCCCACTCGCATGCAATCGGCGCATCCGTATCGACGAACACCTGCATTAGACCGGTGGTTTCGTCGTAGCCTCCGATCCCGACGCGGTCGTCAAAGAGAGCGAGACCGTACGGCAGTTCATCACGCGTCCGGAGGGCCAGGTGCCCACTATCGATCGCTTCTTGTGCGCGGTCGGGATACGTCTCGAAAAGTTTCTCCACGATGTGCGGGTGGTAGATGATCTCAGTGTCAGTTTCCTCGAACACTTGCTGGTGGAACTCACCGAGGATCAGCGGAGCCATGTGCGTCGTGTTGAATCCTCGGAAAGTCTCTGATTCGTTGACGAGGGCGATGAACCGCTCGACTGGACTGTAGGGATCGTTGGGTTCGGCGACGGTGACCGTCGCGTCCACGAATGGTTCGACGACAAACTCTCGGTGATCCTCACAGATGACCTCGAGAAGCGGTGTAAGTCTGTGTGCCGTCCGCACGTTCGCCTCGAACCGGAGGACCTCCTCAACGACAACTTCGCCGCGCCAGGTCAGCTGGAATCGGCCATCGACCTTCTCGACGAATCCCTGCTCGTCGAGCCACTGCGTGTAGCGGTGGCTCGTCGCGCGCGAGACCTCGAGTCGCGCTTCGATTTCTCGGCGATCGAGCGGTTCTCTCAGCAACGCTTCGAGAACGGGGCCGTGGCGGACGATATCTCCGAGGAGTTCTGTATCGATGCGGTCGCCTATGGTGTCCATACGCTCGCCGAGGTAGCGACGATTCCGTTCGTTTTCCATGATTGCCTCGAAGACCGGTGAGCCAGGTGGTGGACGGCTATCATCGTTCACTCGGCCGTCCTGATCAGGATTCATGTGATTCCCTCACTAGACAGAGCCTATCACAGATAGTAACTCTATCCCATCCAAGCTTCGAAACTCGTCTCACGGGCTGAAACCATGCTCTCGACGTCGAACGCTGTTCGATAGGTGAGGCCAACGTCCATGCTATCGTTCGGCTTTGCATGGCACAACACTCCATTCCCGACGTACAGAGTGAACAGTTCGAAGCAGAACTCCACGGGGACTTGATTCGTCCCGGCGATGCTGACTACGATAGCTCGCGGGCAGTGTGGAACGGGATGATCGACAAACAGCCGGCACTGATTGCCCGGTGTCGTGGCGCCGGAGACGTCATCAGCGCGGTGGACTTTGCCCGTGAGCACGACCTGCTCGTGGCAGTGCGTGGCGGCGGGCACAACGTCGCCGGGACCGCGGTCTGCGACGACGGGCTCGTCATTGATCTCTCGGAGATGAGAGGTGTGTGGGTGGACCCTGACGCGCAGACAGCGTGGGTCCAGGCTGGTGCCACGTGGGCAGATGTCGATCACGAGACCCAGGCTTTCGGTCTCGCAACGCCAGGCGGGGTCGTCTCGAAGACGGGTGTCGCAGGGCTCACTCTCGGCGGTGGCATCGGGCATCTTCGCTGTAAGCACGGACTCAGCTGTGACAACCTCCGGTCAGTCGACCTGGTCACCGCGGACGGCACGTTCGTGACTGCGAGCGAAGACGAGAACCCAGCCCTCTTCTGGGGACTCCGCGGTGGCGGCGGGAACTTCGGGGTGGTCACCGGCTTCGAGTTCGACCTCCACCCGGTCGGACCCGAGGTAGCGACTTGTCTCGTGTTCTATTCGAGGGACCGACTGGGCGAGTGTCTGCGGGCGTACCGCGAGTACGTCGCGTCGGCGCCCGCAGAAGTCAGCATACTCGCGTTAGTGGGCGTGATGCCCGACGAGGAACTCTTCCCGGCGGACGCAGTGGACGAAACCAAAATCGCCATCACGGGCTGTTACGGGGGGTCAGCCGCGGACGGTGAGCGTGCGCTCGCGCCCCTGCGGGAGATTGCCGAACCGATCGCCGACTTCAGCGGACCGATGCCGTACGTAGAATACCAGCAACTCTTCGATGCGGACTACCCCGATGGAATGCGCTACTACTGGAAGTCGCTGTACCTCGACGGCCTGTCGACGTCCGCTATCGATCGAATCACCTACTGGTCCGACGTGGCGCCGTCACCGCTGTCGACGGTCGATGTCTGGCAGTTAGGGGGCGCGATTGCCCAGGTGGGTGTGGAGGAGAGTGCGTTTGCAGGGCGTCACGCTCCGTTCCTGCTGGGCGTCGAAGCGAACTGGGAACGCCCGGAGGACGACGATGCCAACCTCGAATGGGTGCGCGACTGTCTCGACGATATGCGCCAGTTCTCAGAGGGGTCGGTATACCTGAACTTCCCGGGATTCCTCGAAGAAGGTGAGGACATGATGCGGTCCACGTTCGGACCGACATACGAGCGGTTGGTCTCGCTCAAGAACGAGTACGATCCGACGAATTTCTTCAGCCTTAACCAGAATATCACACCGTCCGGACGCGCTCGAGCCGGCGATGGGAGCACTTCATGAGTGATCGAGACACCGAATGTATGGCAGCCTAGTGGCGGGTATCGACAGGTCGTGGTAGACCGATGAGTATACTGGTAGCGCCACTGGCCGTCCTGCTGGTCGCCTCGGCTTTCGACGAGTTCGGGCAGGCTGGCGCCACGGTTGGTTTCGTTCTGGCGGAAGCGCTCGTGCTATACGTCGGATACGGAGCACTGGTGCGGGTTGCTAGTCCGGCCATCAGCGAAAACTCGTGAATACCTGATCATGGAGTTCCTCGGCCTTCGTCTCGTGATGGCCGGTTTCTTCGTCGGATTTGGCCTGCTCACCGGTATCCTCTTCGGCTTCTTCGGGACGAGTGGATCGTTTCTCGTGACCCCGCGCTGTTGGTACTTGGATATCCGGCGTCAATCGCTGTCGGGAGCGGACTCGCGTTCGTCTTCGGCATCAGTGTCATCGGTGTGCTTCGGCACCGTGCAGTTCTGGTCAGTGGTACGATCGTCCACGCATCGCTCGATCGGCTCAAGAAGAATCGACACCGTGGGTCGCGACAGGCCCGCTAACGACTTACATGGCTTCGATTGTTCTTTACGTGAAAGTAGGCGCAAAGCCCCTTTCTCAGCGAGCACAAATCGAAGGAATGGCACGAACAGGCGGCGGATACAGCGTCCCCCGCCGGACCGAGTTCTTCTCGGTTTCACCTACCGACGTTCGCCCAATAATTATAATCTCCGCCAGTAGTTCACAGATTTCTGGAAAAGACAGTAGGAACCATTATTCGATTTCCACGCCTGAGCACGTCCGGGTACGTATGACCCCTACCACCTCGATAGTGACAACACCTGGTATCGACCGACGATCACTGTTAAAGACGGTTGGCCTTGGGCTAAGCGGGGCTGCCCTGCTCGGCTCAACAGCGAGTGTCAGTGCACAGAGCAACGAATTAGCGCAAGAACTGAACGAAGTACGCAGCGCGACGCAGGTCTACCGTGATGTTGCAACTGCACGGGAAGATGGATACGCGACGGAAGTGTCACCGTACGTCCCGAATATGGGTTTTCACTTCGTGAATCCCGCTCTCGTGGCCGCCGATGCAAGCACCCCGGTTTCTCTCTCCGAACCACCGATTCTCGTCTATTACACCACCGGGAACTACAGCCCTGGACCGGGAGCGGTCCACGATCCCGACCGTGATGCCGAGTTACGGCTCGGCGCAGTCGAGTTCGCTCACGGGGAAACAGGTGTCGCCGGCAACATCTTCTCTGATGAGACCGCTAGCCGAACCCTCAAAGTGCCGGAAGAAGCTGGCTGGGGACCGATCCCTGGTACACCCCTGTCGGCGTTACACGTCTGGGTCCACCGAGGAAACCCGGCTGGTGTGTTCAACCCTACAAACCCACGGGTCGATTGAACAGCCAGCCTCCCCTCGATTCCTGGGACGTGAACTACTCCGCCCACAAAAAGCTCACGTCAGTCGCTTCAGCGGCGGAAATCGGTTAAAGCTCATGACGTTCGGTCCACACACCGAGATACCAGAATACTGGAGCAAGATCCTGTGCTTTCTCCGTGGCATTGTATTCGACGCGGGGCGGGATCTCATTGTACGCTTTCCGCGTCAGCAACCCAATCTCTGTCAGTTCTTCGAGCCGATTCGAGAGCGTGTTCGGCGCGATATCGACTACTTCCTCCAGATCACTGAATCGTAACGGCCCCGCCCCGGTTGCAAACTGGTGAAGGATCACGATGGTGTGTTTCTTCCCCAGCAGGTTCAGGAGTGCAGACATCGTCTGATTGTCCACCGCTGCCCGTTCGGAGCCGGGAGGCCGTGCCTGCTCGTTGGAGAGGATCGTCTCGAGAAACTCTTCGGCATGCGATGGTTCGACCATGCCACGACTATACCAGATGAAGCCGTATAACTTGTTCCTTCGAAGTCCCTAAGTAACGTAGCATTGGGTAAGCTACTTCATGACTTCGAACTTGGTAGTATATTACTTCATCCGGTGTAGTTTCAGGTATGGCCTCAATGGAAGTCACCGACAACCCAGCCATCGAACCGTCGATCAGTCTGACTCGGATTGCCGTCTACGGACTACTGGCGATCGTCCTCACCAGTTTCGTCAACGGACTCATTCGTATCCTCGCGGTCACCGTGTTCGATGTCCCGAACGTCTTCGCGCTCTGGTGGGAGCCAGTCCTCATCGCCTCAATGGCCGGGGCGATCGGAGCAACCCTCGTGTACGGTGTTCTGACTCGACTTTCGAGCCGACCGAACCGGACCTTCACGCTCATCGCCGTAATCGTGCTCGTCCTCTCGTTTGCCGGCCCAGTGAACGCATACCTGTCTCCGCCACCCGGCCTCGCTGACGCACCCTGGAGCGTGTTTGCCACGCTCGTCGTCATGCACGTGGCCGCCGCAGCTATCATTATCGGCGTGCTGACCCGCACCACGAACCAGGAGGTCGCATCCCGATGACGCCGATCGGTCCATCCAACCGGTCCAGAGGCAAGACCCGGCCACACGTCGTTGCCGTGTCTGGCAGTCGACGCGCCGGGAGTTATACCCGAAGAGCGCTCAGGGAGGCACTGTTCGGAAGTGAAGCAGCTGGCGGAACAACTGAGTTGCTAGACCTGGCAGACTTACAGCTCCCTCCGCTCGGCCCGAGTACGGATCCACCGAGAGACAGCGAAACAGTGAGACGGACGATCCGTGAGGCTGATGCAGTCATCCTGGGGACGTCTATGTATCACGGCTCGTATTCGGGTGTATTGAAGAACGCCCTCGACTACTGCGGATTCGACGAGTTCGAAGACGCGACCATTGGCTTGCTCGTCGTTTCCGGTGGACCATTTCCCACGCCAGCGTTCGGTCATCTTCGCGCCGTTTGCAGGTCGCTGAACGCCTGGGTGCTCCCGCATCAGGCAGCGCTCCCGCGGGCACGTACCGTGTTCGACGAGAGCGGATTCACCGACGATGATCTCCGAGATCGTGTTCGGACACTTGGTAAATGCGCTGTCGAGTATGCCACAATCGAACCGGGACGGGTCCCAGAAATCTCGTGTCGAGAGGTGTGATCCGAGCCATGACACTGCATATTGCCACACAGGACGGCGTCTACCGTTCGCAACGCGGTGATCTCGACGACGTTGAACGGGTGCTCGATTCAGGGGTCACACTCGGCGTGCAGTCGTTCGACGAACACGGAACGTTCGTTACATCGAAAACTGGCCTGTACCGCTCTACAGCTAGTGGGAGTACCTGGGACCGGCTGGATGTACCACGACCCGAGGTGTACGCCGTTACAGTCAGCCCCGACGGTACCCGGCTGTACGCGGGCACACATCCGGCCCACCTCTACGTCTCGACAGATGAAGGGAGCACGTGGACCGAGCTAGACGGGTTTCAAGAGCTTCCCTCCCGCGATCGCTGGCACACGCCTCGTCATCGGGGGGAATCCCACGTCCGAAGCCTCGGTGTCTCCTCCGACGCTCCGAATCGCGTGGTCGCTGGCGTTGAAGTCGGCGGCGTCCACGTCAGCGATGACAACGGCGAGACGTGGACCGAACGACGCGACGATCTCCAGACCGCGCGAGAAGACGATCTTCAGTACGATGTCCACCATCTACTCGTCGTCTCCAGCGACGAGTACGTCGCATCGTGTGGTGGCGGCCTTTATCGAACCCGCGATACCGGGTACTCGTGGACGCGCCTGGACACCGGACTGAACCAATCGTACTTCCAGGAGGCGTTTGCCCATCGGGGGACGTTGTACGCTGCTGCTCAGACGCTCCCACCAACCCTGCCGGCAGGAAGCAGGTACCGGAAACAGGACGTGGACGCTGCACTGTTCGAATCCACGGACGGTGGAGACACGTTCGAGGCCAAGTCGTACCCTGGTGCACCAGACGAGTTCATTTGCGCCTGGACAGCAGTCGACGGTCGGGTACTCGCTGGGACCACAGAGGGACGAGTGATCATTCGTGACGACGGCACCTGGACCTCGCTCGGCTATGTTCCGAACTGGATTCGGTCGCTTTCACACGGCTCGGGGGAGTGATAGCGAAGCAAGTAAAGACCGCTGATGGATGCCGCCAACCAATTCTACCAGACGATCCACACCTACTGAAGCGATTCGTCCACTCTCTTACGAGATATCGAAAACGAACAGTGATCAATTTTAGCATAAGTACTGGTTTGGAACAAGTGTTTTGTACTCAACCTCAAGAGTAAGAGATGCATGCATCGACGAACCTTCCTAACTAGATTGGGAATTGCGGGTGGCGCGGCACTCTCCGGAACAGCCATAACCGCGGCGGAAACCTCCGATGGCAGAGAGACGATTCAGCCGCTGGCGTTCGACTCGACGGCGAGCATCCTCAACGCCGAGGGCGAACCACTGATCGACGACTCGCTCGTCGCGGTGTGGGCCGAATCGACGGCCTACAACGGCGACGAGGACGGAAACGGCGACGCCGTCTCCTACCCCGAGGAGACCTCGATTCCGCTCGTCGCGACCACGGGAACCCTCGTCGGGTTCGGCGCGCCGATGGCACAGAACGATGCCGATTTCAATGCTGGGAACGAGGAGTTCCTCCTCAACGTCCTGGACGCGAAGCTGGACGGGGAGGGGATTGTCCTCTGGGACGAGGGTCACGGCCAGTTCCACGAGCTTACACTCTCGAATCACAGCTCGTTCGAGCAGTACGCCGAGAACGCGGGATACGACCTCCAGGCGACGACTGACCTCCTCGGCGGGGCTTCGCTTACGTTTCCCTCGACGGCAAGCCAGGTCGCCCCCGACGGCGGGGCGTTGACCGACCCCTCGACGGTCATGGTCCGGGCTGAGCCCACGGCAGCGAACGTGGACAACGCCGGCGACGCGGCGTCCTACATCTACGGCGACGACGAGGAGATTCCGCTGGTCTCGACCGACGGCGACGTCGTCGGCTTCGGGACGCCGGAGCTGATCGCTGACGGCGAGCTAGACGGTACCAACAATGAGTTCGCGCTCTCGCTTCTCACAGAGACGATCGACGACGGCGGGACAGTCCTCTGGGACGACGCTCACGACACCTACTACAACTCCTCGAGGTTCGCCTCGTTCGCGGACATCGTCGAGAGCGAGGGCTACGAGTTCGAGGCGACCACCGAGTCGCTCGTCGCGGGGTCGGGCGAGAACCCCGACACCGACGGGGGCGTGCTTTCGGCCGATCCAGCGACTGCAGGCGAGCCCTCGGTCCACACCTGGACGCTCGAGGACGTTTCCTTCGGCAAGTCGGGCGCCGACGGCGACGAGGTCGATACGATCACCGTCGCGTACGAGTCGGCGAGCCTCGACGGGCTGAGCCAGGACGACGTCACGGTGACGATGACTCGAACTCTTTCGGGCGGCGCGGACGAAAGCGAGATTAGCGTCAACCAGGGGAGCTACGGCGGATCGTCGGCGACGTTCGACCTCTCCGGGCGATACCAGACCGACGTCGCGGGTCCCGTCGTCGTCGAGATCGACGGCGTCGAGAACCCCACGGCGAGCGAGGTCGCGACGATCACCCTCGCCGGTGACGCCGAACCTGTCACGGTCGAGGCCGATTTGGCAGTCGGCGACGAGAGTAGCGCCCCGACCGGCCCCGCGATCGACGAACTGGAGTTCTTCTCGACGGCGAGTCTCGTCAGTGCCGACGAGACCCCCCTCATCGACGACTCGGTCGTCGCGGTGTGGGCCGAGTCGACCGCAGAGAACGTCGACGAAGGCGGCGACGGCCTCGTCTCCTACCCCGCGGACGTCGACATCCCGCTGGTCGCCGCAGACGGCGGCGTGGTCGGCATCGGTGCCGACCTGGCGACCGACGACAGCGACCTCGATGCGAACCGGGAGTTCCTCGTCAACGCGTGGACCGACCGACTCGGCGAGAGCGGGTCGGTGGTCTTCGACGAGAGCCACGGCCAGGCGCTCTCGCTCAGCGACTACTCCGAACTCGTCTCCCACGCCGAGGGACGCGGGTTCGACGTGACCGCGAGCGGCGACCTCGCGGCCGACCTCTCGGAGGCCGACCTCGCGATGGTGACGACGCCCGGCGAGCCGTTTTCGAGTGCTGATCTCGACGCGCTTTCCGAGTTTGTCGACTCCGGCGGCGTCATCTTCGTCCACGACGAAGCCGACTACGGCGGTCACTCGACGGCGGAGCTAAACGAGATTACGGCTGCGCTCGAGGCAGAGTTCCGGTTCAACTCGGACCAGGTCGTCGACGAGGAACACAGCACCTGGGCTCCCTTCGTTCTCCGGACGACGAACTTCAACGACTCGTTCGGCTTCTTCGGGAGCGACGGTTCGGACCCGGGCGCCGGTGACTCTCCGCTCGAGGGCGTGGACCTCCTCGCGATCCCCTCGCCGGCAGAGCCATACACGGACGCCGAACTCGCTGCCGTTACCGATCACATAGCCGACGGCGGGAACGTGTTCCTGTTCGACGAGTCCGAGTTCACGAACGAGGAGACCGCGAACCTGAACGCGATCGCCGAGAGCCTCGATCTCTCCTTCCGGTTCAACGCGGACCAGGTCGAGGATCAAGAGAACAACGCTGGCGCCCCATACGTCCCGACAACGTCGAACGTCAACGAGGCATTCTCCGTCTTCGACGGCCTCGGCTCGCCGGCGCTTTCGGACGCCGATGGCCTCGTCGTCGCCTCGCCGACCGTCGCGTTTTCGGGTGCTGAACTCGACTCGCTCTCCTCGTTCGTCGATTCGGGTGGCGCGGTTTTCCTGTTCGACCAGTCGGACTACGGCGACTACGACGAGACCGCGAACCTGAACGAAATCGCGACGGCGATCGACGCGCCGTTCCGGTTCAACGACGATCAGGTCTACGACGACCAGAACAACGCCTACGCGGACTTCGTTCCGACGACCGAGAACTTCAACGACAACTTCGAGTACTTCCACGAGCGCGAGGGTCTCGGCCTCGAACTCGATCGCGACGAAACCTACCAGGTCGAGATTGTCTCGGTCACCGACGGCGACACCATCGACGTGGCGTTCGAGGACGGCCGGGAGCGATCCATCCGCACGCTCGGCTTCGACACGCCCGAGACAGGGAGCGCGACAAGCACCGAACGCGCCGAAGAGTGGGAGGGCATCGACTCCTACAGCTACCTCGAAGCGGCCGGCGAAGCCGCGACCGCGTTCGCCCAGGGAGAGCTCTCGCCGGGCGACACGGTCGATCTCACTTTCGACGCAATCGAACCCGTCCGCGACCAGTACGGACGCATCCTCGGCTACCTCACCTACGATGCCTCCGGCGACGGCAGCCGCGATACTCTGTACAACCGCCGGGTCGTCGAGGCGGGCCACGCCCGGGTATACGGCTCCGGATTCGCTCGCCACGACGAGTTCCTCGCCGCGGAGTTCGCGGCCCGCGACGCTGGTCTTGCGGTCTGGTCCGAAAGCGACCCCTTCGCCTCCTCACCGATTCGAGACCGACCCGTCGAGGAACTGTTCTTCCCGAACCCGGCAGCTATCGTCACCGAGTCGGGCCCCCTCGCCTCGAATCGCGTCCCGGCGTTTGCGGCCCCGACCGCGGGACGAAGCGGCGTCGAGACGACCTACGAAGGCGACGTTCCCCTGGCCGGCGTCGACTACGACGCCCGGTTAGCGTATCTCGGCGCACCGATCGTAGACGAGACCTACGAAGCTGCCGAGGGGTACCCGGTCGACACGTCGGGCTACGATAACTTCGCGTTCGTGACCGAACTCGTCAACGACCTGAGCGATCGTGAGGACGGCCCGATTCTGATCGAGGGTGGCCACGGCCAGTTCAACCTGGGCTACTCGCTATCGAACGAGGACGCGGCGTACTACCAGCGCTACCTCGAAGGCCAGGGCATCCTCTTCGAACAGGTGAACGACGTGACGACGGCGGCCTCCGCCGATCGACTGGCCGACGCGCGCGCACTCGTCGTCACGACCCCCGCGACGGCGTTCACCGAAGACGAACTCGCTGCCGTCGCGTCGTTCGCGGTGGCAGGCGGCACGGTTGTCCTCATGGGGAGTGCGAACGCACCCGCCGCCCAACGCGAGTACCTCGACGACATTGCTGCAGGGATAGGCTCCGATCTGCGGCTCGGCGCAGGATCGGTCACCGACACCGAGTCAAACCTCAATGATGAGCCATCGATTCCGGTAACGACCAACCTCAACGAGACGGAGACGCCCCCGGACGAACCGCCGATTGCACGTATCAACCCCGACACGACCGAGGTCACGATTGGCGAACGGCTCAGCTTCGGCGTCGAGGATACGTCGGGCAACGAACGGTGGATCGATTCCTTAGAATGGGACCTGGGCGACGGCACCACCGCGACGGGATGGTGGACGGACCACCGCTACGACGACCCCGGCGAGTACACCGTGACCCTGACCGCCACCGATAATACGGGAACAGAGACCACTGATACCATCACGGTTACCGTCGAGGATCTGACGGAGCCGATCGCACGTCTCGCCCCAAGCACGACCGACGCGTCTGTCGATGAGCGCGTTACGTTCCAGGTCGAGGACACGTCGGGTAACGAGCGCTGGATCGACTCCCTGGCGTGGTCCTTCGGCGACGGAACGACAGCTGAGGGCTGGTGGAACGCCCACCGCTACGACGAACCCGGCGAGTACACCGTGACACTGACCGCAACCGACAACACGGGAGCGAAAACGACCGACACCGTCACTATCGCGGTCGAATAGCCGTCGGCATCCCTGGCCGTGTCATAAATCCCTCTCAGGGTTTTCACCTCAACTGTACGAAAAGCGGCCCGTTGAACGGTCTCACCAGGCGATCTGTCAGTGGGTGCGTTGGCTGGCTGACAGCGTTCTGGACCCTCCGTGGGTGGAGTCCTCGAGGGTCGCGGTTGATGAGACCGCTATCAAAATAAGCGGCGACTGGTAGTGGGGTTTCTCTGCAATAGAACTCGACTCTCGCTTGTTCCTAGATGTCGCAGTCTTTGGTCGACGAGGTACCGATCCAGCCGCTGCGTTTCTGCATCGATTGATCAAGAAACACGAACTCTCCGACGTCGTGTTTCTCGTTGATGGCTACGGGTATCTGGTTGCACTCTCTCGATTATAGAGTTGATCGGCCAGTTCGACTTCCTCAAGTGACACCTAGTCAAAAATTGGTTTCACACATTGAATATGCGGGTTGACAGCTTTCTCGATTCGTGTGTGAGAAGTCGGGCGAGCGTCGTAGTGTGTATTGATTAGTTTTCACAATACTGAAACACACAACGACCACCCCAGTCACTCAACGGACAGACGTCAGAGAAAGTGTTAAACCAGGCAGTGACCGTATCGTTATTACCTGTTGTACGCAATGATTCGTCTGATGGTAGATTTTGTGAAGCAGGAGGCGTCGTTGTCCGAGGAGGACAGACTCGTGCTAGAGTCGGTCCGCAAGTTCGAAACTGGCGAGTTTGAGTACATCGACGAACACTGGATTGAGGGGAATTTCACCGACATAATCTCGGAACCGGGCGAGATGGGTTTCTACGCGCCGAACCTCGATGGGCACGGCTCACCGAACATCTCGGAAACTGCCCACGGCCTGCTGATGCAGGACCTTGAGGCGTGTGACTCGGGTCTGCGGTTAATCGCCTCCGTCCAGGACGCGTTCAAAACGTATCCCATCTATGCTTTCGGTTCTGAAGGTCAGAAGGACCGCCGGCCACGGAAGTTGGGTTCTGGACAGGCCGTTGGCTGCTTCGGCCTCACTGAACCTGAGTGTGGCCCGAACCCAACGGTCCTGGAGACCGCCTACACCTCCGAGGGCACCCACGAGATTCACACCCTGATTCTCGGGGAAGATCTAACGGGAATCACGGCCTACCAGTGAGACGATGACGGGAGAAGCACGCGATCCCGAGAGTGAATCGGGGCCGCTCGATAATGTGACTGTCCTTGACGCCTCGCGGGTCCTGGTCGGCCCGTTCTGTACCATGCAACTCGGCGACCTAGGCGCCGACGTCATCAAGGTCGAGCGGCCGAGCGGTGGCGACCAGACCCGCCACTGGCACCCACCGACGTATGGTGACAGCGATGAGAGTGCCTACTACGTGAGTATCAACCGGAACAAGCGCTCGATCGCGCTCAACCTCGCTTCCAAGGAGGGCCAGAGCGTGTTCCGCGAGCTGGCAGCCGAGGCCGACGTCCTCGTCGAGAACTTCCGCGTTGGGAAAATGGACGAGTGGGGCCTCGGCTACGACAACCTCCGCAAGCACAATCCCGACCTCGTCTACTGCTCGCTGTCAGGGTACGGAGAGTGGGGACCGGAAAAGGATCGGCCAGCATATGATATCATCATACAGGCCGAGGGTGGACTGATGAGTATCACTGGTGAGGAGGATGGAATGCCGGTCCGGGTCGGGGTCGCGCTTGCCGATATCAGCGCGGGGATGTACGCGACGCAGGCCATCCTCGCGGCGTTGCTGGAACGTGAACTCGGCGATGGAACGGGCCAGAAAATCGACGTGAGCCTGCTCGACAGCCAAGTCGCCTGGATGACCTACATGGCCTCGAACTACTTTGCGACCGGCGACTCACCAGTTCGAATGGGGAGCAAACATCCTACGATCGTCCCGTACCAAGCGTTCGAGACGAGCGACGGCTACGTCGCCGTTGCGGTGGCGTCCGAGAACATCTGGCCGAACTTCTGCCGGGCGCTCGACCGAGGGGACCTCGTCGACGACACCCGTTTCGAGACGAATACTGATCGGGTGACCAACAGAGACGAACTGGACGCGCTCCTCGCCGACGAGTTCGCGGCGTACGAGACCGACGAGGTCATCGAAATCCTTCGCAATCACGACGTTCCCGCAAGTACGGTCCGCAACATGGCCGAGGTGTTCGACAGCCCGCAGGTAGAGGCCCGGGGCATGCGGACGTCGATCAACCATCCGACGGCTGGCGAGATTAAGATGCCTGGCAGTCCGATGCACTTCTCACGGACCCCAACGGATGTCCGTCAGCATCCGCCGCTGCTCGGCGAGCACACGGCCGAAGTACTCGGCGAGTTTGGCTACTCTCGCGCCGAGATAGATCAACTTGTTGCGGCCGACGCCATCGCACCACTATCAGAAAGGTCATAGATATGAAGTGATCGTTGGGCAAGACGACTCCGGTGTCGATTCAGTCGGACGCACGTGACGGATATTCAACTCAGGAGATCAAGCGCTTCGCGGTAGGATTTCTCCAGGGAATCCGCAGACAGTGAAGCGAAACAACGGCATAGTCGGCGAACCCGCCGCCGTGTGAGGGGCAGTTCCGATCCAGGAGTCGGTGATAGTCACTCCGTGAGGCCGAGACCCGAGTGCAGCGTCTCCTCGTCGTAGTCCCGGAGAATACCGATATCGACGTTCTCCTTGATCACCGAGATCGCGAATTTGGAACTCGTCCGTCGAATTTCGTCGATCGATTCGTACTCTGAAACCAGCCGCTCGACCATGTCCCGCGAGGTTAGTCGCGAGATCACGATGAAGTCCGTATCGCCCATCGTGAAATACACCTGGTTGACCCCCTCAATGTCGGAGAGTTTGCGACCAACCGTCTCGTGGTAGCCCTCCTCGAATTCGGCCCAAACTTCCGAGATAACGGTGATCTTGAGCCCGATCCCCTCTCGATCGAGTTCGAACAGATCGTTCTTGATTACGCCGTTTTCCCGCATGCTCTGGATTCGGTAGTGGACCGTCGATTTCGGAATCCCCGTCGCTTCGTGTACCTCCTCGTTACTAGCCGTCTCACACTCTGCGATGGCGAATAGGATCTCGAAATCCCGCTCGTCCAGGAGTTGAGTCATTGCTTACAGGTATTCCGTCGCGTATATTTGAGTGTAGTGGTTCCGTCGATGGAATCGTTCGGTGAAACCAGTTTCAGGTGTTTATGTTACCCGGCATCACTGTTTCAGGGGTCTCGGTTCCGGCTGCCCGAGAATGGGTTGAACCTGACAAGTATGTCTTTCAAACAGGTATATTATACGTCTGACAGTGTTCTGACTTCGTGTGTATCACGTCGGAGCGAGACCATCCTGGTGAGGTGGGATCTGCAGGTATCGACTTCCTCCCAGACAATCATCGTATCAACTGCTGCCACGAGACACCCACGGACGGAACGAAGCATAGTTGCGACAGCAGCTCCGGTTTGCAACCGTTCACCGATCAAAACACCCTAGCTCACGAATGCCGAACGGACGGCGGGCTCTCGAACGCTGATCGGGCGTGTGCTTCGGTACATTGTCGATCAGCTATTGTGATTTCCGTGACATGCTCCCACGACTGAAGTCGTGGGCTTCCCACGCCCGCCAACGGGCGGTTCGTTGGTCTCTTCGGCTTTCCAGTCCGACGAACTGGTGGGAGTGCCACGCCCCCGTTACTCCTATCCCGCGAGGGATTCGGAGGTACCTGGTTGTTTTGTGTCGGTCTGCGTCCTCGAGGGCTTACGTTTTGATGAGGCAAACACCGAGTCAACTGCCAGTTTTCGGGGTGTCAAACCGAAACGGGAAACCGTTCCGTCGACAATCGAATATACGCGCGTGGGGCACTCAAGCCTTCCGGTTTCGGCGTTTGCAAACTGTGCGGCGATTCATCCCACGACTGAAGTCGTGGGTTTTCTCGCCTAACCTGTATAATAAACAACTATTCGGTATTTCTGACCAGTACCCATGTCAGTGATCGGAACCCGATAGCCGGTTCGGATCACTCGGCGAACATGCGTTCGATCAGGGTGACGAGGAGGTACGCCGCCAGCGTTTGGGTCGATCGGGTCGGATCGTACTCGGGGGCGACCTCCATCAGGTCGGCGGCACCGACTTCTTCGTGCGTTCCGAGCAATTCAACGATCCTGAGTGCCTGCTGACTGGTGAGTCCCGCTGGTTCGGGCGTCCCTGTACCAGGTGCGACGCTCGGATCGACGGCATCAATATCGAAGGTTACGTAGACGGCGTCTGTGCCCTCGGCCGCGCGATCGATCGCGTCGGTGAGGACGTCGCTGATTCCACGTTCGGTCACGTCGCGCATTGTGTAGAGATTCAGCCCGCTCTCGTCGACGAACTCGAAGAAGTCCGGCGACTCGTAACCTCGGATGCCGATCTGGCTGACGTTTTCGTAGTCGCCGTACTCGGACTCCGCGATCAGCCGCGTCGACGACCCGTGAAAGCGTTCGCCGAAAATCGGACTCCCGTTGGCGGTGTCGGTGTGAGCGTCAATCTGGACGAGACCGACACGATCAGCGTCGATCCCCTCAGCAAAGCCCCGGAACGCCGGATACGTACAGTAATGATCGCCACCAATCAACAGCGGAAACGCCCGTTCAGCGATCGTCGCGGCGTGAGCAGTGATACTCTCGGTGGTCGCCCCTATATCCTGCGGAAAGACTGGGACGTCACCGCAGTCGGCGACAGTCACGTTACCGAAATCCACCTGGGCCCGGGTGTTCATGTTCGTCAGCCCGCCCTTGTAGCCCGAGAGGTACGCCCACCAGGTACTCGCCTCGCGAACGGCGTTCGGACCGTAGCGGGCACCAGGTCTGTTGCTGGCAGCTGCGTCGAAGGGGGCGCCGTACACCACGACGTCGGCGTCGTCTATATCCTCAATGTCGCGCGACTCCCCCTTGAGAAACGTCTGCCGGCCGGCGTAGGCGAGTTCGGCGTTGGTTCCCTCGTGTCGCTCCAGGAACGAACTGGCGGGCGATTGATCGTCAGTCACCGTCTGGCACCTCCGGATGGGCAGGTCGTGCGTTCATGCGCGTCCGTCACGTTTGATCGGGAGTTATCATCCATGTTCTGATTACGGCAACTCGACCGCTGTGACATCCAGTGCGGTCACTCACGCGGCAATCGTCTCGTCGACGTCCGAGAGCGTTTCGTCGGGGACGACGCCGTCATGCCACCCACGAGCGTCGTAGTACTCGTCGAGTGCCCGATCGAAATCAGGCAGTTCGTACGGGAGGACGTCGTCAGAGCGATCAAAGCCGCGCTGGTTGTTGAAGTGGCGTTCGAGCGTCACGATTCGATCGCCGACGGCGAGCAACTCGTCGAACGGCACACCGAACAGCGCTTCGTATCGCTCCGGACTCATGTAGTCCCTGGAAAACTTGCAGACGATTCCGGCGTCGTTGAACGCCATGAGGTTCTCCCGGCGGACGAGTCGTTCTGCTTTGCCGACCGTCCCTGTGGGTTCCAGGGCCTCGTCCTCGGGAACGAGCGGATACTCAACCGAATAGAAGGTGGCGTACATATGGTCGGCCCCGCGGTTTGCCACTGCGTACGACAGCCCCTGTCCGTGGAGGATCCGCCCTTCATGGGCGGCGAAGTCCATCCCCTTGACCGACCAGTTCTCGACGCCCAGATCGGCGTGAACGCGATCGATCCCCTCCGCCAGGTCGTCGCCGACCCCCTCGCGGAGGGCAATCTTCTCGACGAGGTCGTGGATCAACTCCTCGTTGCCGAACTCGTCTTCGGCGGCGAGATACGCCGCGACCGTATTCCCCGCAGAGATGGCGTCGAGTCCGTAGCGATCGCACAGTTCGTTGCTCTTCATCACGTCAACGATGTCGTCGATTCCGGAGTTCGAGCCAAAGGCCATCGCGACCTCGAACTCCGGGCCCTCCGTTTCGACTCCCGACTCCTCGTCCCGGGTCGGCAGTTTGCAGGCAAACGCGCACGCCGAGCAGGTCCCCTTCTTGTACTTCTTCTCTTCGACGGCGGCTCCGTTAATCCCGTCTGCTCCCTCGAACTGGCGCTCAGAGAAGTAATACGAAGGAAGCCCCTCCATCTCGTTCGCCAGGTCCATCACCGAGACCGTCCCCTGGCGTTTCATGATGTGGTCGTCGGTCGCGGCCTCGCGGTGGATCTCCATTTGCGTCGCCGGAATCTCGACGTCGGGAGTCGACTCGCCGCCGAAGGTGACGGCTTTGACGTTCTTCGAGCCCAGCACCGCGCCGAGTCCACCACGTCCAAACGCCCGCTCCTCGGACGTCATAATCGACGCGAATCGAACCCGGTTTTCGCCCGCTGGTCCGACGACGGCCGTCTGATCTACCGTGATTTCACGTTCGGATTCGAGGTACGACGTCGTCTCCGGCACGGTCGCCCCTTCGAGTTCCGGCACGGATTCGAACTCCACTTCGTCGTCGCGAATGTGGACGACGACGAGTTCGTCGCTCGCACCGGTCAGTTCGACGGCCCCGTAGCCCGTGTCGGCGAAGTTTCGGGACATGAATCCCCCCGCGTTGCTCGAGAGCAGGCCGTCGGTCAACGGGGAAAGGCTGGTGCAGTTCATCCGACCGGTAAAACTCATGTTCGAGACCTGCATTGGTCCAGTAGTGAACACGAGACGGTTCTCCGGGCCGAAGGGATCCGCGTCGAACGGGATGCGCTCGTGTGCAAGACGCGTCCCGACCCCGCGTCCCCCAACGTACCGCCGGGAGATCGGTTCGATGTCAGTCGCCGTCGTCGATTGATCGCTGACGTCAATCGTCAGTAACGGGCCTCGACTATGGAGCATGTACGAAAAGCGTCGCCGATCGATATTAAAGGTTAGCACACGGAATTGACTCTAGTTTCGATACAGCCCTCATCAACGAACGGTATCTTAGATAGGTCGTTTTAATAGAACATGATTTAGTATTGATGATCATGTCTGAATAGGCAGCGAACTCGTCTCTCGAAACCGGCTACGACGATTATCTGAGGCCCATCTGAAAGTCACTGGACGTGCCGATCGAACGAGCATCGGGTTGTATGCTCGAGGCCTTCGACAGTAGCGAGTACATCGACGTTTTCTCGGGGATTTCGGTGACGAACGTTAGTCACGGGAACGACGACGTCGTCGAAGCCGCGACAGAACAGGTGGAAACGTTCGTTCACGGGTGTTCGTACGTCCACCCGAACGAGCGGGTGAACACCCTCGCCGAGACCGTCGGCGACGTAACGCCGGGTTTACTCCGGAATCGTTCTTCTGTGACTCCGGAACCGAAGCCGTCGAGGGTGCCATCACGCTTGCGCGGAAGTGTACCGGATCGACGGAGGTCGTCGCCCTCGAGATGGGGTTTCACGGACGGACGCTCGGTGCATTCACCGCTTTCGAAGAGATCGCAAACGCGTTCGAGCCCGAAGACCACCTCTCGACGTTCGGGAGTTCCAAGTACGGCGGGGGACGATCAGAGCAGGAAACCGACCGTCCTCGTGTCCCTAATGGGGCGATCGTCGACCCGTCGAGACGGTACCCGGTTCGTGATCAACTCGCTGGGTATCCAGTATAAACGCTTCCACTATCCGGACGGCTCCAGCGGCAGTTGGAGTTCGCGAAGTAACGTCTCGAGCGCGAAGTCGTTGAGCGGGCGGTTTTCGTCTTTGATCGTTTTGATCGTGAATATCGAACTGGTCCGGTTGACCTCGTCGATCGCTTCAAACTGTCTGACGACGCGTTCGATCATATCACGGCTGGGAAGCCGCGAGATCAACACGAAGTCAGTGTCGCCCATCGTGAAGTACACCTGATTGACGCCCTCGATCTCCCGTAATTTCTCACCGACCTGATCGTGATACTCCTCGTCGTAGTCGGCCCAGACCTCGGTGATCACCGTGATGTCCAGTCCGAGTTTTTCGAGGTCGAGGTCGAACAGATCGTTCGTCACCATTCCCTCCTCCCGAAGGCTATCCAGTCGATAATGGACGGTGGACTTCGGAATGTCGGTTTCAGCCGCGATTTGCTCCGCACTCCCCGTTTCTAGTTTTGCGATCGATTTGAGGATTCGAATGTCTTTGGTGTCCATGACTGAGTACGCTATGTGAGCTAATTTGCCTATCGAATTCTATCTACTTTACTGTACTGTTGGATACGCTCACGACGGCGCCGGTCGCACCGTGGGAGGAACGTCGCCCTACGCTACCCACAATGCTGGTGACGAACCAAGTGCCCAGCCGACTGCCGCGCAGTCGCATCCGACGCGACGGTCGCTGAATATTACAAGTGTACAGATGTAAATGCATGCATTCACCGCCCATGATTAGAACATGAGCCAAGATTCTAAATAGTTTTTGGACTGGGTCCAGCTAACGTCAGTTAAACAAGGTCACCGGCCGCAGGACTCCCCCTGTCGAGCAATCGAGCGCCAGCAGTAATGGTGGCTGATACCGAACAAAAAGCACGCCCAAATCGGCTGAATCCGGGGGATCCATCGTGTGAAATCGATTTCCTGGAGCCTGCCGGACGAAATATGATTCCGTGAGACTGGCGTCCGAACTGTGCGTCCGAGCAACTTACCGCGCGGAACGCGGTTCACCGAGTCCGAGGAGATCGAATTCGGTTCCGTTTCCGTGTGCCGTCGCTGCGTGGTAGGCAATGTGTGCGGTTGCGACGTCCTGGATTGCCAGCCCGGTGCTATCGAAGACCGTAATGCCATCGTCGCTCGTTCGCCCCTCCGCGGCGCCGACCACGATCTCGCCAATGTCAGCGTAAATATCGTCGTCCGTAATCGCGCCTGTCGTGTACGGGACGTTGATCTCTCCGGAGTGGGTCGTCTGGGCATGATCGTCGATCGCAAGTTTTGCTTCGCGGATCACGTCAGCGGTTAGTTCCTGTTTCCCCTCCGCGTCGGCACCCATCGCGTTGACGTGCGTGTGTTCGCCAAGGTCGTCCAGATCGACGATAGGTTCCCTGACCGGTGTGACCGTCGACAGGACGTCACACGACGCGGCGTCGGCGACGGCTCCCGAGCGGACGTCGAATCGATCGTCAAAGTGGTCGATGAACCGCCGGACACGATCATCGTCGAGGTCGCTGACGACGATTTCCCGGATCGGTCGGACGGCAGCGATCGCCTCAACCTGCGTGTATGACTGGATTCCCGCACCGACGATGCCGAGCGTCGAGGCGTCCTCAACGGCGAGCTCGTCGGTCGCGACCGCCGCGGCCGCGCCGGTACGTTTCATGGTCAGTTCAGTTCCGTCCATAATGCTCAAGGGCAGCGCAGTCTCGGGATCGGAGTAGATCATCGTCCCCATCACTGTCGGCAAGTCGTGGTCCGTCGGATTGTCCGGGTGGACGTTGACCCACTTGATCCCAGCGGCCTCCCAGTCACCGGCATCCAGGTACGCGGGCATGGCGCGGAAATCTCCGTTGTACTGATCGAGATCGACGTACGACTTCGGCGGCATCAGCGCTGTCCCTCGTTCGTACGCGGCGAAGGCGTCTCGAACGGCCGGAATTACGTCGTCCATCGTCGCGTTCTCTCGAACGTCCTCGCTCGAAAGTAGTAACGTCTCCATACACCGAATCGAGTATCAGAACATTATAGTTCAGATTGTGCCGGCAATATTGTCTCGTATTCTATTTCAGCCCGTTTATCTAAATTCTGTCCAATATACGGGTTCGCACACCGGTACTAATATATATTACCAACGATAACGACATATATAGAATGAAATCCAACAGTTCTGGTCCGGAATTGGATCAGGAGACGAGGACGATCCCGCACTGGTACGATCCGGAGAGCGACGGCGTGGCGATTACCGAGGGGGCGGGCGCGACGGTGACGGACGCCGACGGCACCACCTACCTGGACTTCGTTGCCTCGTTGTACTGCGTCAACGCGGGCCACGACAACGATCGGATCGTCGAGGCGATCACCGACCAGCTCGCGCGGATCCCGTACGTCTCGTCGGCAAAAGAAAACGATACGCGATCGAAACTGGCCGCCGAACTTGCGTCGGTGGCTCCCGAACCGCTCACGGACGTCACCTTCTCCGTCTCCGGGAGCGAAGCGAACGAACTGGCGATCCAGATCGCCCGCGAAACCACGGATGCCTCGAAGATCCTCACGCGGTGGCGATCGTACCACGGCAGTACGTACGGCGCGGCGAACCTGACCGGCGATCCGTCCACGCGAAACGCAGTCCAGTCCCACGCGTCGATGACGGGCGGCGCGAAGTTCCTCCCTCCGTTACCCGAGGCATTCGATGCAGAAGGGGAGGAACTCGCCGAAAAGGCCGCCGATCATCTCGAGTTCGTCGTCAAGAACGAAGGTCCCAACTCGATCGCGGCGATCGTCCTCGAACCCGTCGCCGGATCGAGCGGGGGATACCCGGCACCGCCGGGATACTTCGAACGCGTCCGGGAGATCTGCGACGACTACGATATTCTCTTCATCGCCGACGAAGTGATCACCGGGTTCGGCCGCTGCGGCGAGATGTTTGCGATGCAGACGGAGGGTGTCGATCCCGATATGATCACGTTCGCGAAGGGAGTGACGAGTTCCTACGTGCCCCTCGGTGGGGTCATCATGCGCGAAGAAATTGCGGACGCCGTCCGCGACGGCGGGACGGATGTCGGGCAGACGTTTGCCGGCCACCCAGTGGCGTGTGCCGCCGGACGCGCCGCGATCCGCGAGTACGAGGACGGTCTCATCGACAACGTTCAATCGATTGCGCCACTCCTCCAGGACGAACTCGAGATGCTCGCGGAGGATCACGACGTGATTGCCGACGTTCGCGGCCGCGGCTTCCTCTGGGGGGTCGTCGTCGAAGATCCGGACACCGGCGAACCGTTCGCCAACTCGTGGGTGGACGACGACGAGGAGAATCCCGTCGCCGACGTCGTCGAGACGGCAAAGGAGAACGGACTACTGATCGGTCTCGGCCGTCCCGACTACCAGCTGATGATCTCGCCGCCGCTGTGTATCGACGAAACCGATGTCGCCGACGCGATCGAGATCCTTGACGACGCGTTCGCGACCGTCTTCGCGTAGTCACGAACGGTCGTTCAAATCGCGAAAGAACGGGTCTACTGCAGGCAGTACGCCTCGAAGTTCTCGAGAACGGCCGTCGCGTTACACTCCTCGAACGAGTACTCACCGTCCGACCAGTCGCTCGGCCGGTCGCGGACGCGTTCGGTGAACTCGGGGTGAAATTGCACCGTCCAGACCGGTGCGTCGGCGTGGCGCGTACAGAAGTACTCATTGTAGGCCGTTTCAGCGATGACCTCCATCCCCTCGCCCGGTTCGACGACGAGATCCGAGTGCAAGACGGGGACGACCGGTTCGACTCCATCGAGGATCGGATCGGTCGAATCGACGGCCGTCATCTCGACGAACGTCGCTCGGCGACGGTCCTCGACGACGGTTCCGCCGAGCGCGCTGTTGACGAGCTGGTGTCCGAAGCAGACGCCCAGCAGCGGCACGCCCCGATCGAGACATGTTCGGACAAGATCCATCTGCGTTTCGAACCAGGGATATCCCTCCTCATAGACGCTGGCCGTACTCCCGCTGATGACGACTCCGTCATACTCCTCCAGCGGAGGGTGATCGCGGTCTTCTGCGTAGACGTGGTAGTCGCTCGTGGAGATGAAGTGGGCAATCTCCGGGCCGAGATAGCGATACTCCGGTCTGACTTCGTCGTCGAGGACGAGTATCATCAATAGCCCGTACCGAGTGGGAAACAATAAATTATAGTACCTCAGTCGCAATCTTCAGACAGTGCCATATACTCAATGAGACTATCCACCACACAGCAGTCGATCCGTGAGGGGGTACCCTGTGAGGGGGCGAACCGCAGGAGGCGGATCCGCGAGGAGGGATTACCCGAATGACCGACGCGACCAACCGAATGGTCGAGCTGATCGAGGACCCGGCGGTCGACCACGTCTTCATCGAGTTCGCAGACGTCAACGGGATCTCTCGGTCGAAACAGCTCACTGCCGACACCTTCCTGGAGAAGTGGGCGGACGGGTTCACGATGAACCTCGTGCTGTTGGCCCAGACGCCACGCAATCACGTCCCGGAGGGATCCGGACTCGGCGCGGAGATTGGGCACGGTGATGGGATCGTCCATCCGATCCCGGAGACGACGACACGCCTCCCCTGGCGCGAGAACGCCGTCCGGGTGCTGTGTACGTTCACTCATGAAGGCAAGCAGCTGGCGAGTTCGCCGCGTGCGGCCCTGGAGTCGGTACTCGCGGCCAACGACTTTGGGTTCGACTTCTACGCCGGAAGCGAACTCGAGTTCTACCTCCTCGAGGAGGGGCCTGAGGACGAGTACATCCCCGCGACCGGCGGCAACCACGAGTGTGTCTCGTGGGCAACCGAAGAGGTCGCCGGCTTCTACGACCAACTCGTCGAGTGGGCTGGCGACTACGGAATCGATCTGACCGCGCTCCACCACGAACACGGAGCCGGCCAGCTCGAGGTGCTGTTCGACTACGGCCAACCGCTCGAACAGGCGGACACAACCTTCGACTTCAAGCGACTCGTCAAGCAGGTCGGCCGGAGCTTCGATCAGTGGCCGACATTTATGGCCAAGCCCTTCGCCGACCGACCGGGCAGTGGCTATCACCTCCACGTGAGCGCGTTCGACGACGGGGAGAACGCCTTCGAGGCCGACACGGACGGCACACTCTCCGAGCGGGGCCGGTACTTCGTCGGTGGCCTGATGGAACACGCCGACGCGCTGACCGCGCTTGGCACACCGAACATCAACGGGTTCAAGCGATTCGAGCCGAGTTCGTTCGTCCCCTACAGCGCCTCGTGGGGGTACGACAACCGAATGACCGCGGTCCGCGTCCCGTTGGGAGAGCCCCGTCTGGAAGCGCGGATTGCCAGCGCCGACGCCAATCCCTATCTAGTCATGGCCGGGACGATTGCTGCGGGCCTCGACGGGCTCCGACGCGAACTGGAACCGCCGGCGCCGACCGAAGGTGACCCGACCGGCGACCGACCTGAACTCCCGCGCTCGCCAGATCTCGCCCTCCGCGCGCTTGAGACAGACGACAGGCTCGTCGAACTCCTCGGAGAGGACGTCGTGCGCATGTTCGCAGCCTCGAAGCGGCGTGAGCTGCAGGCGTTCCGAGATCACGTCACCGACTGGGAACGCGACCAGTACGTGAAGACGGTCTAAGAGTTCGTATCGGAAGCGCGGTCACAGAGGGTTGTGGCGATCAGGTCTGGTGAAATATCTGAAATAAAGTGAGAGAAGGGCTCGTTGATCTATTGTGGCAATCGTCCCCCTCATCGATGACGGCTACTATGGCAACAACTGTAAACGGTTTACCCATAGATTGCATAACCGTCGTTCGATCGGGTACGCATCGACTTCCAGTGGCTCCGCAAACTCGGTTTTGAACTAGTGCAGTCACATCGAACCAAGAGCGGCCAACTCATGGCCCCAAACATCGCTCGCTGGCCGAGCCTACTGACGAAACACTACCCACGAAAGCAGGGGTGAAGCTTCGATAACATATTAGCGAAACTTTATTGAATATAACCATCTACGATCGGACGAAGAACCACCGATGACAGACGCGTCCACGTTGTTAGAACCGTTTATCGTACAGCCCCCGACGTTAGAGGAACAGCAAGCGGCACGAATCGCCGAACACGAGTTTGGTAAGCAAGGGACGGTGACAGAACTCGGTGGAGAGCGGGACCAGAACTTTCGAATCGATGTCGGCGACGGCGAGGCGTACGTACTGAAAATCTCCAGCCCGGCCGATGACGTCTCGTCACTCGACCTGCAGACCGAGGCCCTGCGCCACGTGCATCGGATCGATCCTGACCTCCCAGTGATGGAGCCCGTTCCGACGGTTGATGGATCGTCCTGGACGTCCGTCGATGACGGTGAGACGTACTTCGTGCGGATGTTCACACACGTTTCGGGGCGAACTGTTTCGGGAGAGGAGCTCGACGAGGACGCCCTGTACGAGTACGGGGCGGTAGTGGCGAGACTTGGGAGATCGCTCCGTGGCTTTTTCCATCCAGATGCGGACTACGAGATACTGTGGGATCTGCGACACGCCTCCGAACTTCGATCTGTACTTGAGTACGTTACCGACGAAGAACGACACGAGCTCGCCAGCCGCATCCTCGATCGGTTCGAGGATCGGGTCGAACCGGTTTTCGATGTACTCCGTGCACAAGTAATCCACAACGATCTCACGCTCGACAACGTGCTGCTGGATGAGCGAAATCAGGTCAGCGGAATCGTAGATTTCGGCGATCTCACCCATACGGCCCTCGTGAGCGACCTCGTGATGGCTGTCGCGAGCGTAATGTATCGCCGTGAAGATCCGATCGAGGCAGCCCAGGCGGTGATCCGGGGCTATGTTAGCGTTACGCCACTCGAAGACGAGGAGGCTAGCCTACTGGTAGATCTCGTCGCGGCACGGCATCTCACCTGGGGAGTCACGGTCGCGTGGCGGGCCGACGAACATCCTGAAAAGATCGACGAGCACAGCGTCGCCGGCGTCGACGACGGATGGGAACTATTGCGATCGCTCGACGAATGGGGACTGGATGTCGTCGGTCGGCGTTTGCGAACCGCTGCGCTTGGCGGTGACCTTCCATATCCCCGACTGGAGACGTCCGAATTGGTCTCTCGGCGACGCCAGGTTCTCGGATCGTCGCCACTCTCGTACGACGACCCCGTCCATACCGTCGCCGGCGAGGATGTATGGTTGTATGACTCCGCCGGCCGGCGCTACCTCGACGCGTACAACAACGTCCAGGTTGTGGGTCACGCAAACCCCGCAGTCACGGACGCCATCGAGGGGCAGGCATCCAAACTGGCTACCAACACTCGGTACCTGCACGAAGCGCCAGTCACGCTGGCCGAACGTATCCTAGCGACGATGCCCGAGGAACTGGACCGAATCCTGTTCGTCAACTCCGGAAGCGAGGCGACTGACACCGCCTGGCGGTTGGCCACGGCCGCCACCGGAAACAACGGCGCAATCGTTTCGGGGAACGCCTATCACGGCATTACCGAGGCGACAACGGCGCAATCGCCCGCAATCTGGCCCGAAGGTTTCTGTCCAGATCACATCGAGACGGTCCAGCCACCGATCGATGAATCCCCTCACCGAACGCACGCAGACCGAGACCCGGTCGAAAGCATGACCGAGTCGCTGGCAACCCTCGAGAATCAAGGGTCGGGAACTGCGGCATTCATATTCGACTCGCTGTTCACCAGCGACGGTATCCACCCGCCTGCGGAAGAGCAATTAGAGTTGATGATCGATCGCGTCCGTGAGGCAGGGGGAATCGTCGTCGCGGACGAGGTACAAACCGGGTACGGACGGTGCGGTTCGAACTTGTGGGGGTTCCAGAGCGCAGGCGTCGTCCCCGACATCGTTACCCTAGGCAAGCCGATGGGCAATGGACATCCCGTCGCAGCCGTTGTGACGCGGTCAGATATCGCGTCAACGCTGTACGATCAGACGGGTTTTTTCAGTACGTTCGGCGGGAATCCCGTGTCTTGTACGGCTGCGTTAGCGGTGCTGGACGAAATCCAGGAGAGAGACCTGTTGACTCAGGTTGGCGAAGTCGGCAAGTACCTGAGTGACGGGCTACGAGAACTGGCAGTCGAATACGAACTCATCGGCGAGGTTCGTCAACGAGGGCTGATGATCGGTGTCGAACTCGTCAGAGACCAGGAGACCTGGGAGCCGGCACCGAATGAGGCGACGGCGATAGTCAACGGACTCCGTCAGCGTCGAATTCTCATTGGTTCGACCGGCCAGTACAGTAACGTGCTGAAGATCCGACCGCCGCTGGTGTTCGAAAAAGAGCACGCAGACCGCCTCCTGGAGGGGCTAAACGACGTCCTCGGGGAGTAGCTGGAATCGGAGAGTAGACAGGTGTACGTAGCGGCGAAACGCCGCGAACTGGACGCCTTCCGTGACCACGTCATGGAGTGAGAACGAGAACAAGACGGCACAACGCCCTGGTATTTGAGTTCGGTCGAACGGGTGAAATAGACGGTATTCCTTACTGCTTCTCCGCGAGTTGCGGGGCGACCGTCTTGAACGCCTCCAGGTGTTGCTCGATGTGTTCTTCCTCGTGCTGGACGCTGATCGTCCACTGCTGGGAGGCGTCGTGAGGGTGCGGTAGGACGCCCTGTTCGAGCATCGCGAACCAGTAGTTCTCGTGGAACTCGACGTCGATGTGTTCGACGAAGTCACGGTAGTTCTCGATATGTTCGTCGGTGAAGTGGACGATTCCCTGTGAGTTGACGTGTTCGACATGGCCAGCGATCCCAGCGTCGGCCATGACGTCCTCGTAACCGGCGACGAGTCGCTCACCGAGCCCATCGACGTGGTCGTAAGCGTCGTCAGTCAGCACGTCACGGAGGACAGTCGTGACCGCCCTGAGGACGAGCGGATTACCGTTGTAGGTTCCGTAGTGGGCCGCGCCGTCTTCGATCGTCCGCATAACCTCCTCTCGACCGCCGAAGGCTCCGACGGGGAAGTTGCCCCCGATACTCTTGGCCATCGTGACCAGATCGGGTTCGATGCCGTAGTACTCCGCGGCGCCGCCCGGGGCGACTTTGACTCCCGTCTTCACCTCGTCGAAGATGTAGGTGATGCCGTACTCGTCACAGAGTTCACGGAGACCCTGTAGGAATTCTCCGTACGGCTGCGTGACGCCGACGTTCATTACGATCGGTTCGACGATGAGCGCGCCGATCTCGTTCATGTGCTCGCGCATGATCCCCTCGACGGCATCGAGATCGTTCCACGGAGCGACCTCGACCGTCTCGGCGACCGCCTCGGGAATCCCCTCGCTTTCGATCAGCTTCGGCGGCCGCTCCGGGTGGCCGAGCTTTCCTTCCGGCGTCGACTTGCTGATCAACACGGCGTCGTGAGCACCGTGGTAGGAGCCTTCGATCTTCAGGAGTTTATCCTTCCCCGTGTAGGCTCGCGCAATACGGATCGCGTGCATCGTACTCTCCGTCCCGCTGTTGGTGAACCGGACCAGATCGACAGGATCCCACCGCTTTTTGAGTTCCTTCGCAGCCTCCGCGAGGAGGTCGTGGGGGTGCGTGAACAAGGTGCCCTCATCAAGTTGCTCCGCGACTGCCGCGTTGACGTCCGGGTGGGTGTGCCCAACCATCCCCGCGCCGTTGTTCATGTCGAAGTCGAGATAGCTGTTACCATCTACGTCGTGGAGGTGAACGCCCTCCGCACGATCGACGATGAATGGGTGCGGATCCCAGGCGCGGTACGTACTAGCCACGCCGGCCGGGACGTGGTTTCGGATCTCTTCGTAGCATTCCTTGCTCCGTGGCGTTCGATCGACGTACGCTGATTCGAGGCTATCCCAAATCTCCATGAGAAACACGTTCGCACCAGCCAATATAAATATTTATACTGTGTTCAAATACGATCCCTTCGATAGAATTCAGTCCAAGAATACGGTCGGTTGTCGTAGGTCGGAGACGCTCGACGCTATCGTCTCCGGATGAGTTCACTCGCAACGATGAGTGCGATGCTGAACAGCAACACCATCGTACTGATCGCGTTGATGACGGGATCGGTGCCGTGCTGAATCTTCGACCAGATGTAGATCGGGAGCGTGTTCTGGACGCCGCTGGTGAAGAACGCGATCAGGAAGTCGTCGAACGAGAGGGTGAACGCGAACAGTGCGCCGCTGATGATCCCGGGCATCAGGATAGGTAACGTTACGCGACGGTAGGTTTGCCACTTGCTCGCGCCAAGATCGCGGGCTGCCTCCTCCAGCTGGGGATCGAAGCCACGGAGTCGCGCGCTCACAGTGATGACGACGAACGGCGTCACGAAGACGAGCTGTCCGATCATTACCGTCTGCAGCGACGTATTGATGTTCAGAATGTTGAACCAGAGCAACAGTGCGATACCGAGGATGAGTCCCGGGATGGTCATCGGCGCGATTATGAGACCGCGGAACAACCCCTGTCCGCGGAAATCAGATCGGACGAGCGCGATCGCACCGAGGGTACCGAGGATCGTCGCACCGATCGTCACGACGACTCCAACGCGCAGACTGTTCATCGTCGCCCGAATGAGGCGCGTATCGTTCGCCATCTCCGCGTACCACTGCGTCGTAAATCCGTCCCACGGAAGCGACGAGAACGTCCCCTGCTCGAACGAGAAGACGATCAGCACGGCGATAGGCGCATAGAGGAACAGGAATACGAGACCCGTCCAGACTGGTAGCCAGTAGCGTTCCGCGACGGTCAGAACCGAATCGAGACGAATCCCCGTCTCGCCCTCAACGTTCGAGGTGTCGCTCGTCGTTTCGGTACTCATTAGAACATCTCCTCCACGTTAGTGTATCCCATGAGCGTCCACAGGACGCCGGCGACAATCAGCATAAGGACGCTGCCGAGGGCCGCCCCCATCGGCCAGTTGCCACCGATACCGAACGTGTACTCGATTCGCGTCCCGACGAACAACTCGCCCCCGCCGATCATCGCCGGCACGATGTACGCACCCATACTGAAGATGAAGACGAAAATGATTCCGCCGACGAGACCGGGAATCGACAGCGGAAGGACGATGCGGCGAAACACCGCCAGACGCGACGCGCCGAGGTCGTAGGCAGCCTCAATCAGATCTTCGTCGATCTTTTCGAGGCTGGAGTATAGCGGGAGTACCATAAACGGAAGCCACAGATAAGTCAAACCGAGCCAGATAGAGAATTTCGTATTGATGAGCCACGAGATCGGTTCGTTTATCACACCCATCCAGATGAGCGCGCTGTTCAGGACGCCTCTCGAACCGAGAATGATCTGCCACCCGTAGATCCGAACGATGTAGTTCGTCCAGAACGGGATCATGACCAGAATCAATAGCAGGTTCTGATACTGCCCCCCAAACCGGGCGATGTAGTAGGCGAACGGGTAGGCGACGACCACCGCCGTCACCGTCGTCAACACGGCGATCATCGTCGTATTGACGAACGCAAGTCGGTTCGCCGAGCCCGTAAACACTCCTACATAATTTTCGAGCGTGTACGCTGGTTCGAGCGCCAGGTTCTCCATCCGCATCGTCGCGATGAAGAACATAATGAGAAGCGGACCGACGAAGAAGAGCAACTCAAGCAACAGAATCGGTCCCCCTGTCGCCAGGAATCCATCCGATCGTCTCACCCGATTGATTATAGTCCGAGATTTACTCTCGTTTTTGTTTGGATCTGCCGGCATACCTGCTATGTTCAAACGCGGCGCAATATAGCTTGTGCTTCCTTGAAGTCGATGGACACAGCGATTTCGCGTCGATTGGAGGATCGATCGGTACTCAACGGTCGTCTGATCCACACAGGGACGAGATTCGTCGGATCTCGCCCGAGAACAACTCTGAGGTTGAAATAGGATTCCAATATTTTGAATGATCCCGGACCATGTTGAAATCTCCCGCAGGATATTGGATAGGGAAAATATTATATAGAGTCGTGGGACAATGTAGCATGAACTACAATGAGTAAGTTTACCGACGGTGTACTCGCTTCCAGTCGCGGAGACCGCAGCGGTTCTTCGCGGCGTCGATTCGTACAGTCAGTAGGACTCGCCGGAACGGCAGCGTTGGCGGGCTGTCTCGGCGGATCTGAAGGCGGATCCACGATCAACGTCCTCACCTGGGAAGGGTACGGCACCGATACGATCATCGACGAGTTCGAATCGGAACACGACGCGACCGTCAATATCAGCCTCCTCTCGAGCGACTCGGAGGGGTTCAACATGCTCCAGAGCGGTGGGACGTCCGACTACGACCTGCTCACACTGAACAACACGTGGGCAGCCCGTCACGCCGAAGCAGGAACGATCGAACCACTCGATCCGGATGACTTCCCGGAGATGGATAACTTCCTCGAGCAGTTCCAGTGGCCGTTCGACTCGTTCGCCTACGACGACGAGATGTACGCGCTGCCGACGCGATGGGGGTGGGACACGCTGACGGTGAACACGGACGAGGTTCCAGAAGAACACTACGAGTCGTACGAGGTACTCTGGACTGGCGGCCCAGACGGTCAGTACAAGGGCAAGATGGGCATCATGGACTGGCCAACGTGGAACATCCCGAAGATTGCACAGTCGCTTGGCTACGACCCGTTCAAACAGACTGAGGAGGAACTGGACGACATCCAGGATCACCTCATCAGGATGTTCGAGAACATGGGTTCGATCTACAGCGGTACCAGCGCGATTCGGCAGGCGTTCCTTCAGGAGGACATCGTCATTTCGCCGGTCGGGAACTTCACGATGTCCGAACTTCGCGCGGAGGGCCACGACTGGGTCAATGTCGTCCTCCCCGAACAGGGTGGAATGCAGTGGACGGAGGGCATGTGTCTAGTCGAAGATCCGTCCAACCGGGAGCTCGCGATCGAATTTATGAACCGCATCATCTCTCCCGAGGGACAGCACAGTGTCGCGTGGGATCCGGCAGCGAAGAGCCCACCGGTGAACACCGAATCCTTCGATCTGTTCGACGCGGACCAACAAGAAGCTCTGATGTTCCACGAAGACGGGTTCGACGCCGCGGAAACCATCTCTCAGCAGACTACGCCGTACGAGTTCGCGGAAGACACCGAGCTGTGGACGGAGATGTGGGAAGAGGCCAAAGCCGACGGCGGAATCTAGATGGGTAACACTATGACCACTTCGATAGACACGTGACACATGAACGAAATCGTAGATGCCGACGTCAGTAGACGAAGCGAACGCACCAAGTCGAGTGCCGGAACCGTGGAACTCGATGGGCTTCAAAAGGAGTTCGGGGAGATTACCGCCGTTGACGGCCTCAGTCTCCGGATCGAGTCGGGCGAGTTTCTCACGCTTCTCGGCCCCTCTGGCTGTGGCAAATCGACCACCCTGCGGATGATAAGCGGTCTCGAAACGCCTACGGCTGGCGATGTGTACATCAGCGGCGAGCGGATCACGAGCGCGGCCGCGAACAAGCGCGACACGAGCATGGTGTTCCAGGAGTGGGCACTGTTCCCGCACATGACCGTCGAAGAGAACATCTCGTTCGGACTCGAGATGGACGGCGTCCCCGCCGACGAGCGGGCCGACCGCGTCTCCGAGGCGTTGGAACTGGTCGAACTCCCGGGATACCACGACCGAAAGGCGACCGAATTGTCAGGAGGACAGAAACAGCGGGTAGCGATGGCCCGAGCCATCGTCTGTGAACCCGATGTCCTGTTGCTCGACGAACCCCTGGCGAGTCTCGACCGCAAACTGCGCCAGCACATGCAGGTCGAACTCAAAAAGATCCAGGAAGAACTGGGGATTACGTTCATCTACGTCACACACGATCAGGAGGAGGCGCTGACGATGTCCGACCGAATTGCTGTCGTCAACGAGGGACAGATCGAGCAGGTCGGGCCGCCGAACGAACTGTACAAGACACCCGAGACGAAGTTCGTTGCGACGTTCCTCGGTGAGACGAATCTCTTCGAGGGGATGGTCTCGTCCGACGGGACGACCCTTCAGTCCGATGATTACACCATCAACGTAGACGGACGGGGGGCCCACGGCGGAGCACAGGCCGTTCTCTCGGTCCGTCCCGAGGAAATCGCGGTGGCCGATTCTGATGGACACTTCGGCTATCAAAACGAGTGGGAAGGAACCGTCACCGAAGCCATCTACAAGGGATCGCTGAAGAACTACCAGGTAGATATTGGTTCCCGATCGCTCGAAGTCGAATGTCAGTCGAACAATAAAACCGACGACTTCGACGTCGGCGATCGAGTGACGATCGGGTTTCCCTCGACCGTCGGACAGGTAATCGCGGACTGAGGACTTTCCACCTCTCGAGCCGTGACGTCGGTCGGCCAGGACACGTTCATTCGCCACGGTTCGACCGTTCTCTTCCGGTTTCGCCCGCGCGTGCAGACCGCAGGACACTGAGATGCATCGGAACCCGGATCATCGAACCTGCGTGAGAGCCGGCCCCAACCGATCAACACGAGTCCACCGATCGGGAATCCGCCGCGAACGACACTGCTGGGATCAAAGCCTGCCAGGCCCCCACGCATGGATGAAAGATCAGGGTGACAACGGCTGATAACTATAGTAATCACCGGTCGCTGTTCAGGACCACCTACCTATCTATTCAAGGACCCACCGCGCAGAACCCATATAGTGCTTGAGAGCCTATCGAGAGCCAATGGAAGACTCCTCTTCAGCACAGACACAGTCACGAATATATACTGCTCCACGAACGGAAATTTCCCAAAATCAGGGAAAATTCAGGATCCACTTTAACTTTCCCGGCCAGGCCGTGCCGGGCCACGACGACCACGGTTACGGCCCACTGGCGACGGTCGTTGAGTCGTTCATGGACCCGGGGACGCTGATCCGGATGCACCAGCACCGCGACGAAGAGATCGTTTCCTGGGTGCCTGACGGTGTGATGCGCCACGACGACCGCGAGGGCAACAATCTCGTCACGGATGCCGAACACCTGATGGTGATGAACGCCGGCAGCGGCTTCTGGCACGCCGAGGAGACACTCGTGGACGACCCACCGCTGCGGATGCTCCAGATCTTCGTCCGCCCGCACAGTCTCGATCTCGAGCCCGGCATTCAACACGAGCCGATCCCGGACCCGGTCCCCAACGAGTGGCGCCACCTGTTCGGCCCCACGGAAAGCGACGCCCCGCTGTCCGTCCGCAACGACGTCCACTGCTACGACTGCCGACTCGACGCCGACGCCACGACCACGCTCCCGTCTCGGTCAGGCTGGGACACCTACTGCTATGTCTTCGAGGGAGCAATCGACATCGGCGAAGAGTCAGTCGGCTACACCGAGACCGCACTCGTGACGGGCGAGAGCGACGTATCCGTCACCGCAACCGACAACTCGACCATCGTCGCGTTTGCCATTAACCCCGACGCTCCGATCACTCGACAGGGTACGATCGGCCGCTGAGACAGCGGCGAGCCGGTTCTTCGGTAGCCGTTTTTTCGCAATCCTGGAGAGGGCTCTATCGAAGGTCCTCAAAAGTAGGCGACTTACTGTGATTCGACAACGAAGTACCAACAACGTCTCAATCGACGCCATTCCGGTCGATATCGCGAACATCCAATCAGAAGTGGTCAATCTCGTCGATGTGCCCGACGAGATTGAATCGATCACACGTGAGCTCGCCAATGAGCAGCCACCGACGAATCCACTGGTTGTCCTGAAGGCGGCTCGCTGGTGGTACATCCATGGCAAGGGCGGAGTAGATCCCGTTTCTCAGTGGGCCATCGAGTGGGCACGACAAGCATCAAACAGGGGTCGTCGTAGGCAACGGTCGATATCGGCGTCGGTGACCAACAGGTGCCGCATTCCGAGAGCTGTTCTTTAACCAATGGATCGGAGTATTTGGCCGATACGGCGCTGTTCAGAATAGAGATTGACGGAGTGAGACGGTGGCGTTCGTGGTAGATATGCCCGTATCCACCAGCCTGGACGGATCTAGCACATGAGTTCAGTTAGGGTTTGTAGTGCGAAAGGTGACACCGTGTTGAGTTCATGTGCCTTAGTATTCAGCCCCATCTACGGGAAGTATCACTTTCAAATATTGTTATTGGAATAGAGATATTCGGTGCTGAACAGGCTCGACCCACCGTTCACAGCTGGGTGCAGAGGCAAATCTACAGCCCACAGACGGCGAGTCTCGAATCACGTCGCCGTCGACGAGACGGTGATTTAACTCACCGACTATCGCTACTGGCTGTCCGCTACAGCCGATCCACAAACCAATGGATTCCTCCACGCACGGCTCTTTACGACGCAAACTACTGAAGTTATATCGATATTTTTTCTGAATTCACTGAGAAATACGGCGTCGAAGACTTCTTGTTTCTCATCGATCCGGCACCGTGGTTACTTGCTGCCTTCCATCGACGAGGGCTCACATTTCGATAGGAACGACATGATAACTGATACGCCATTGAACTTATCTTCTAACAAGTAAAACGACGAACTACCTTGTTTAGAAACAGTTTCAGAAACACTGATCACATAACTGCCAAAACATGGCTCCAGAACCCTACGTAATGCTGCAATCGGATAATCTGAATATTGGCCCAGGTACCGGTGGAATGATGGGATGACGACCCCAGCAAGCCGCACTCCTCGAAAGCGGAGGATCTATCTTGTTTACGATACCATAATTAAATAAATACACTGAGTTCTGGACAGTAGGCGCCATACCCGATCTTTATTATAATTGGCTGGCAAGCATCGGTTATGGTGTTTGCCAACGGTACAGATAGCATTGCGATTGCGGCAGTGAGGAGTCGATGACGAAGCGATATGAGATGGATGAAGCCATCTCTAAGGCCGTTAGTGACGGAGAGCAGGTCTACTTCGGCGGCTTCACCCACCTAATCCCATTCGCGGCGGGTCACGAGATCATCCGCCAGGGGCAAAAGGACCTCGAGGTCGTGCGAACCACGCCCGATCTGATCTTCGATCAACTGATTGCCGCCGGTTGTGCGAGCAAGCTAACGTTCTCTTACGCCGGTAATCCAGGCGTTGGTAGCCTTCGTGGATTCCGACGAGCGGTCGAGGACGGTGTCCCGCATGAGATCGCGATCGAAGAGTACTCACATTTCGGGCTCGTCTCGCGGCTGGCCGCTGGAGCAAAGGGCCTCCCCTTCGCGCCGCTACAGAGTTACCGGGGCTCGAGTTACCTCGAACACAACGAGTCGATCCGTACAATCGAGAACCCCTACGACGAGGGTCCCAACGAGCTCGCGGTCGTGCCGGCGCTCTCACCCGACGTGGCAATCGTCCGCGCCCAGCGGGCCGATGCGGAGGGCAACGCTCACCTCTGGGGGATCACCGGCGAGGTCGTTGAGGCAGCCTTTGCGGCGGAGACGGTCGTCCTGGTCGTAGAGGAGGTCGTCGATCGGAACGTCATCCGAAGCGACCCCAACCGGACTCGAATCCCGGGCACCGTCGTCGACTACGTCGTCGAGGAGCCCTACGGCTCGCATCCCTCCTACGCTCAAGGCTACTACGACCGCGACAACGAGGCCTACCTTGAGTGGGACAAGATCAGCCAGAGTCATGAGTCGACCCGAGATTGGTTGGACGAGTGGGTCTACAGCGTTGCCAATCGGACTGAATACCTCGAAAAACTCGATACCGGTCGGTTCCTCAACCTGCAACCAGGGACGGGTTTCGCGACCACTATCGACATGGGTGCCTACTGAATATGACCGACTACACCGATACCGAACTGATGATCGTGAGGGCGGCAAAGGAACTCGAGGACGGCGATATAACGCTCGTCGGCGTTGGAGTGCCGAACATCGCCTGCAATCTGGCGAAACGAACCCACGCACCAGACCTAGAGATGATCTACGAGTCGGGGACGATTGGATCGAACCCATCGAAATTGCCTCTCTCCATCGGCGATCCTGTCCTCGCAACGGGCGCACGCAGCGTTGTCCCGATGATCGAGAGCTTCGAATACTACCTTCAAGCGGGCCGTATCGATGTCGGATTTCTGGGCGGCGCCCAGATCGACCGCTGGGGCAGTCTCAACTCGACCGTGATCGGCGACTACGAAGACCCCACCGTCAGACTCCCCGGTAGCGGCGGTGCCTGCGAGATCGCAAGTAACACCCATCGGACTGTCGTCATCATGCCCCACAGCCAGCGACGCTTCCCTGAGGAGGTTGATTTCGTGACCAGTCCGGGCTACGTCGGCGGACGCGAAGGTCGCAAGCAACTCGGACTGCGCGGCGGGCCCGCAGCCGTCATTACCGACAAGGCGGTCATGGGTTTCGACGACGACGGCGAGATGATCGTCGAATCGCTCCACCCCAACGTAACGACAGCGGCCGTCCTGGACGCGACGGGCTGGGACATCCAGTTCGCCGAGGACGTTGCGGAAACGACACCGCCAACCGACCATGAGATTAATCTCATCCGAACTGAACTCGATCCCAACGGCATCTATACCGGAGACAGTAGCGGATAACACAGGAATTATTACGATATTGAAATGATGGTTCAATGACGTACTCTTCTTTGAGGCGATAGCTGTGATGGTGAAGGTTCATTACTGCGGGACGGTTCTCGTAGCGTCCTTTGACCTCGTTTTTTGTCTCTGATCCCGTCATGGTTGGGCCACCAGGACTGTTAGCAGATCGTTCCTAAAATGCGTAGATACGTGTGCCCATCAAGAGTCGACCAAAACAGTGATGGTTATTCTAACAAATATTCAGTGTATGTCCGAGATTTTAAAAAATAAGACCGCCGTGATCACCGGTGCGTCAAGCGGAAACGGGCGAGCGATCGCGATGCGGTTCGCTGAACATGGCGCGAGTGTCGTCGTTGCAGACGTTCGATCGGAACCACGCGAGTCCGGGATTCCGACGCACCATAAGATCGAAGCGGAGACCGGGCAAGAAGCTACGTTCGTTCAGTGTGATGTGACCGAGCTATCGGATCTACGCGCCGCGGTTGACGCTGCCGAAGCGTACGGTGGCATCGATATCATGGTGAACAACGCCGGTATCCTGAAAACGGGAGGCATAACCGAAGTTACGGAGAAAACATACGACGCGGTTATGGACGTCAACGCGAAAGGTACCTTCCTCGGCTGTAAAGCCGCCACAGAGCGCATGCTGGAAGCAAACGGAGGAAATATCATCAACATCTCCAGTACGGCCGGGATGGTCGGTATCCCCGAAAACAGTATTTACTGCGCGTCGAAAGGTGCTGTACGCCTCCTTACGTACTCGCTTGCCGCCGAGCTCGGCCCACAGATTCGGGTCAACGCTATCCATCCCGGAACGACAGAAACACAGATGGTAACCGAGGATATCGAGATTGTCGGCACTGAAGACGGTGAACGGCAGCAACAATCCATCCCACTCCGACGGTTCGGGAAACCGGAGGATATCGGAAATGCCGCCGTGTATCTTGCGAGCGATCTCGCCGCGTACGTCACTGGCGAATCCCTTGTCGTCGACGGCGGTATTCTGCAGGGAATACACTAATTAGCGCGATTACGTCGGATGGGGATTATTTTGTTGTCTCGAAGAGAAATGGCGAACGCTCCGAATAACTTACCCGCCAATCGATATTTCGGCGAAATCCGTGAAGATTCCAGTCGAAGCGGGCGAACGTACGTGCCCGCACGCAAGCACAGGTTGGACGGGGCTCCCCAGTAGACCCATCGAATCCATCGCGTCATGAACGAAGCGTATCGCGCGTTCTCCAGGCTTTATCGTTCGTAATCGGTGCAAAGACATAACGTTCTTCTCCCCGGCGATTCGATCGTGATCTCTTGGGACATCGGTGTATTTTGCGTACTGCTATCAGAACGTGCGGTGTCTCGCCTCGTCCAGGTAAAGGTAGGGCAGGATTGTCTCACACTAATCTAAAATTGGCCAGCGGCTACGGGCTGTCCGCTGCACCCGTCGACGGAAAATCATCGTATGATGGGGCAGCCAAATCATCCCACGATCAATAGTGATCGGCAGAGAATGTACATGATACGGGACCCGATGTACATTTCACATTAGTGAATTGGTGTTCGTTGGAGGTTCTGAAGTATGTTCACATACCCTACAGTAATTAAGGTGAAAAACCGACGATCTCCTTCGGTCGATTTGATTGCTTCCCTACCATCGTCCTAGCCACTAAATGCACCTACAATACAACTAGAATAGATAATACTAGTGACGTTTACAAACATAATGCTGTAACATTAGCAGCATCTAATCGAATCTATATTTGTAGTCTATTGATCAGCAAGTGATGTAAACGCGTGAAGAGAAAATTGCTTTGAAATAAGAGGGACGTATTTCAGTTATTTTCATTTTCATCAATCCACAACCAATAATCAATTAGTAACGCAGGTCAATTATTCTCTGACTTATACTTATGCCATAAATAGAGTCTATTAATTGTATTAAATGTAATTCATGCGCTCATGTCGGTAATCAGCGGATCGTGAAATCGATCAATTGAGCCGCATCCGGGCGATTACAGCTGTAATCTCGTTTTTCAAGTGGCGAAAAGCTGTGTTCACTCATATGAAACGGAGTTGGGTCACGATATCACACACCATATCCAGAGCTAGTGGTACTATTTTCAGTACTCGGTGAGAAAGCGGACAAAGCAGGAAGAATACGTGAGAATTGATTCGAGAGGAACGATTACTGCGATAAGCCGTGTGGTGAATAGTGACATGCCCTAATAAAATAAGCAGATTCCCTTAGAATCGTTGAATGCGGTGGCAGAACAGGCCGTTGAGCCAATATCTCTGGTCTCACACCATCATGTTTATTTTTGTGTCATTTCGTATCGGCGAATGCTAAAACGACTATTGGGAGAAGGAATCCTATAGGGAATAGAGATAATCGACTCGCAAAAGGATCTGTTTGCGGAGGGATCATACACACCTGGAGCTCGCCGATTGGTCCTGAAACTACCACATTCACCTGCGACAACGTAACTATTTTGTCGCCGGTTGGCAAATATGAAAATGACACCGGATATCGGAGGCTAAAGTAGGAAAAAGATATATGATATGACGACAGAAGCCAAATGCATGGACGGAAAGCAGCAGACAGCTCTAGTAACTGGTGGAGGCCGAGGTCTCGGTCGGCAGATCGCGCTCAAACTGGCGGATTCTGGGAAGGACATTGTCATTGCTGATCTTAACCCGGAGGAGATGGGCAAGACGAAGCGGATGGTACACGATCATGGACAATCAGCAATGACCGTCCAGATGGATTTGCGGGAAGAGGATGACGTGAGCGATACCGTGGAGGCGGCACTTGACGAGTTCGGGGCTATCGACATTCTCATCAACAATGCCGGTATCGCTGGACCGAATCTCCCATGTGAAGAGATTTCTATCGATGAATGGGACAATACTATCGCTGTGAATCTTCGTGGTGTCTTTCTCATGACTCGTGAAGTAATTCCGACGATGAAAGCACAGGAGTATGGCCGTATCATAAATATAAGTTCTGTCACTGGGAAACGTCCCGTCTCACAACGGTCACCCTACGCCGCTACGAAATTGGGACTCGTCGGGTTCACCCGATCAATAGCAAGTGAGGTCGGAGAGTATAACATCAACGTAAACGCAGTCTGTCCAGGATCGGTCGAGGGGGATCGGATCGAACGCGTCTTCAAGCGATACGCGAAGGCACGCGGCACAGATGAAGAATCGGTCAAACGAAGCGAGATGGAAAAGAGTGCTCGTGGCGAACTCGTCAAACCCGATAGCGTGGCCGACGTCGTCGATTTCCTTTGTTCTTCACAGTCTACCCAGATGACTGGGCAGGACCTCAATATTACTGCCGGGAAAGTGATGTACTGAGCGATTGGTTTGTGTCGGTCGCAATTGTGTCTAGCGAAGGGCGACACGCGACGCCGGGTACGTTCTACTCGACAGACGCAGTAGTCGACAGAAGCAGCGGGAAACACCGACTCGTGTAGGAGGTCCTGTTCGACGGGATAGCAAAGCTAAAGGTAGTTGCATCGAATGTGAGTGACGTTACTTGGTGAGTACAAGAATGCCATCATTCAGCCGCAATCCTATCGAAGGTATCGTCGCACTCTCGCCGCTGTGTCTCAACGAAGACCAGTCGATCGACTACGATGCTATCCGCTCAAACATCTCGTATCTCGAGGAACAGGGCATCCACGGTTTTGTTCAACTCTCGAGCATGGGTCAGATCAACGCGCCTTCTGAAGACGAGTTCGAACAACTGACCGACGTCTGCGTTGACGAAGCGGGCGACATTACTTGCGTCGTCGGCGGATCCGGGACCAGTCAGCAAGAGGTCATTCAACGGGTCACCTATGCGGAACAGGCCGGTGCCGACGGGACGATGGTCGAACTTCCATACATGCTTCCCGTCGAGGAAGAGTGGATCGGGCCGTTCTTCCGCGACGTCGACGACGCTATCACGGGCGAGATAGCGATCATGGTGTATAACTTCCCGCCCGTCACTGACTGCAATATCACGCCCGAGGTCTGGCGAGACGAGCTTCTCGACATCGACAGTGTCAAAGCCCTCAAGGAGTCGAACATGGCCGTTGGTCACCGTGACGAGGTAATCGCTACTGTCGCCGACGAGATCAATTTCATCTCACCGTACGACGCGCCGTTCTGGTACGACTCGATGCGTGGCGGCAAGGGATTCGTCGGTATCCTCACGTGGGTGGCACCGAATCTCTTTCTCAGGTACTACGAAGAGTGCCGAGACGGTAATAACGACGACCCGTGGGTACGAGAGGCCCACAACCGTATCGTGCGCGCGTTCGGCGACATGAACCGACTCGAAGGGGCACCGATCATGTCACACGAGTTTGCCGTACTCAACGAACTAGCCGAAATCGGCGGACAAAACGGAGGTCCACCACGGAAGCCGTATCGACCCCTCAGCGAGGAATCGCGCGCCGCACTCGAAAGCGCAGTTGAACCACTCCTCGAAATGGAAGCCGAGCTATAAGACTGCGTCCTCGGTGTCACGTTCATCTACAACTTTCATCGAGACGCTACCCGACTTACTGGAGATAGATCCCATTCGTTTGCGATGAAATCCAGTGTACTGGTGGGATTGACTCGTTTGAGGCTCGTCTGGCGAATCTGACCGAGGCCCTCGCAGATCGAAAAACCTGTTAGTGACACTGAGATTGAACGGGGTGCTCAGAACAGTTGGCAATAACCGCGTTCACGCTATATTGTCGAGCTGGACGGTTTCCCGAACGACATGCGAGTCCACACTTCCGACAAGCGATGTGTCGAACGGCAAGTCGATTGCTTCCAGGGTTGAATCAGCGTCGTCCGGAATCATCGCGGCGTGCAATTCGTCGACTCCATCAAAGTAGCATTCAATAACACCGTCATACGACACGTCTGCGGCCACAGGAACTGCGGTTGTGAACTTACGGAGGCCGGGAACTTGCTCGAAAGTTTCATCGTTGAAGCAACCGTCCACGAAGGCATTGTGGCGAACATTGTCTCGTCGCGAGAGGACCGCGACGAGTTTTACCGGGGATCCCTCGGTGCGTTCATCGTATCTGACGGTCTCCGTGACCAGACATCGATCCGTCCGGTTCTCGAAATTATCCACATCGTTGATTGCTGGCGTGTTACTCTCGGGGCCCAGCGCGGACTCGAATGCCTCGATGGTGTCGAAGTACAGTTCTGCGACACCATCATACCGACTCATAAATGGTTCCACCGGGAGTGCAGTTCGATATCGACGAAGTCCAGCGAGGTCCTTTGCCAGTGGAACGTGTTCGTTCAACCAGTAGTCGTAAAACTCGCTCCGGGTTAGCTCGTCACTCCTGACGATGAACGACTGGAGTTTAATCATAGCAGGTAATTGAGCGACACGGACGTAAATCTATCTCCGACAGGGCCCGTGTCTGCCAGGCCTGCCATGATCAAACGGCGTTGATTGCGCGATATCTCACCTCGGTCACTGCGCAACCCGAATAACCATCTGCGAAGCATTGCCGGTCACAACGCGTCTATAGCCGGAGAGACTCTCGTTGAGCGATTCATCGCCGGTATCGACGCGTAGCACGCCGTCTCCGAGTGAGAGGAGTTTCGTCTCTGTCGCAACGACTGTGATGTTGGCAACGCCGATGGCCTTGATGACCCGTGGGCTCAATTGTTGGTTACCTCGTCCAAAGATGAATCCCTGCCCGCCGATAACGCCGACGACGATGTGAGCAGGAACTCCATCGGCGAGTTCCAACAATTCGCGTTCGTTCAGGTCGCTGCCGACGAGTTCACCGTTACGCACGGCATCGACGCCGAGGAGCGTGAAGTCCAACCCTAAGTGATCGAGTATCTCCTTGGTCGTCGTCCCAGGCCCGATAACGTATGTCGTCTCTTCGTCCATGGAGTCGACGATTTCTCGAGCGATCGCACGTTTGCTCACCGTCTCGTCGCTCGAGCCTGCAGACTTGGGGTTCTGGACGAGTCGATCTGCCTGCGGGACCGCAAGATATCCGTAGAGAGTCGCTGAGAGTTGGTCATCCCGGTACGCATCTTCGTCGATATCCATCACTTCTCGGAGTTGGGTCCCTGCGGTTTCGCCGTCCAAGAAGGACGCAACGAGTTTCCCGGCGGCCTTGGGGGTCGGACTGAAGACAGCAGAGTATATCTTGACGCCAGCAGGGATACCAACCACGGGAACGGCATTTCCAACGGCGTCGAGGATGTCTCTCGCCGTACCGTCACCGCCGGCGAACAAGATCACATCGACCTCGCGCTCCAGGAATTCCGAAGCGATCGCCTTCGTATCCGCTGGAGTCGTCGATTCGCCGTCGATATCACCCACCACGATAGGGCGGAATCCGCATTCCTCGGCGACGGCTTCACCGATGCGGTTCGGACCAGTGAGTAGTATCGGATTCAGTGATTCATCCTCGAGTGAGTCCCTGAGTTCCCGGAGGGCAGTTGCGGCCCGTCCCGGCGAGACCGGTTCGGCACCTAACTCGCGGACCTGATTGAGGACCTCCTCGGAGTCCGTTCCTTTCAGTCCGACTCGTCCTCCCATGCCAGCGATCGGATTGACAAGAAATCCGATTTCAGTCGTCATTACTGGTAGTCCGTCGCGAGGTATCAAAAACGTCGGGATTGGGGTGGCGGCGTTCAAAGAAAGAGATAAATGGGACCCATCAGTCATCACATACATGGTGAAACATACGACCGACCCCGGAGAGTTACGATTCCTGAACCGTGATGATGTCAACGAAGCACTTGAACCCGCTGCGTGTCTCGAACGCGTCGAGCAGACGTTCGAATGGGTCGGTGACGGCGTTGTCCAACAATCGAACCCCTTCGACCTCGACGTCTCGACCGCCGACGATGAGTACGGCCTCGGGATGGTCCAGTCGTTCCCATCGTACGTCGAACCGATCGACGCTGCTGGCCATAAGTGGCTGGGGTACATCGAGCGGAACATGGAGCGGGGACTTCCGACGATCAACGCGATCGACATTCTCAGCGACGCGGAGACGTCACTCCCAGTCGCAATCATGGAAGGACAGTCTGTGACAGCCATGCGGACGGCCGGTCACGCCGCTGTCGGGGCGAAGTATCTTGCCCGCGAGGACGCGTCGACGGTCACGATCGTCGGTTGTGGTGATCAGGGCCGAACGCACCTCCTGATGATGGCGGAGCTATTCGATCTCGAGGAGGTCCGCGCGTGTGATATCGACGACGAAATCAGGAACGCGTTCATCGAAGAGATGTCCGAACATGTCGATGCCGACGTGGTCGGAGTGCCTGACGCTGAGGAGGCGGTTTCGGGTGCCGATATTATCTGTACGGTCACGTCGGCAACCCGACCGATCGTCGAGGAAGCCTGGATCGAGCCCGGGACACACGTCGCCGCCACGGCCGGGTTCTACGACCTTGAACCCACGCTCAGCAGCGAGGCTGACAAGTGGGTCGTCGGCTACTACGACCGCGACTTGAACTGGATCGAGGGTGAGCAAGAGGATAATTGGACGGCCGAGGGGTACAAGGTGGACGAGAACGACATCCACGCCGACCTCATTGAGGTGATGAACGATGAGCGCCCCGGACGAGAGTCACCCAACGAGCGAACCGTCATGACCCACAAGGGGATGCCGGCGCTCGACACGGCGACGATGGAGCTCGTCCACGAACGCGCAGTCGAGGAGGGGTTGGGGACGGAGATCAGTCTCTTCTGAGAAGTCTTCATTGATCGTCGGCCTCCCCCCCCCCCGCAAATCGGGCTGTCCACGACCTGTCCCCATCGTAACGTCTATCTGGCACTGGTACATCGAGAATTTCGATGACAAAGAGCGCTTCAGATCATCTCCAGGAGGCGTACCGACTCGTCGTTGGGGGTTCCGAGAAGGAGGCATCAAACGGGGAGACGGCAGACGTTCCTCCAACCGGGGCAGCACAATCCGTTGTCCGCTGGCTGAGAAAGAAGATGCAACCTCACTGAAACTGCCTGGGTCCCCGGCGCCAACTACTGCCCCTTCGTAGCGATCGAGAGGGCATCTTCGAGTCGATCGAGCATCTCGCCCATTTCTTCGTCGGACACTGTTAACGGTGGAGAGAGTCGAATCACGTTACCGTGCGTTCCGCACCGCGAGACGAGGAGATTCTGTTCGTGTGCTTGTGTACGGACCGTCTTGGCGATTTCCTCGGCGGGTTCATGGCTGTCACTGTCGGAGACGATCTCGACGCCGATGAGAAGGCCCTTTCCGCGGACGTCACCGATGATGTCGTAGTCCGCTTCCATACCTTCCAGGCGGTCGAGCGCGTCTCGTCCGACTGAGGCGGCATTCTCTACCAGGTCTTCCTCGTCGATCACGTCGAAGGTTGCGTTGGCGGCGGCGCACGCGAGAGGGTTCCCGCCGTAGGTGGTGTAGTGGTCGGCAGGATCCATCGTCGAACTCACCTCCTCGGTCCCCATGAACAGTCCGAATGGGACGCCGCTAGCGATTCCTTTTGCCACCGTCATGATGTCGGGTTCGACGTCCCAGTGATCGACGGCAAATAGCTCTCCGGTCCGGCCCATACCAGTCTGGACTTCGTCGGCTACGAAGAGGATATCTTCCTCCTCGCAGATTTCTTTGAGATATGGGAGGTAGTTCTCCGGCGGGACTATGACACCACCCTCGCCTTGAATCGGTTCAACGACGACGGCTGCGATATCGTCATTCGAGTCGTATTTGATGACTTCACGGACCTGTTCAGCGGCCCACTTCGAAAATTCGTTCTCGTCTTCGAACCGATCACCGTACCGGTAGTAGTTGGGGGACGGGATTTTGTAAGCGCCGGGCATGTGCGGGTGGAACGTATGGGTGTACTTGTTCTGTCCCGTCAGCGCCATCGAACCAGGCGTTCGCCCGTGGAACGAGCCTCTGAGACTAATGAACTCGCTCGAGCCGGTGGCCTTCTTCGCGAGTTTGATCGCTCCCTCGACCGCCTCTGTACCGGAGTTACCGAAGAACGTGTTTTTCAAATCGCCGGGAGATTGCTCTGTAAGTGTCTGGAGCAAGTCGGCCATCGGTTCGTGGTAGAAATAGTACGATGACTGAACGTAATTCGCGACCTGTTCCTGTACCGCGTCGACGACTTTTGGGTGGGAATGGCCCGTATTGACGACGGCGATCCCCGCCACGGCATCGAGGAACTCGTTTCCATCGACGTCCCACAATCGGACGCCCTCGCCGTGGTCGAGCACAAGGTCCTGCTGGCCATACACTGCGGGCATCAAATGCTCGTCGGTCGCTCGTTTGATCTCGTTTCTGTCAGTATTTTTCATTTCCACTACCGAATGGTTTCCATCTCACTTATTTATATCTTTTTCACATCAGATGATCGATCCGTGGGCGGATCCATAGTTAATATCCGATCTCAGGACTTATTTTGGTCGTCACGGGATGGCACAGACTCAAACTCTGAATCCAGCAAAGCTACCAGTGCCGACGGGGTCTGAAGATGGTCGACTCGATTCGCACAGCTAGTCGTCCGAAAGACGAAGTTCGAACGGGTTTGGGAGCCCTTGTCCCTGTGATATGTATCCTAAATCAAAATCCCCGTCGACCACGTCGCTAGCAAACGGGCTGGGTAATCGATCGTTCGACTCTCCAAACAATTATCACGGCTCCCACTCATACCTTCCATACGCACATGAATGACGACAGCCCCATCAGTTTTGGGTACGCATTACCGGGATTCGGAACGTATGAACGACCAGAGGCATGGAAGGACATCGTCCAGGCCGCCGAAGCAGCCGGCTTCGAGACGCTATGGACCGGAGACCACATCACAATCCCAGCAGAGCTCGACTACGACGAGTACCAGTTCGGCGTCCCTGACTGGGCCGACATTTCGAATCCCAGCCTCGACGTCTTTGGGAAATTCTCCTACATCTCAGCGGTGACCGACGAGATCCATATGGCGACGAATATCTGTATCGTGCCGCTGCGTAACCCCATCCTGTTGGCCAAGCAGGCACTCACTGTCTCGGCCCTCTCGGACGGCCGGTTCGAGCTTGGCGTGGGAAGCGGCTGGCTTCGATCCGAATTTGAGGTGCTCGACGCGCCGTTCAAGACCCGCGGACCCCACACGGACGAGTTCCTAGAGATGTTCGAACGCATATTCGAGAACGACGGAGAGACGGGATTCGACGGGGAACACATAAACTTCAGGAAGACCGGGTTTCACCCTCTCCCGGACAAGAAGCCGAAGATCTGGGTGGGAGGGACGTCTGGCGCAGCACTCCGACGTACCGCGGAATTCGGTGACGGGTGGACAGTCGTTGAACGAGACGCGGCGGCGGTAGCGAACACTCGCGATCGATTGATGAATGCATGGACTGATTACGATCGGGATGGTGTTCCGGAGATATCTGCCCGCTGTCGCGTGCACGTGGGTGACTGGAATGGTGACGCCCCGGACGTCGCCACCATCGGTGATCCGGAATCGATCGTTAACGACGTCGAGGCGTACGCTGACGCGGGGACGACCCACTTTATCGTCGGGACGATGACCGACTCGCTCGAAGCGGAAATCGAACAGATTCACCGGATCGGCGACGAAATCATTCCTGCCTTCGAGTAGTCGGAATAAAAATCCGTTTCAATTCCGGTCCAAATTCCACACTGCCGGTTGAAATAGCATTGTTGGACCATCGCTCCCGTCAAGGGCAGTTCCGAATGCCGGTCTGTAATGCCCCAGGTTCGTTCTGGCCATCGGAGACACAAGCATCGATTAGTCGACGCGCCCAGATTGGAGATAGAATAGACGCTTGCCGCCCGATTCGACAACGGCGGTTCCGCACACGGCGTCGAACAGATATGGTCAGACGTCCGCTTACGGTTGACGTGGTGGCTGAAGGACGTCGTTTCCGCGTCCGATTCGACCATGCATACGTCGGACACAGTTCCCAACACAGGCTATCTGCTCGGGAAGGTACATAATACGCGTTTCGAGAACCGTCTACGTGACTACTGGAGCGATGCACCGCCGTCTATGCGGAGCGTCTCGCCCGTGACGTACGATGCGTCACGGAGGTAGGCAGCTGCATCGGCAATTTCGTCGACCTGACCGTATCGACCGAGCGGGATCGATGCTCTGTTCTCTTCCATCTTCGAGCGGTCTGTCATATCCGTCTCTACATGCCCCGGTGCGATCGCATTCACACGAATGTCTGGTGCGAAATCAAGCGCCAGACTTCCGGTCAGGCCAAGAATCGCCGCCTTCGACGAGACGTAGTGTGGTTCGTTCGGATATCCCCTGAGGGCGAGGAACGTCGAGAGATTCGTGATCGAGGGAGCGGGTTCCGCAGACTCGGCAAGGTGGGGAGCAGCACGCTGGCTCACGGCGAAGGCGCTGTTGACATTCGTGTCCATTACCCGATCGAAGTCACCCACATCGAGTTCCAGCGTCGGACAGGACTCCTCGATGCCAGCGTTGTTGACAACGTGATCGACGCCGCCGAAGGCGTCGATGGTTCGATCGATGAGGCGTTTTACGTCGTTAGGGTTCGAAACGTCCGCCTGAACGACAAGCGCCTCGGCGTCCGTACCATCGCGTATTTCCGCTGCCGTCCGTTCGGCAGCCTCGGCGCTACGACGGTAGTTGACGACCACGTTATATCCGTCCTTGGCGAATCGCTTCGCGATCGCACTCCCAATCCCCCGAGACGACCCGGTAACGATTGCAGCTGGCATACCTGTGGGAATATGTCCCTCGATGGTAAATCAATATTGATAGCCGGTCTCACCACCGGATCGATATTGTGCCCGAACTGACGAACAAGAACGCGCAATTCGGATTGGCCGCGCGCATGTTTATGATCGTTGGGCCTATTTTTTCATCCGATGACGGAGTTCCAGCAGACGGTTGACGACTTGTTGAACGAATACTGGCAATACAATCCGGTGGAGGCAACGCACGTTGGTGTCCATCGCTACGATGATCAATTGCCAGAGCGAGGCCCCGACGTTGCTTTGGCTTGGGGAGAAACGCTTCGTGATTTTAAGTCGAGGTTTGAGGCGTTTGACGCGGCGAGTCTGCCTCATGAGGAAGCACTCGACAGACGCTGGGCGCTAGCCGTGCTCACAAAATTGCGTATAGATCATGAGCGCCGGTTCTGGGAACGCGCACCGAAGCTCTATCTCGATTGGATCGGGACTGGGCTGCACGACCTGCTTCTCAGCGAGCCGACACAGGACGAGAAACGCTTCAGGGCCTTGCTTACGAGACTGCGCGCTGTCCCAAGGTTTCTCGAAGCAGCGAAGGAAAACATTGATCCCGAGGCGGTACCGCCGATCTGGATTGATTCCAGTCTACGCGTGGCCAGTGACGTCGAACAGTTTCTCAGAGGCGGGATCCTGGACGCGGCCGAGCGGGTTCCATCACTGGAAGACGATATCATCGCTGCCGCTGAGGCAGCCGATGACGCCGTAGCGGCATTCGAGGGCTTCGTTCGGAGCATCGAAGACCGTGCCGATGGGGACTTCGCTGCCGGACCAGAGCGATTCGATCGTCTCTTGCAGAAGTACCATATGCTCAACATGGACGGAAACGAACTGTATGAGTTCGGCCGTGAACGGATCGATCGCTACGAACGGAAGATGGATGAACTGGCCGAGCAAATCGACCCCAACAGCAGTTGGGTGGACGTACTCGATTCTGTGAAAGACGATCACCCGACGAGCGAGAACCTGCGAAGGGCCTACGAAGACGAAACGATGCTCGCACGCGATCACTGCCTCGAACACGATCTCATAAGCTTCCCTGTCGGCGAAACGGTCGATATTGAGTGGATGCCGGAGTTCATGAGGGACGCGTATCCGATCGCGAAGCCCTGGGTGTCGCCGCCGTTCGAGGACGGACTCTCCGGAAAGTGGTATATTACTCCCGTCGATACAGAGGCGTCAGCAGAGGAACAGGAACAGCATTTGCGTGACAACAGCTGGGCCTGGATCCGTGGAATCGCCCAGCACGAGATGTATCCCGGTCACCATCTGCATCTTGCGATTCACAAGCAGATCGCCTCGCCACTTCGACTCCAGTTCACCAGCCCAGTCTACCTCGAAGGATGGGGGCTCTACACGGAGGAATTATTCTACGAAACCGGCCTCCTGGACGAACCGGCCCTCCGGCTGATGCAACTTCGGAACAGCCTCTGGCGTGCCGTTCGTATCGTGATCGACACTGGCCTACACACGCGAGGAATGACACCCGAAGAAGCCATCGAGTTACTCGTAGATCGTGCCCGTCTCGAACCGCGGTGGGCGGAGAGTGAAGTACAACGGTACACGATGCGACCGACGTACCCGTCGTCGTACCTGGTGGGTTTGTCACAACTGATTGATATTCGAGAGAAGTATCGGATGGAAACAGGCAACGAGTTTTCGCTTCGGGATTTTCACGATGCGCTCATGGACTACAGTGCACTCCCGTTGAGTATGGTAGAAGAGGAATTGCTCTAGAGAGAACCGGCGACGATCGATTGGATACTTCAGAATCCGGACCACTAACCGGTTTCCGGTGTTGAAACGTAGTGGGGTGCCCCAGTCAATCGGAGATAGTCCGTATATCGGCTGCTACACGTCGACGGTGTCGCCGCTCTTGTAGACCGTGTGGATCTCGGACAGTTGTTGGATCTCCGAGAGCGGATCACCGCTGATGGCGACCAAGTCGGCGTATCGTCCGGGCTCGATCGCACCGATGGAGTCGTCAGCCAACGCCTTGGCAGCGATGCTCGTTGCGGATTTAATTGCCTCCATCTCTGAAAGTCCGACCTCCTCCACCAGGAGTGTGAACTCGAGGTGCGTCCCCAGCGGATGGTTCTCCGTTCCACCGCAATCGGAGGCATGGGCAATTGGTACTCCGTTGTCGTAGGCTCGTTTCGCCGACTCGATGTGCTCTTCGTGCGCAGATTTCGACTTCTGGATGCTCCACTCTGGTACGTCACTGTCTGGACCGGCGATCGCGTTGCGGTAGATCGCCTGTAGCGTCGGCACGAGAATCGCCCCTGTCTCCTGAAATAGATCGATCGACTCGTCGTCGATACCAATTCCGTGTTCGATCGTATCGACGCCGTTCCGTAACGCTCGGTTGATTCCCTCTGTTCCTTCCGCGTGGGACGCAACGGGAATTCCCCAGCGATGGGCTTCCTCGGTGAAGACAGCGATTTCTTCCTCACTGTAATGGGGTTGGTCTGGGTGGTCTTTCTCCGATAGCATACCACCGCTCGTCATAATCTTGATTAGATCAACGCCTTCCCGGAGGTGTTTTCGCACCTCTTTCCGGCACTCACTCACGCCGTCGGCGAGTACGTTCCCCTGTGACTTTCCGCGGATCGCATCGCCACTCCCTCCACCGGTCACCCATTCGTATGGAAGGAAGTGAGCATCTGCATGTCCCGCTGTTTGTGAAAACGATTTCCAGGACGTGTATATTCGCGGACCAGCAATGGACCCTTCCTCCACAGCCTCACGAAGGCCGAGTCCAGTCGGACCCCCGCAATCACGAACGCTCGTGAATCCGCCTCTGAGCAAAACCTTCAGATCCTCGGTCGCGCGAGCGGTTTGTGTCACAATATCCAGCGTCGTCATGTCGAAGGGCTGCAGCGACCGCCATCCGTTAATGTGGAGGTGCGCGTCAATTAGGCCGGGCAGTACAGTCTCGTTTGAGTGATCGATACGTTCCGCGTCGCCCGGTACTGATACCTCCGATCGAGTGCCGACAGCGGTTATCCTGCCGTCCTCGATCACGATTCGCCCGTCGGAAAGCGGTTCCTCGCTGATCCCATCGATAAGGGTACCGCAGTCTATCGCCTTCATTAGTGCTTCTCTGTAATACATCCTAGCCCTGGATCATTACCTTTTCCTCTAGAAACGCCTCAGTGGTCCGTAGTGGTAAGCAAGTCACAAGCCGGTTGAGCAAGCATCCTGTTTGTTGACGAACAATAATCGGAATTTATTTGTTTTGTCGATAACGTGTGAATACTGTATGTCTGAACGTACGTATCCACGTGGTCTAGCCCACGTTGGACTCACAGTGTCCAATATCGACGAAGCGGTTGAATGGTACCGAGACGTGTTTGGATTCAACCTCGTACTCGGCCCAGCCACCATCGAAAACGAGGGGTTCTTCGGGAGGCAAGTAAGCGACTTACTCGGGGACTTTGAAGAGATGAAGATTGCTCACCTGAGCACCGGGAATCAGGTCGGGATCGAATTGTTCGAGTTTGACGACACAACTGGTAAAAACGACCCCGATCCGTTTTCACCCGGCCTCTTTCACCTCTCGATCATCGATCCGGAAGTCGAAGAACTTGCGACCGTAATCGACGAAAACGGCGGTGACGCCTACTCCGATGTCTGGGGCGTCAACAGCGAAGACGACGACTACAAACTCGCCTACTGTAAGGATCCGTGGGGCAACCTCATCGAGGTGTTTTCACACAGTAACGAGCGCATCTACAGTAATCGGGAGTAGGTGCACCACCTGAACAGGAGATAGCACCGTTCGGTCACAAAGGCTATCTTGTTCACCGACCGTCGGTAGAAGGAACCTGGGATCGCTTTACAGACCACACAATCCATACCGACTTGCGTCCGTTACGTACGCGGCCACGCTCATTTTATGGAGCCGAATGAACATCAGATGAGCGGATCGTGCCAGTACGTAACTAAAACAGGTAACAAAGCCTCTCAGGTGAGAAGTCGTCTCGAGAGCCGCTCAGCCGTGATAGTTACCGCAAGCGAGAACACGATCAAAATCGTCCCAATGGCGTTGAGGGTTGGATCGTACGTCCGGCGGATGAGACCGAAGATGTACACCGGGAGCGTCTGATCCGAGAAGCTCAACCAGAAGAACGTGTGGATAAAGTTGTTGAAAGATAGGATAAACGCAAACAGTAGTGCGGCGATGATACTCGGCATGATCATCGGAAGAGTTACTTCGAAATACGCACGCCATCTTGTCGCGCCGAGATTTCTCGCGGCCTCCTCAAGGGAGATGTCGAATCCGTCGAGTCCGGCTGCGACGACAAGCGTGGTAAACGGGAGTGTGATGAGGATGTGACCGATGAGATACGACCAGAACGAGCCGAAGAGTCCGATCACGTTGAAGAATACGAGCCCTCCGATGCCGGTGATGATCCACGGAATAATGAGCGGGAGGCTGAACAGAAGACGAAGCTTCCCCTCATCCAGAATCGAGTTGCCGAAATCGCTCCGAACGATACCGAACGCTGCTAAAATGCCAATCACGCCCGAACAGATTGCGCTAACGAATGCGAGTTGGGCGCTGAATTGTAGCGCGTTCATCATCGCAGTATCCTGGATCAACGCCTCGTACCACTGGAGCGAGACTCCCTCCATCGGAAACGTCGGCGTCGACGTAGGAGTGAACGACAACATGATAACGATCACGATCGGTGCGTACAGAAACAGCAGGATTACTGCGGCGGCCAGTTTCTGCACTCGCCCGGCAGTCGCATCATTGACTTCGATTTTTCCGAGGAGCGCACTGAACGATAGCGTCATGAATCGTCCTCCACGGAAGACGTCCCAGACAGCTCGACGTCCATGAATTTACCGACGAAAACGAAGAGGAGAATAATCAGGAAACTGTATACCATGGCCAGCACGGCGCCGAAGTTCCAGTTTTGCCCCTCGGCGAACATCACACCGATAAAGTTTGCAATCATCTGGTTCTGATTCCCGCCCAGAAGAACCGGCGCGAGGTACGCACCCGAAGAAAGGACGAACACGAACGTCGAGCCGGCGACGATTCCGGACTTCGTTTGAGGCAGCGAAACCTCCCAGAACGCCTGTAGGCGAGTCGCACCGAGATTTTTCGCCGCCTCAATCTCCGAATAATCGATCTGTATGAGACTCGCGACGATCGGAATTACCATGTACGGTAAAAGCGGATGAACGAGGCTGATAACCACTGCGTTTTCCGTGTAAATCAGTCGAAGCGGATCACTGATGACCCCAATCGCGTCCACCAGCAGCCAGTTGACAACGCCGTTTCGATCCAGAATGAGGATCCAGGCGAAGTATCGAATGACTTCGTTGATCCAGATCGGCGCGATAACTACTAAGAGCAAGAGGTTTCGTCGGTTGCTCTGCATAGCGATGTAGTATGCGAGGGGATACCCGATGAGAAGCGCCCCAATTGTCGTCTTGATGGCGATCAAAATCGAGTCGACCATGATCGACTGGTAGAGCGAACTTCCCAGAAACCGCCGGTAGTGCTCGAAGGTAATCCCGAAATCACCAGCAAGCGGGTCGTTCATGAAGCTATAAAGAAATACGGTGGTGAGTGAGCCGCCGAGTACAACGACGATCCAGGCCAATCCAGGAATCAGCCGCGGATCCGGAAGGAAGCGATTGATCCCTTCCTCAAACGGGGCTAGAAACGAACGAGCGGCTTCGGTTTTGTCTTTAATACTCATATTTACCCCTCGACCAGGGTCGCGTCATCCGTGTTGAAATGAAGCGAGATCGTATCGCCTTCGGTAAACCGAAGGCGGTTTTCTTTTCCGGCGACCTCGACCAACACTTCCTGGCCACCAGCGTCAACCAAAAATCGGCTCAGCTTCCCGTAGAAGGTAACGGCAGACACTTCGCCCCGAATGCTATCGGGGGCATCGCCATTCTTTAGTTCAATATTCTCGGGCCGAAGGCTGAGGACAACTCGATCCCCCTCCTCCGCGTTGATGGAATTGGACATATTCGACAGCGTCACGTCGAGTTTATCGATCGAGACGTCAACGCTTCCATTGTGGGTGCGTGCGACACGTCCGTCGAAGAAGTTTGTATCGCCGATAAAATCAGCAGCGAACTCGTTCACCGGTTCGCCGTACAGTTCCGATGGGGACCCGACCTGCACACGTTGACCGTCGTTCAGTAGCATGATGCGGTCGCTCATTGAAAGCGCTTCTTCTTGGTCGTGGGTTACGTAGATGAAGGTCGTGTTGAGTTCTTCTTGAATACGTTTCAGTTCGAACCGCATGTTCTTCCGAAGTTTTAAATCGAGGCTAGAAAGTGGCTCGTCGAGCAGGAGGATAGATGGTTCCGTGATCAACGCCCGAGCGAGAGCGACGCGCTGTTGTTGGCCGCCGGAGAGGTTTGCCGGTTTCCGATCCTCGAATCCGCCCATGTCGACCAATTCCAGGTACTCAGTGGCGCGTTCTCGGCGCTTGGCCTTCGATACGCCCTCCATTTTCAATCCAAATGCGACGTTCTCCCCTACTGTCTTGTTCGGGAAGAGGGCGAAATTCTGAAATACCATACTAACGTCGCGTTCGTGCGGAAGACGGCCGATCTGGCTTTCATTGTTGATATCAATCGATCCGGAGGTGGGCTCTTCGAATCCAGCGATCATACGAAGCGTAGTGGTTTTCCCGCATCCGCTCGGGCCGAGAAACGAAAAGAATTCTCCGCGTTCGACCTCGAAAGAGACGTCGTCTACAGCGACTTCCGTTCCGAACGTCTTCACCAAATTGTGCGCCGATAGTATTACATTAGTCATGTTTGGTCGTATGGCGATATATTCACTGTAACTAATATTCCTGCTGGTACGGTTTCTTCTACGAACGGAGGATCTCCTGAATCTCCGATGTCCACTCGTCGGCTTTCGATCCGACGAATACGGGATCGAATATCGAGAGCCGATCTTCGTACATCACAGCCGTGTTGTTCTTGTAACCCTCGGACTGATACTCCTCAGGGATGTCGAACGTCGTGCCCGTCGGGACCGACTCCAAGTACTCTTGCCGGTTCTCGGGGTCAATAAAGTAATTAATGAATTGTTCGGCGGCTTCTCGTTTCGGATCTTCGACCCCAGCCGGGATAGCCATACCATCGAAGTACATGAAGGCACCCTCTTCTGGAATTACGTCCTTGATGGGGTGGCCTTCGTTCTGAAGCGTCTTCACGATCACCGGGAACTGGTGGCCGGCAATCACGTTCGCATTTGCGAACGCCTGGTTCGCCTGTGGCCCGCCCTCGAGCCAGACGCCAACCTGCGGTTTCCAGTCGTTCTCCATGCTGTCCCAGACCTGTTGAATACGTTCGTCGTAATTTGCCTCAAACTCCCGTGGCTCATCGGGCCAGTACTGGAGATACGTGGTACATACGGCATAATTTGGTCGCTGCGAGTATGCGACGTCTCCCTCAAGTTCGGGGTCCAGGAGGTCCCTCCAGCTTGTCGGTTCGTCCTCCAATGGCCATTCCTCGGTATTCCAGGCCAATGAATTGGAGCCGAAGTGACACGCAACAGCTGACCACGTGTCTCCGTCCGATTCCCAGGGTGCATTCTCCGCACTGTACCTGTCATTAATATTCTCTAAATTCGGTACATTTTCGGGACGGATCGGTTGAATGAGTTCCTCCTCGCGTGCGCTCGGGACCGCACGCATCGACATCTGGAACAGGTCGAGGTCGCCGCCACCAGCCCGTTGCCTCGCAAGCACCTGCCAGTCGTCCTGAAAAGGCGAGACGTTGACGCTGATCCCTGTTTCTTCCTCGAAGTCCTCGGCCATATTCTCGATTGGGTCGACGTGCGTGCCGAATCCGTGAAAGGTTATCGAGGTATCGTCCGTATCGTCGCCGCCGAGGCACCCTGCCAAGCCCGCGACCGTCGCTGTCGCGACACTACTTTGGATCCATCGACGGCGGGTGATCGTACTGCCGGCATCTGTCAGCTTGTCAACTGATTTGCTCCGGGGGTGGTTGTCGCTAACCATAGTAGAGAAACACTAGCACACTTTTATAAAGGTTTCGGATAAATTGAGAATTAGCTGGTATTTTCGGACCGGCACGTGTTGAAAACAGATACAGCGTATGGACCGTAGGTTGATGGGAGTCAGTCGAGCCGATCGACATTTAACCGCTCAAACACATAGACGTAGCAATACTGATCCAAATGGTAATCAACAGACATACACAAAACATCGATCACGGCCGACCTCCTGTGCGGTTGCCCGCGCGTAGACTGTGGACGACATTGCGAAGCCATGTAAGACACTCTGAGATACGCAACCTCCCATCGGTCAAGAAAACGAGTTACTGAGACGGGTTAATTGATCCCGGATGATGGATCACAATGGAGTGATCAATGAACCCTATCAAGCGGGAGGTGGGAAACGACATCAAGCGATGCGTGGAGTCTTTGTTGGGCGCGAGCACTACTAAGCAGAGATCATCTGCTGGCACCGGTTTAGCCGCGCGAGTGGTCAGCATAGCCTCGTGATTTCCCCAGAAATCGCATCTGTTTATGCGACTGCGGCTAAGAGAAGTGAGACATGGCACAAAACGACGAGTCTGGTGAGGACGCACGATCACGACACGTTAACGAAAACGATGTTGAGTGGATACAGAAGTCCCACCAAACGGGATTCGACATCAAACGTAAGAAATTGGCTGAGGAGGCAGGTGGCGAACAACTTGGATGTAGTCTATACGAACTACCGCCTGGGGGAAAATCGTGGCCGTACCATTACCACACCGCTAACGAAGAAGCGATATATGTGCTAGAAGGGAGGGGGACCCTGCGGGCGAGGCGCGGTACTGCAACCATCACATCGGGAGACTATCTTACATTTCCCGTTGGTGAAGAATATGCTCGCCGCGTTATCAACGACTCCGATGCACCGCTACGATACCTCTGCTTCTCGACGATGAATGAACCCGAAATTTCGATCTATCCGGATTCAAACAAGGTTGGCGCCTTTGCCGGGTCAGCATCGGCAACCATAGATGGTGAACCACTCAACCGGTATTTTGAGCAATCGGATGCCGTCGATTACTGGACTGGAGAAACGGAGTAAGTCGGCACGAAGGCAATACCTGTGTTCGACAGATACGTTCACAATTGGGTATCAGATTAGCCACCTCACACCATATTTATCGTCAGATTAGCTGGTCTGTTCATCTTCGTCATGGATTTTTCCGTCGCGAACGTTCGGTCCCCCGATTGCGATAACACGGAGCGTCTCCTCGGCCGTTTCACTGTTGAACGCCCGGTGGTAATTTCCTGGCTCAACGACGAATATCTCGTCGCTATTGACGGTGTATTCCGTAGCTGGCGTCTCAACCTTCATTTCTCCATCGAGAACGTAGAAGAGTTCTTCTTGTGTTTCATGAAGATGATAATGCTGTGGAACCTGTTCCCCAGGATTTACCGTATAGACGCTCAATCCGACGTGTTCAAGCTCGAGTATCGCCGAAAGCGTCCGTCGATCGCATTCGTGTTTGGGGTGAGAGGGAATGTCGTCTATCGAGACCGTGTGATAGCCCATGACTCGTATTTACGACAGCGGGCACAAGAGTGTGCCGAAACAGGTACTAACCGCCCGTTAGTCACGTTTATATAGCTGTCCGCTCTCGAATAGAAACAAATCAGTGCATGGTTCCATCACCACCTGCAGATCCACCGTCCGGCCGACGTCAACGCCAGAGCGGCGATCAGTACGGGTTCGACGAAACGAAGAACTATCTCTCGGCGCTTCTAGAGCCACTGGTCCCGCAGCGACTCGCCGTCCTATCGCTCGCCGTCTCGATCAGCACGGACAAGACGACGTATCGAGTAACGGAACCAGTCACGATCGATATTATATTTAAAAATCGGTTGCCAGCGCCGATCAGCATTGAAACGCCGACCGCCCGACAGTGGGGATGGACCGTCGATGGAGAGTTAGCAGCAAGTAATGAACCCGAGTATCGACGTCGTCAACCTAACAAGCTATCTTTTCGTGCAGGAGAAACGAAGCGAATTCGGCGAGTCTGGGACGGCCAGTTCAAACGAAATGACTCCCCAACGAGATGGGTCCCTGCGCCAAGCGGCGAGTACGAAATTACGGCCTTCGTTGATGCTCGGTATGGCCGTTCACGTCCGTCCGCTTCGACGACGATTACAATCGAGTGACGGGTGTCCACGCGGTCGGCCGAGAGAGCAGTGTCTCGCTAGTGGGCTCCACCTGAGGCAATACTCCTCGTCATTAGAACGAACAAGGACCGTTATTGCTGGTTTCGGTAGAGGTGACACTCCACGTACCGCGATCCCTCGCTATTCTTGATTCGATAGATAGGCCGTTCTTGAGCGCAGATACTCGTCTTTATGAACGTCTCGGTCAGCGTCTCTGTTGCTTGCTCCCACTTGTTGGCGTGAACATCTTCAAGCGTAGAACGGATTATTCGTTCGGCATCTGGGTCTAGTTGAACGCCACCGAAGATCTCCTCATAGGTTGCTTCGAACGTGCTGGATGATATTTCGCGATACTTGACCGATCGAATGTAGTCCAGGGTCGTCTGCCACGCTTCGTCGGAGAAGTCGTACTGCTCAGCCGGAATGATAGACTGACATCGGGTTCGAAACCGGCAGCCACTGGGGGGATTGATCGGGCTCGGAACTTCTCCGCGAATAACGCTTCTGACTTCAGACTTTTGCGGATCCGGAACGGGTATTGACCCCAGCAACGCCCGTGTGTAGGGATGTTTTGGATCGTCGAAAATCAAATTGCTCTCCGCCAATTCGACGATGTGACCAAGATACATGACTGCGACGCGGTCACAGATGTATCGAATCACGCTCAGGTCATGGCTGATGATAATATACGTGAGATCGAACTCGTCCTGCAAGTCTGCCATTAGGTTAAGTACCTGAGCCTGGACCGACACGTCCAGTGCCGAGACCGGTTCGTCACAAACGACTAGATCCGGTTCGACACTCAATGCACGAGCAAGATTGATGCGCTGTCGCTGCCCGCCGGAGAATGCATGGGGATATCTGTCGTAGTGGTCCTGTGAAAGGCCAACTTTCGAAAGAAGTTCTCGGGCTTTTTCCTCCCTTCCCGCCTCGTCAAGGATTCCGTGAGCCTCCATCGGTTCTTCGATGATTTGGCCAACTTTGAGTCGGGGGTTGAGAGAAGATTGTGGATCTTGAAAGACCATCTGCATATCTCGTCGCTTCGAGCGGATCTCTCGCTGAGATAGCTCGCAGAGGTCCTCACCCTGGAAGTAGACGCGGCCGCCAGTAGGCCGGATAAGTTGCAATATCGCACGAGCGAGCGTACTCTTTCCGCATCCGGATTCGCCGACGAGGCCGAACGTCTCCCCTTTTTTAACGTCAAAACTAACGTCTTCAACCGCTCTGACCGTTTCTTGATCGGCGTTTGTTAATCTATGACGTATCCCTTCGAGAAGTCCTGAGTCGACGTCGAAGTGTTTCGATACTCCTTCAAGTTGCAGTATCGACTCACTTTCAGTACTCGTGTGCTGCGTGTTAAGTGATGATTCGCTCATTGGGTCTCACCTATATTTCGTGCAGCATTCCTTATTGGTTCAGTAGAACTGTAAAGTTCGTTGTCATGTTTGATGCAGGCTGCCCGATGGGGGTGAGATTGCGGCTCACTAAAGTCTTCTAGCGCCGGGATGACCTCCATACACGCTTCCCTCGCATACGGACACCGCGTATGGAAGCGACAGCCTCTCGGCGGGCTAATCGCCGATGGAATTTCGCCTTTAATTGGCTCGACTCGTTCGATTGATTGGTCCGGACGCGGAATCGAGTCGAGTAGGGCCTGCGTGTACGGGTGCTTCGTCTCGTGAAACAGATCGTTGACCTCCGCTTGCTCCACGATCTGGCCGAGATACATCACGTTCACTCGATCACAAATTTCTGCAACCACGCCCATGTCGTGGGTAACCCAAATGAAACTCGTTCCGTACTCCTTTTGGAGATCTTTGACGAGTTCGATAATCTGTCCTTCAATGGTGACGTCGAGCGCCGTCGTCGGTTCGTCGGCGATGATTAGGCTTGGTTCACACGCGAGTGCCATCGCTATCAGAACTCGTTGGCGCATGCCGCCTGAGAATTGGTGTGGGTAGTCGCTGTATCGCTCAGCTGGCTTGGGGATCCCGACCTCGGCGAGCATCTCGATCGCGCGTTCTCGAGCCGCACCTTTATCGAGATCCGTATTTAATTCGATAAATTCTTGTAGTTGATTACCGACGGTGAGTACCGGATTGAGGCTTTCCATCGGATCCTGGAAGATCATCGCAATCTCGTTTCCACGGATCCGTTTGCGGACTTCTTCGTTTGAGAGCATATCATCTCTCGGCCGCAGTTCTTCATCAGAGCCTTCCTCAAGGGCGAAAATCGTTTCTCCCTTGTAGATTATTTCGCCGGCGACGATCTCCCCAGGTGAGTGGATGAGCCGCATCAGACTCTTCGAAGCAACACTTTTGCCAGCGCCTGACTCGCCAACTAGTCCAACGATCTCGCCTTCGGTTACATCGAACGAAATTTCGTCAACTGCCCGTACGACGCCCCCTTCGGTGAAGAAGTGGGTTTTGAGATTCCGTACTGAAAGTAGTGTGTTATCAGTCATTTATATCACCGAGAGCGTGGGTCAAGCGCATCTTGTAACCCGTCACCGAGAAGGTTGAACCCCATTACGGTAATGAGGATTGCCAGCCCTGGCCAGATGCTAAGCCATGGGTTCGGGATCATGAAGTTTCGCGACGATGCTAGCATTTGGCCCCAATCAGGAGTCGGTGGCTGGGCCCCGTAGCCAAGGAACGAGAGCCCAGCGACGATGAGAATGCAGATCCCTATTTGGAGAGTCGCTTGCACCATTACGGGCGCAAAGCTGTTGGGGATGATGTGCCGGACGATTATTTTCCGGTCTTTCACCCCGGCTGCTCGAGCAGCCTCGACGTACTCTTCCTCCCGGACGCTCAGTACGCGCGAACGGATTAGGCGAGCGAACACGGGTATAATGGCGATCCCAACGCCGATGGTGGCATACATGACGTCACGAGTCCCGATCGCCGCCATAAACGCGATGATGAGGACGAGGAAGGGGATGGAATAGATAGTCTCGACGATACGCATCAGTATATCGTCGACCCAGCCACCATAGTATCCGGCAACGGAGCCGACGATGGTACCGCCAACGAGACCGAGGAACGTAGCAGCAAGGCCGACAGTCATCGAGATTCGAGATCCGTAGATAAGGCGCGCGAGGACGTCACGGCCTCGAGAGTCCGTTCCCAACGGATGTGACCAGGAGCCCTCGCTTGTGAACGCAGGTGGTTGGAGTTGGTTAATCTGGTCGGGATCTTTCGCAGGGTGATACCAGAAGGTTTCGGCTATGTAGTAGTCCAACAGGTAGTAATCGATTGAGACGACCACGGCCATTGCGGTCATCACCGCAATCACATAGAGTCCCAATCGCGCCGTCGTATCCTGTTTTACCTTTTTTAACGAGTACCGCCAGCCAACGGCGACGTCTCCGGTACTGTCTATCGATTCACTCTCTACGCCCACCTTTTCGTTCGGTTGTGTTTTACTCGTAGCCATGACTATTCACGCTCCCCGTAACTCACTCGTGGGTCGATGTACGCGTAGGACACGTCGGTTATGATAACCCCAATGACAAACACCAATCCAAAGAAGATCGTTGTACCCATCACAAGTGGGTAATCCAGGTTCTGGATCGCCTCAATTATCAATCTTCCGAGGCCGTTGATGTTGAAAACGGTTTCAATCAGGACCGCCCCACCGAGCGCTGAAGTTAAATTCAATCCGACGATGGTGACGACGGGCAATTGCGCTACCCGGAACGCATGTCGGCGGAGGATCGTCCTCTCTGATACGCCGTATGCACGAGCGAGTTCGACGTAATCTGCCTGCAAGGTTTCGAGCATCTCCGCCCGTTCGATGCGCATAATTGCCGCCATTTGAAGCGTACCCAACGCTATTGTTGGAAGTAGCAAATGGCGAGCAGCCTGATACAAGACGGCAAGCCGTGGGTGGATCGATACAAGCGTCGATCCAAGGAGTCCCCCTTCAAGAAATCTAACCGAATCAGGATCTGCCCACGGGTAGATGAGTCCCGACGATGGCAACCACTGTAGGTGGAAGGCGAAGAGGATGATGAGCAAGAGACCAATCCAGAACGACGGTGTGCTCACTCCAATCAGTGCGACGATACGGGAGAGATGATCCGTCGGTTTGTTCTTTCGATGCGCTGCAAGCACACCGAGCGGGACTGCCATTGAAATAGCGAAGGTGAACGCCGACACGACGAGCAGAAGTGTCGCTGGTAGTCGTTCGAAAATCTTCTCCACGACTGGGACGCCATAGTGGATACTCTCACCAAGATCACCCTGAAAAACACCCAACAGATAGTTGAAGTACCGTTCGTGAAGCGGTTGGTCTAATCCATAGCGGGACTCGAGTTTCCGTATAACTTCCGGATCCGCCCCACCTTCGACGATCATTATCCGAATCGGGTCCCCAGGCATCAGGTTGATTAGGATAAACGTGATCGTGATAATTCCGATCACAACAGGTACCGACTGGAGTAAGCGATTGAGTATATATCTTCCAAGCGACATATTATCGAATAGCGTGACGAACGTTGTCTATTTTTGAAGGCAAATTCATATTCTCCATTTGATACGCTTCACCATACCTTGATACGTTTTATGTATCTTCCTGGTACTTAACTATGTCGGGTGAAGGGACGAGGCGATGCAGCCTCTGGGGACCGTCAGTTAGCGGTCTATCCACACGTTGTTGTAGTCCGTCACGAGTCGCGGGTTGACCTGTGAGATGGGGTGGGTTTCGAAGTCTTTGACGAAGTCCTTCGCAGCCCATGTGTTGATCAGCCCATATACAGGGATGTGGAGTTTATTCTCCAGAACCGTATCGATAATGTCGATCTGAAGTTGCCGCTGATCTTCACGGTTGGGTGCAGACATGACATTCTCGAGCATGTCGTGGAGTTCGTGATCGGGGTCGAAGTGGAGGCCATTGTTCACCCCAGCGTTTTCGTCGTGGTACATCTGGTGAAGCAGTTCTGGCAGGTTCGGGTCCGCTCCCTGGCCAAGGACGTACAGGTTGTAGTCATCCTCGTTCCCGGTGGTGAATACGTCAATGTAGGTTCCCCAACCGAGCCGCTCTACTTGCGCTTCATACCCTGCCTCTTGAATCCCGTTGCCAACGCTGATGGCAATTTCTTCGCGCATGTCGTCCGGCGGCGTGATGATTCGGAATTCGTACCCATCCGGGACGCCAGCCTCCTCGAACAGTTGTTGTGCCTGGTCGATATCACGTTCGTTGGCGTAATCCTGCCAGCGGTCCTCCGGGAAATCCCACTCTTCGATAAACGCGGGACCCGCAGGGCTGTATTGCCTAGCGCCCGCCGGTTCGACGAAGTTACTGACCGCCTGGTCGGCGTTGAAACAGTGATCAATCGCCTCCCGAACTTGTTGATCCGCCGTCGGACCTTCGTTACAGTTGAACGAGAAGTAATAATAGTTCAGCCCCTGTGCTTCGGAGACGAACCCGTCCTGTATGTCCTGAGTCGTATCCCAGAGACTCGGCGGGATATGATCGATCATATCGACTTCGCCGGTCTGGAGATTGGTGACTCGGGTGGTATCCTCCTCGATCGGAATGTACTCAACCTCGGCGATATTTGGATCGTGGTCGCCCCAGTAGTCGTCCCAACGCTCGATTTGTACGTACTCGCCTTCGCTCCAGTCGACGAATTTGAACGGTCCGGAACCGACTGGATTTTGCGGGAAGGCTTCCGGGTCTTCTTCGCGAACCGATTTTGGTGCGACGAAGTGCGAGAGATTGATCGGGAATAACCCGTGCGGAGCTTCGAGGTCAAACTGAACCGTCGTTTCATCGATGATGGTTGACTCTTCGACCATACTGAAGGAACTAGCCATTCGAGTTCCTTCCTCAACCGGTTGTTCGACCATGTAGACGATATCTTCAGCGGTGACGGGATCGCCGTTGTGGTACTCTGCATAATCCACGATTTCAACGATAAACCGCTGGCCATCGCGTTCCTCCTCCGGTAGACCAGTCGTAAGTTCACTCGGCTGCAGCCCGATTCCCTGGTCGTAAGTATATAAGGCGGTATAGATTCGGTCGCCGATGTACTGCGAATCAACGTCCATCATTTCGATGGTATCGAAATGGACGGGCGCCTTCGATTGACCGATATATAATTTTTCGTCACGTGAGACGTCGTCTGGCGCGTCATCCGATCCATCGTTGTCACCATTGCCGCCGTTTCCGCCGTTGCCACCGTTTCCGCCGTTACCATCGTCCTCCCCACCGAGACAACCGGCAACGCCGATAAGTCCAGCAGTTGCAGCTGACCCCTTAACGAAGGTTCGGCGGTCAAGTCCTGATTTGTTTGGCTTGTCCATGAAGTTTCACCACCGTTGCGATTGGTAGATCGATACACTCGCTACCATTTCGCGAACGATGAATGGTAATTAGAGAGATAGACCATAAACTTACGGATTGGTTTTCTCACACTGCAAAGTAAATATATTCAGTAACATCAAATGTGATATCTCATTAGTCTTCCAACAGTTGTTATCGGCATATATTTGACCCACATATCCTCACCAGTATTCACTGTTGGAATAGCGTGATAACAGGTACGAAAGGCATATTTAAATCGTGTAACTTCACCATATATATTATTGAGGTTCTCACGGAAACGTTCCCGGAGATGTTACGTCCAGAAAAGAAGCAATACTCTGCCGATTGAATCTGTGCTTCGAGCGGCGCGGGCGATCTGGGAATTTGACGAAGGCTATCGATGTGTACCAGAGCGTTCGGTACTCGACCGAAGGTGAGCATCGAAGAAGTCGACAATTCGCGGGAACGCGTCGCGCCACGTTTCCGGCCGTTCAAACATGTGTTCTTCGTCGGGATAATACACCGAGTCAAACTCGACACCGGCTTCGACGCACTCGACGATAAGTCGATGGAGTTCCTCGACAGTTACGTTCTTATCCGCCGATCCATGGATGGCCAGCAACGGCGTATCCATATCCTCAACGTATGTGTTCGGGGAGGCAATCCGATACCGTTCCTTCACCACTGGCTCGTCACTAAACGGTGGGCCACCGAACCGATTGTGGAACCAACTAGCTTCGCCAGGTCCCCATGTCGACCGACCTTCCTCAATCGCCCATTCTTCCCACGTTCGCCAATCCCAGATACCCGCCACGTTAACTGCGCAGTCGTAGGCGTCGGTTTTCGTGGCGAGTATGTTCGCGAGGAACCCGCCGTAGCTTCGTCCCCACATCCCGACGGCGTCGCCAATGCGTTCGTCTGACCGCAAGAACGCCGCTGCGTCGACACAGTCCTGCACCTCGTCAACGCCGACACGCCGATGGATAGCCTGCTCGAAGTCCCGACCGTATCCAATGCCACTTCTGAAGTTTAACTCCAGAACCGCATACCCCTGCGAAACGAGTGCTTGGTCGAAGCCATGGAAGTAACAGTACGTCTTCCCAGGATGGAAACCGCGTCGCATCTGGCTAATGGGTCCGCCGTGACAGAGCACGATAGCAGGAATATCGTCCCCAGAACTTGCTTCTGGAGGGGTGTAGAGATAGCCGTACACCGTCGCACCATCACTCGCTTCGAACTCGATTGGTTCCGGTTCTGGCAACGTTTCGAGACGATCGGGATGGGGGTGTGATGCCGATAGCCGTCGCATCGTTTCGTTCTGTACGTCGGCAACGTGCACATCTGCAGGGGAAAAGCGTCCGGCTCTGAGAAACACGATCCTATTGTCGCCGAACCACGTTGGTGCCATTGCATTGCCACGGATGTCGGTAAATTTGGTGTGTTCAGTACATCCGGTCTGATCGATCGAAGCGATGTGTAGGTGTCGTTCACCGGGGTCGACGCGGTTTGTGACGTACGCTAATTGGTCTCCACTTTCACTCCAGGAAGGAACGTCGGATGCATCGCCACGAGCCTCGAACGCCCCGTTGGTTACCTGTATGATTCCAGTACCCTCAAGTCCCGGTTGATCGCTTTCGACAACTCGTCTGCGAGTCTGGACATCGATGGCGTAGATGTGTCGATAGCCCGTCCGCGCAGAAATAACCGCAAGCCAACCGGTACCGCTACCGACGGGTTCGTGGGGGAGCAGTAACCCATCGACAGACTCAGAAGCGATGGGCTGTCCAACGTCATCATCGATACCGATTCGTACCGATCGGTACACTCTCGTTGTCCCGTCCATCGTATCTTCGGCATACACGAGATGTCCGTCGTCGACCCAATCGAACGAGGCTCGCATACACGATTCATCCTCATCCGGAACAGTCGACCAGACCACCGCTTTGTCCAGGGTATCGTATACTGTGAGCCCGAGTGCTTCATGGGTTCCTTCGGTTACCACGCCGAGGTACCGACCACTCGGGTCCCAGTGGAGGGTCGGTCCGCTCAAAAACGATGCTACCGAGACATCGTTTGCAAAGTCACACGCGTGAAGGCTCCCCTGTTCGTGTAACCAGAGCGTTCCGTCACTCATATAGGCTAACGTTTCGCCGTCGGGTCCCCACGTGATCCCGCTACAGGGTTCATCGCTGTGAACGAGCGATCGCGTTTCACCGGTTTCGACGTCGTATATATCGATGTCACCGTCGACGACAAGAGCGGCTTCAAACGGGTATTCAGGCCGCCACTCAAACGTCGAAACACCCCCATCATTCGTTCTATGAGTGGGCTCATCGACTCCATCGTGGAGTGATACTGCCGTTTCCGAAATGTCACTGACCGGCAGCGAGGCAAAGTCCGTTTCTCCGTGTGCGGTTCGTAGATACCCGACGTATGATCCAGTGGTGTTCCATTGCGGATTCGCCACAGATTCGAGATCGAGCGCATCTTCTATATCGAACGTGATTGGTTCTGACACGCTCCCTTCTCACTCGGGAGAGGAGTAATAGCTTCCCCCAAGGAAATGTCGCTGCTCACAAGGGAAAGATTATGATGACATCGTACGATAGTCAGCCTGATGTCAGACCAAGAACTGGTCAAGGAGAAAGTAGCACAGAGTACCGACCTCCTCCAGGAGACGGACACCGACCTCTGGATAACATTCGGGCGCGAAACGACTGAGATTGACGAGCCGTGTTTGCCGTTGCTGCTCGGGTTCGACATCGTTTGGCCGACGATGGTTCTTCTGACGAAGACAGGGGAAAAACACGTCATTATCGGAAGACACGACGCGCCTAACGCTAGAGATCTCGACATCTACGACGTTCACGCGTACGACGAGTCGTTCGAGCCAGTATTCGTAGAACTCCTGGAGGACATCGATCCTGACGAAATTGCGGTAAACTATTCACGGGACAACAACATCGCAGATGGCCTTACGCACGGACTCTATCTGCTTCTCACCGATGCATTAGAGGGGACCGGATACGAGGACCACCTTGTGAGTTCGTCTGATCTCGTTTCCCGCCTTCGGAGCGAGAAATCACCTATCGAGCGGGATCGGATGGTACGTGCCGCCGAAATTACCGAAGAGCTGTTTTCGAAGATGTCCGAGTCGTGGGAACCGGACTGGTCAGAAGCTGACGTCGCCGACTTCATTCACGATCACATGACCGAGCGTGGGCTCGACAGCGCGTGGAGTTGGGATTACTGCCCAACTGTTCACGCGGGTGGAGCGTCAGAACTCGGGCATACGATGGCCGGCGACCTCAAGCTCCCTCAGGGTGAAGTTCTCCACACGGACTTCGGCGTCAAATACAAAGGGTACGCAACCGACATTCAGCGCCTTTACTACTACCCTGAGAACGGCGACGAACCGCCGGAAGAACTGGCCCAGGCCTATAGCGATGTAAGGGCCGCTATTGACGCCGCGTTCGATGTGATGGCCCCAGGAGTTACGGGACATGAAGTGGACGATGCCGCACGTAAAGAGATCACAGAGCGTGGGTGGTCGGAATTCAAACACGCGGTCGGACACAACGTCGGTCGGAACGCCCACGACGGCGGTACGCTACTTGGTCCAAAATGGGATCGATACGGCACCTCACCGGACGGGATTGTCCGCGAAGGAGAGATCTACACGCTCGAACTCGGTGTCGAAACCGAGTGGGGATACCTCGGCCAGGAGGAGATGGTCGAAGTCACGTCGGATGGTGTGGAGTATTTCGTTGAGCCACAAACCGAATTCCGCATCCTCGAACCGTAGGAACGACGAAGCTAACGGCAATCGGCGGACGCCTGTCGTGGCCCCCATCTCTCACCCAGCCGGACGCGCCGTCCTGTACACTTATCGTGATCGACTCGCAGGTGTATCGTATGAATCTTCCAATTGAGCGAGTAGATGCAGCACTCATGAACGTGAATGCCGATGGATACCTGCTGGATGCGGATTCGTCTAACGGCGATCAGCGCTACCTCTCGGGATTGAACGGACACGATCCCTTCATTACGCTGTATACGCCGGGTACGGTTCACCTGCTAATCGGTGGAACGGATTACACTCGAGCAAAAGCTGAGAGTAACGCAACTGATGTCGCACGGTTAGCAGCGTACGATTACGAAACGAAACAAAAAGAAGATCCGAAAATGGCCAAATCCGACGCCCTTTCGGCGTTCCTCGGCGAACGAAACATCGAATCTGTTCTCGTTCCGGACCGATTTCCACATGGAACCGCACGTGGGCTCCGCAGCAACGAGATCGACGTTATAATCGACGACGACGATACGCTCGAGACAGTGCGAGCAGTAAAAACCCGCGAAGAGGTTGCGGCTATCGAATCGGCGCAGCAGGCGACTGAGGCAGCAATGAAGCGAGCAGAAACGCTTCTTGCCGAAGCAGACGTTGCTGACGGTGTTCTCATGCGAGATGAGCAGCCGTTGACGGGAAAGTCCGTAAAAAGCGAGATAGAAGTAACTTTGCTGGAACACGGGGCGGCGCTCCACGATACACTCGTTTCATGTGGTGAAGACGCTGCGAATCCACATGGGAAAACGAGCGGCCCCCTCCGACCGAACGAAAGCATTGTGATCGATATTTTTCCGAAAGATCTCGAAACCGGGTACCATTCGGATATGACTAGAACGTTCGTCAAAGGTGCGCCAAGTGACCAGCTCCAGACCCTCTACGATGAAGTGTACGAGGCGCTAGAGATTGCACTAGAAACGGTGCAGGCGGGAGTGACCGGCGACGAGGTCAACGACCGTGTTTTCACCTTCTTCGAAGAAAACGGCCACCAGTCTCGGCGAAAGGACACGGATATCGAAGCCGGTGCACTGCACTACATCGGCCATGGCGTTGGCCTTGACGTCCACGAATTACCCGTGTGTCTTCCCGGAGGAAAGGAACTCGAAGCAGGGAACGTAATCACTCTGGAGCCAGGCCTGTATTACCCAGATATCGGCGGCGTAAGGATTGAGGACGTAATAGAAATTACCGAGAATGGGTATCGGCCGATGACCGATTACCACAAACAGTTTGTAATCGATTGAGGCCGTAGATCAGAGACGGTCTATAGCGGTAGATGGGTGGGAATTTATTATCTGGTGGCGGAATGACTGTGTTGAATGTCGATCGAAACCACAGCAGCGCTCGAGGAACTCAAATCCATCGGAGAGACAGTAGTGACACTCGAACACGTCAATGAACGATTATACTGGGACGAACAGGTGATGATGCCGGAAGGAGGCACACCGGCGCGATCGAAGCAGAAATCGACTATCTCGTCGTTGAAACACGAACGGTTGGCCGACGAACGAACCGCCGAATTACTGGAGACAGCCTCCGAGAACGAACTGGATCCAGTCGACGCTGCACTTGTCCGCGAGCTTCAATGGGAACACGACCGAGCGAGTCGAGTTCCAGACGAAATCGTAACTGAACGCGCCACCGTTACATCAGAAGCACAACCTGTATGGCGAAAAGCCAAAGCAGAGGATGATTTTTCACAGTTCGAGGACTCACTCGAACAAATCTTCGACGTCTCAAAGCGGTACGCCGATCACGTCGAGCCGAATGCAGATCGGGTTGAAGCGCTGTTCCGGGAGACCGAGCCACATTTCAGCTTTGAACGGATGGAGGAGATCCTGGCCGAACTACGTACGGAACTCGTCCCTCTGATCGAAGACATTCAGGCGAGTGACGTTGAGGTCGACCAGGAATTGTTTACCGGCTCGTTTCCCGAAGAGAAGCAGTATGCGCTCGCTCACGACATTCTCGATACGGTGGGCTACGACTGGGAGCATGGCCGACTCGACACTGCCCCACACCCGTTTGCCGGCGGGACGCCATACGATTCGCGCATAACGACTAAATTTGATGAATCGAATCTCCTCTCCGCAATCCCGACGACGTTACACGAATTCGGCCACGCGCTGTACTCGCTTGGGTTGCCACGGGATCGGTATGATTCGCCGGTTGGACTCGCACAGCATCATGCCGTCCACGAGTCACAGTCACGCTTCTGGGAGAACCACGTGAGTCGATCGCGACCGTTCTGGGAACTCGTCTTGCCGTTGATCCGTGACCACTTCGATGGGTTCGACGATGTGACGCCCGAAGACGCCTACAAAAGTGCGAACACGGTGTACGAAGATAACCCCCTCCGCACCGAAGCAGATGAATTGACGTATCATATGCATATTATCCTTCGGTTCGAGATTGAACGCGCATTGCTAACCGAGGAGCTATCGGTGAGCGAGGTGCCGTCTGTCTGGAGCGAAAAACTCGAAGAGTACCTCGGTGTTGTTCCCGAATCTACGGGCCAGGGGCCGCTGCAAGATATTCACTGGAGTATGGGTGCTATTGTGAACTTCCAAAATTATACGCTGGGTAGTGTGCTCGCCGCGCAATTGGATGCAACGATGTGCGAAGAAATTGATGACGTTGAAAATAAAATCGCTCGGGGTGAATTCAGTGACATCCGTGATTGGCTCACTACCAACGTCCACCAGTGCGGTCGGTTGCACACGACGGACGAGCTGATCGTCGAAGCAACCGGCGAAGAACTCACTGCGGAATACTTCATCGAGCACGTCACCAAGAAATACAGCAGTATCTACGATCTGTGAATGACATCGAAACCGAAGCTGAATAATTCCCAAGCGAGCCATTGACCCGATTATTGTCGGATCGATCGCATCGGTTATCGGTCCGAGGTCATCTGGTCGGTACGGCGACGTCGTCGATCACCGCTAAGCTCTCGAGCAAATCTTCGGTCGTGTTGAAATAATGCGGTGATAATCGGATTCCACCCCCACGTGCGCTCACGTTGATCCCGCGATCGATCATCGTCTCGACGGCTTCTTCAGCGTTTTCGACTTGTACATTTACGATCGATCCCCTGTACGACGATTCAATCGGTGTTCGAACCTCGAAACCACGGTCCAGCGCGCCCTCGATCAGTGTATTCGTATGTTCGCGTGTCCGCTCACGAATTCGTTCCACACCAATTTCGGCAATCAGTTCCATACCGGCGCTCGCCTGATAGGCGACAGTCGCCGGAGGGGTTCCTAATTCAAACCGTCGAGTGTTAGGCGCGAACGTTGGGGACTCGGTCTCAAATCCAAAAATATCATCCACACCGAACCAGCCCATATTTGTCGGTTCGAGCGTCCGTGCAAGGTCTTTCGCTACGTATAGAAAAGCGATTCCCGGCCCACCCAGGAGGAACTTGAGTGTCCCGGAGACCAGGGCGTCGATATTCTGTTGCTTCACGTCGATCGGAATCGTTCCTATCGACTGATAGGCGTCAAGGAAGAAATAGCCACCAACGTCGTGGACCAAATTGGCGAGGCGGCTAACGTCTACCATTCCGCCGGTAAACGAACAAACGTGCGATGTACAGACCAGTAGCGTATCCGTAGAAATCTCTTTCCGGTACGCGGTTTCCGGAACGCGAATTCCATCGGGTGACGAAGCAACTCGAAGACGCGCGCCCCGCTTTTGCTGTGCGTACCAAAATTGCGGGACCGTCGGAAACTCGAGATCACCGACGACGATGTCGGCTCGATCGTCATACGAGAGTGCGCTCGCGAACCGTGCAAGCCCATCGGTCGCCGAAGAAACGATCGCGATCTCAGCGGGAGACGCGTTGATGAGGGCGGCAAACTGCTCTTTCGCCGCTTCAACGGCAGCAAGCCAAGTAGGCCATGGGTTACCCGCTTCGATCCACACTTGCTCGCATTCCGCCCGTGCCTCGAGTGCACGTTGTGGAATCGGCGATGCAGAACAGTTGTTCAGTGGAATTCGTCCCGCATCGGTGATGGCTGGAAACTGTTCACGCCACTCATTCACAGACATACCATGTATTTTCGAAGGCCGGTTATAAATTTGCTCGATCCGAGGAACTGGTACGGCGTGTGCGACATGAACCGGGAACGCCTTTACCGAGAAGTACGATTGGTCATGTGAATGCGAGTTGGAATCATCGGCGGTGGGATCATCGGCCTGTATACCGCCCACTTCCTCTTACAGCGGGAAGTAGATGTGACAATCTTTGAAAAGTCAACACCCGGATCCGGGAGTACTGGTCGGTCCGGCGGTGGGATTCGAAGTCAGTTTTCGACCCCTGTTAATGTTGAACTATCCACGACCAGTCGCCCCCACTGGGACGCGTTCGAAGACGAATTCGAGACTGATATTCGGCGACGCCGCGTCGGGTATCTATTCCTTGCACGTGACGAGCCGACTGCGAGACAGCTCGAAAAGGACGTGAAGATGCAAAACGAATACGGCGTCCCGAGCGAATATCTCGAACCAAACGAAGCAGCGGCTCACTGCCCCGGGTTGTATGTCTCGGCGTTCACCGGTGCGTCCTATTCGCCGCAGGACGAATTCGTCGATCCGCATCTCGTCACGATGGCGCTCGTCGATCAGGTTGAATCCAGTGGAGTGACGATTGAGCGACACACTGAAGTGACGGATGTACACATCGGTTGTTCGACGGGGATCGGTGTACAAACCGAAAACGGAACTTCGTCGTTCGATACGGTCGTAAACACGGCAGGACCGTGGGCTGGACGCGTCACAGCGATGGCCGATTTGAGCCTCCCGATCAAACCGGAGCTCCATCGGCTCGCGTACGTGCTCCCCGAGACGGCGCTTCCGGAGACTGTCCCGTTGACGATCGACCTTGACGGCGGCGCCGTCTTCAGACCGGAAGGTGAAGAGGGTGTATCGGTCGGCGGTCACACGGGCTCGCATCCACGGTGTGATCCCGATTCGTTCCCCCAAGAAGCCTCGCTGGACTGGATCGAGGCGGCGCTCGAAGGAGTGGCCGCTATTTCGGATCGCTTTGGCCCGGAAACCGAGTTGGTGAATACGATGACTGGCCTCTACGCGACTACACCTGATTCAAACCCGATTATCGAAGAAACGTGCCCCGGCTTCGTCAATGTAATCGGGTTTTCCGGCCACGGGTTTATGCACGCACCAGCGGTTGGCCAAGTCGTCACCGAACTTATTATGGACGGTGAAGCATCGAGCGTCGATATTTCATCACTCACGAGCGATCGGTTCGATGATACGAGTGCAATAGACGAACAGAGCGTCATTTAGCCGTTCCAGGGTGAATCCGAGTTCCGGAAGGGGCTGATAGAGACTCGTTTTCGGGAGGGAGCGATACGGTTCGTTCACGTCCAAAGGGTCTGAGCCACGCACAAACCCCGCTCGCATCAGATTCAATCGACGGCTGCTGCCGTCGCTTCTATCTCCAACTTGAGATCCGAATTTGGAAGATTCGAAACTTCAAGGAGCGTGGTAGCGGGTCGGACACCGTCAAAGAACGCTTTGTATGCATCGCCGATCTCTTGCCAATCATCGAAATCAGTTACGTATATCGTCGTCGACACCACTGCTTCTCGGCCGACGTCGAGTTCGGCCAACGACGCTTCGATCGTTTCGAGGATGTGGGCCGTCTGCGCGTATGCATCGCCAACACCAACGACCTCGCCATCCTCGACCGCCGCCGTGCCCGATACACGTATCACGTCACCAACCCGAACCGCTCGCGAATAGCCAAATTCCGCTTCCCAGTCCGTGCCTGTCGAGACTTCACGACGTTCCATGGAAAAGACCTGAGCGGATAGCATCTTGATTCCTTCGGCTTTCGGTGCGGCAGGCTGGTGTTCGTTCGGATCGGGTCGAATCATCACCAGCCGTTGCGACGGAGTTCCAGCCGAACGCCGATGACACCGCATCCTGGATCGGTCGAGTACATCGAGTTCGTATCACTCTGGGACGAAGGAGACGTTTATTAGGGTTGCGTAACCAGCCCACTGTATGGACTCGCATCTCTTCAGTTCGATCGACCTCGGAGACATCTCCATACCGAATCGGTTGGTTGTCTCGCCGATGTGTCAGTACTCCGTCTCGGAACACGATGGGATTCCACGAGACTGGCACCTCGTTCATCTGGGAAGTCGTGCGGTTGGTGGAGCAGGGGTCGTGATGGCAGAAGCCACAGCCGTAGAGCCGGACGGGCGTATCTCACCGGCAGATACCGGCATCTGGAGCGACGCCCATGCCACCGCGTGGAAGCGAATAACCGACTTTATCAAATCACAGAACAGCGTCCCGGGGATCCAGTTGAGTCATGCGGGTCGTAAGGCGAGTACCAGTGTTCCATGGGAAGCTGACGGTGCACGGCCAGTGCAACCCGAAGACGGCGGTTGGGAAGTAGTCGCCCCAAGCGACATCCCCTGGACGCCATACGGCGACTCACCGCCGCTGCACGTTCTGGAGACCGACGAAATCGAAGATATCATCGATCACTTCGCAACCGCCGCCTCGCTCGCAGCCGACGGCGGCTTCGAGATCGCTGAAATTCACGCAGCTCACGGCTATCTGCTCCACGAGTTCCTCTCACCCGTTTCGAACACCCGAGATGACGAATACGGCGGGAGCTTCGATAACCGAACTCGAATCGTTTGCGAGATCGTGTCTGCAGTACGTGATGTCTGGGAAAAGCCGTTGTGGCTTCGAATTTCGGCGAGTGACTGGCTCGATGACCGCGATTCGTGGACGGTCGATGATTCGATTAGGCTCGCACAGAAACTCGGTCCTCTTGGCGTCGACGTCATCGACGTGAGTTCCGGCGGGATTCACCTCGACCAGGACCAACCCCATACGGGTCCGAACAATCAGGTGCCGCTCGCCGAAGCTATTAGAGACGAAGCAGACGTTGGCGTCTGTGCTGTCGGTGGTGTCAAAACCCCAGAACAGGCCGATGCACTGATTCGAAACAACCGCGCAGATTTCGTTGCCGTCGCTCGACAGTTCCTCCGAGAGCCGTACCTCGGATTGAATGCGGCCCGGAAACTGAATCAACGCGATTCTGTATACTGGCCACCACAATACGAGCGGAGTATTCGAGAATGAGATGAATCGGCCTGCAAAGCCAGATGTCAGCCGGAAACTAATAGGAACCTTGCGTATTCGACAACGCGATAGATCGCGTCAGTTGGATTCGCCAGAACGTGATCACAGATTTGTCTCAGGGCCGGGGCGCAGTCTCGCCGGGGTTTGACGTCAACACTCCGCCGTTGGAAATCGTATGAAGGTAATTCGCCGACATTTTTGGACGTCAGCGAGCGACGTAGCCGCCGTCGACCAGGAGCGTGGTGCCGCTGACGTAGCTTGCTGCATCTGACGAAAGAAACACTGCTGCACCGACAAGGTCCTCGGGCCGAGCTATTTTTCCGAGCGGAATCCGAGATCGTCGTTCCTCGTTGACCTGTGAATCGTCGGACGATAATTCTGTGCGAACGAACCCCGGTGCGAGCGTATTAACTCGAATATCGTACTGTCCCCATTCTGAAGCGAGTTGGCGGGTGAATGCCTCAACACCGCCTTTTGTTGCGTGATAGTCGACGTGGGGGACATGCTCTTCGGCGACAAACGCGTTTATCGAGGAGATGTTGAGTATCGAGCCCCCGTCTCCGTCGATCATCACCTTACCTGCGTGTTTCGCACAGAGGAACACACCGGTTAGGTTCGTTTTGAGCGTTTGTTCCCAATTTTCGAGTTCCTTCTCCTCGGCGGGCTCTGAGATAGCAATACCAGCGTTATTGACAAGAATGTCGATCCCTCCACACGCTTCGACAGTCTGATCCATCAGGTTTGTAACCGACTGCTCGTCGCAAACGTCGGCTGAGATTGCCAATGCCTCCCCCGCAGTCTGCTCAGTGATCTCTCTTGCGGCCTGTTTCCCAGCGTCGGCCGACCGATTTGCGATGATAACTGTTGCACCCGCCTCGGCAAGCGCGGTCGCGATGGCGTTTCCAATTCCGCTACTACCGCCCGTAACGATTGCACGCTTACCCTCGAGGTCGAATTGTTCAAGTACTGGCACAAGTGCAACACTGCGAACGGAGAATATAAACGTTATGTACCAGAAGATGAGGTCAGTCTAAGCGGAATGGAAAACCACGTAGGAGTAGATGATCAAGACCAGTCCGGAGTCGATCGACATTGCTGCAATACCTACTTCTGGGGATCAACGGAACGGTGAGATGACCAACGGCCATCTATGCCAACCCGTAGACGAATAGTACATGGAGGATGCCAACAGTCGGCGATGCAGCAAGATCAGTACAACGAGTGACCTGTTCATTGAACTTCATTGAGATAGATGTGGATGCGTTTTTTTAGAGCAGACAATCCAAGAGGTCAGCACACTGCAAATTAGCAACTGCGGTCAGCGGTTGCCCGCCCGCTGTTCGTACCAGCATGGCTCGCAATTACGAGGGAGCAATCAACTATGAGCGATGGTGTCGCTGCCAAGAGTGAGGTCAGTGGGATAGTGAAATGAGACCCACGACGATTTCCAGAATACGTAGATTTAATAGTGCTCGTCATTCTCATTCACACGGTGAACTAGACGAATGTCAAAAGCCACTGTGAGATATGACTGGGGGTCTCGAATCGACCGAGCAAAAGAGTTAATGAAAGAGAACGAAATCGACGCACTATACGTTGGTGCCGGTGCAAATCAATTTTATTTCACTGGCTTCAGCGCCTATGAGGGTGGATGGCCTATCTGGCTCTCTGCATACGTCCTGCCTCTTGAGGGTGAACCCGCATTCATCCTCTCGGAGATGCACCGAGACATCATGAAACATGCCGAAACGTCGATCCCGGTCGACGCTGTTACTACCTACCGCGATGGTGAGGATTCGCCACAGCTTCTCAAGTCAATTCTCGAAGAGAGAGATCTCGAGCATGCAACCATCGGACTCGAAGATGATGCCTGGTTCGGCGATAGTCAACTGCTGAACGACGTCGTTCCGGACGCCGAACTTGTGAGCGCCCAGGAGATACTCGACTATCTCCGGATGAGAAAAGACGAGACGGAAATCGAAAACATCCGCAAAGCGAACGAAATTGCAGCGGAGGCTCACGCAGCTTCCGTCGAGGCAATCGAGGAAGGACGTCCGCAATACGAGGTCGCCCAAGATGTCAACAGTGCGATGCTCGAAGCAGGCTCTCAAACGATGGGCCTGGGTGGCGTCTTCCGCGAACTCACCGATCGTCCGTTCCAGCAAGGAGACATCGTCGACGTCGACATGGGGCCACAGTTCAATCACTACGCCACTGATTGTGCACGAAATGTCTTCGTCGGTGATCCCGCCGAAGAAGACAGACGAGCATACGAGGTCTGTTCAGAGTGTATCTACGCGACGATGGATATCGTGGAACCCGGTATAACGGCCCATGAGGTGCACACATTTGCGGAAGAATACATGGCCGATGCAGGCTACGATCAGCCATGGAAGATCGGGCACGGAATCGGATTGATGAGCGGACACGAGGCACCACAGGTCCAGGAGAACAATCACCAAGAGCTCGAGGAAGGGATGGTGATTGTAATCGACCCCGGTATCTTCGTTAGTGGTCACGACCTAGACGTCCCGATACATATCGAGGACCCGGTTCTGGTCACCGAAGATGGGTGTGAGAATCTGTTGGATTACACTCACGATATCGTCACGGTCTAACCGCAGCTACACACTCTTTCGCCGAAACCGCTTTTGAGTGAGCGGCTACAATGTATACGTGAATAGTCGACTTCGTTTCTGACGGTATTCGTGGGAGGGTGATCCATCACGTACTCGTTGACGTTGAAATGTCTCGCTGATTCCCTCGAACTTCACGACGCTATCGAGGAAGCGGCTACTAGTGCCACTCGGGAGAATCCTGCGAAGTTCGTTATCGGTGACACCGGGTTGTTTGGTATTCAGACCGCGGGAGAAGTCGTAGGATTCCGTATGACAATTAGGTGCACATCGAGAGCCACCTTGTTGGGGCACTCGAAGAGATTTTTCCGGGCAATGACCCAGGGGTCCAGCGGGCCCTACGGAAACCCCTCTGTGGAGCCAGTCTCGATGCCCAGCACAACCGCGTGAATACGAAAGCCAATTTCCAGACCTCGAACGAACGCGTGTTTGCAATCAGAGAGTCAGCGATTGTCGATCAGGGTGGACAGCCCGCCCCTCCGACAGCACAGGCCGCCTGGCAAGGAGCCGAAGAGGCCGGCAAGAACATCGCACGAGCTATCGAGAATCGGGCGCTCAAGACCTGCGAGTATTCTGATAAAGGGACAGTCGTCTCAGTCGGCGACCGGCCGTTGCGCAAAACGTGAAAGGGGGTCCCGTTCGATACGTTCGGTGGGCTGTGGCGAAGACCCTCAATAAGTTATTGCGATTCGGTGGATTGCGACCCTCACGTCATGGAATAGAGCGCGTACGTCCTGGTCCACGCTATAATACTCCCCGTCAGTTTCGACCCAACACTGCCGAGGGTCACCAGTTCGACACAAAAAACGCCGGAGTTTTACAGCGCTTGCTCGATCTCGATCAACGGTGCAACCGCTTCTTCAAGTGCGATTCGGGCTTCGTCATGGAGTCGACGATATGGCTTTCGCACCGGTCCGCCCTCACAGCCACTCATTTCTGCGAGTTCATTGAGAATCGCCGGAGAGTTCGATACTATGGGACGGTCCGGCAAGGACGAGACGCCGCCCCAGACTTCGGCTAACGTGCTGTTCACGTTACGAACCCACTCATCATGGTGATTGCCCGCCTTACACTCCTCGTAAAACCGTAGCATGGTTTTTGGCGCGACCCAGGTTAGAATGCCGATGAAACCGGCACCGCCGAGCTGAGAGTCGTGCCAGAAGTGACAATCGTAGGGTGAGATCACGTTGAGTTCTTCAGTGAGATTGAGCATTCGATCATAGTGATCGGTGGCATAGTTCGAGTCCTTTACTGCCTTCACCGAGTCGATATCGAGGAGTTCGTCGTGCCACGTCTCTGGTGAGATGTTGACGCCAGTTGCCGGCGGGTAATTGTACGCGATGATCCCCAATTCGTCCAATTCAGCATCGACGTCGCTATAGAAATCACCAACCCAATCCTCCTGCAACGGGATCATGTAGGGAAGTTCTAGCAAGGTGCCGTCTGCGCCAGCTTCTTCTGCGTATACTGCCCGGCGAATAGCCTCCTGTTGATTCGATGCCGAGCTGCCAATCACACACGTTATGTCGCCAGCAGCGTCGACGCACAGATCGGTTACTTCGTTGAACTCCGCTTCCGACGGGGCCATCGATTGACCCATCGTTGCGAATTGAATGAACCCGTGGGCCCCTTGCCGTTCCAACCATTCGATGTTCGACCGGATGCCATCGTAATCGATGCTGTAATCGTCGTTCAAACAGAGCGGGGAAAGCGCGAGGACGCCTTCGAGCGGTTTTCTATCAAATTCTAGCATATTATCACTCATGTAATCTAAAGGTACTTCCAATTCCAGCCTCTTGAGCTTTTTCATATACTAGATGAGACGTGGCGACGTCGAGGGCTGGCATCCCCATGTGTGACATGACAGTCCGTTCGTCGGCTGACTCTCGTCCGGTACAGTCGCCAGAGAGTAGCTCCGTCAAATCACCGTGAACGTTATCTCTGGATAGCCCTTCGGGACCGGTAATGCCGACCTGGTCGCCGTCGATCCACAGGAGATCACGTTTTTTCAATCCAAGTACCCACTTATCCGCCGTTCGGGTGAAGTTCGGATCGAGGTCCAAGAACCCGTTCGTGGCAGCGACGTGTGTACCGGGTTCGATCCACTCTTCCATGACGATGGGTGAATCAGCCGTCGTTACCGTACAGATGATGTCAGCCCCTTTCACCGCTTCACGGGCATCCGTATACCCGGTTAGTTCGGCATCAACCTGTGATTCCATATCAGCGATAAAGGACTCACGCGCAGTATCGTCGATATCACAGGCATTCACCGCCTCTATATCGAAGAGTGCGTCCATCACTCGAAGGTGTGTCCGCCCCTCATCACCGCATCCAACGATCGTCACAACCGATGAATCTTCACGGGCTAGATATCGAGCCCCGACGGCCGCGTGGCCTGCCGTTCGTAGCGCGGTCACGATCTGACCGTCAAGCATCGCAAACGGCATCGCAGTATTGGCATCGTTGAGGATATTCACTGCGCTTAGCGTTGGAAGGTTACGTTGTGCGTTCCGGTGGAACACGCCGAGCCACTTGTTGCCCGCAACCTCAAGCGGTTTGATATGTGCCGGATAACTCGAGACGTTTCCATAGCCGTATTCGTCTTCGGGGCGCGAAAGCCACAGCTCCACAGGGTTAACCTGTTCAACCTTACCCTCGCCGACCCATCGGAACGTGTCTTCGACCCTGTCGATGCAGTCTTCTGCATTAATCACGGAATCAATGTCCCCTCGAGAGAGAAATAACATCTCGCCCGGTGTAGGATAGTCCTCTGGCATACACTGTGTACTCACTGTAGTCAGTACTTATAATTTCGCACTCTCTCAGTCTGCTCCGTGACTTTCGTAGGCATATATGAATGCCCACCTACGCACCAGAAATACGTATCACGAATTATTTCACTTCACGAAATCTTGTACTCCATTATGAAATGGATAGGCCATATCCACACTAATGGAAAACACTAAGTGTATTGGACCCATACCAATAGATAACAATGTCCAAGAAGAAATCAGCCCACGGCGGCGGGAAAAGTTCAGATAACGTCATCAAATCCGTTGAGACATCGATTTCTATTATCGAATCACTCAAACAGAGAAATACAGCGCGAGTAGGCGAGATCGCAGAGGCAACTGGGAGTTCAAAAGGAAACGTTAGTAAACATCTCAACACATTAGCAAAGCACAACTTCGTCACAAAAACCGAAAACGGCTACGAACTTGGTCTCCGATATCTCGACCTTGGTGGGTTCGTTCGGGAGAACCTTCCTGAATCACGTGTAATTAAGCCGAAGGTACTCGAGCTAGCTATCGAAACTGGAGAGGTAGCCCAGTTTTCGGTAGAGAACAATGGAAAAGCGGTCATCATTTACCGTGAGTCCGGTCAGCAAGGGGTTTCAACCCGAACGCGAGTCGGGAGACACTTACCCCTCTACCAGGTGGCCTCCGGAAAGGCTATGTTAGCACATATGCCACAGGAGCGAGTGGATGAGATCATCGAGACGCATGGCCTGGAGCCCGCGACTGAAAATACGATCACCGACCGGGAAACGCTACTTGAGGAACTGGAAGAGATTCGACAACGAAACTACGCAATTAATGACGCAGAGAGCACGAAAGGATTGTACGCTCTCGCCGCGCCGATCCGGACGTCCAACAATAGACTAATCGGCGCCTGTTCCATTTCAGGACCATCACATCGCATGCGAGGGGGTGATAATATTGACCAAACCGCCGAAATACTCCTGAGTTTCGTGAATGAAATTGAGCTCAACCTCACATACTCGTAAATTCGCCCACAATTACCATGCTGCTTGTATATCATATTAGCAAACTCGACTCCCTACTGCGGTAGAGTGAAACGGCCTTCTCGCCCCGTCTGTTGTACACTGGGCGGCAAACACGCTGAATACCAACTGTACGTGGTCTATAATGCGGCGGGGTTCCAAACTACAGTTTGATTGCTCGAGTTTGAGGGGTCCCGTTAATGGTAACTGAATCGATCGGCTTAGGCTGCAAGTCTGTCGATGAAGCGGTAGCGACGGACAACAAGGAGCCTTCTGTCCTATGACCAGAGCGAAGGCCATCACAGATAGGACGGAGCACAAGGAGAGATATTGTGTAGCCAAATAGTAGCATCGCATCCCACAATGTTGTGGATTTTCTAGATGTCTTAGGTGAGATGTTGCACGAAAACCGACGGCCAGGCAAACGTAGTGGTGCGCTCATCAACTTTGAGATGGTAGCGTATGAAGAAGTCCTATTCAGAGACAGATGAAACGTGTTCATCGCATACCGTATGGGTCGGACACTCTGTTGCACCCCACCCACTCGTTTCATGATGTGAAACGAGTGGTGTTCAACACTACGGAGCGAGAACCCTCTGTCGATCCGCCACCGGATCTCTCATGATTTGCTTGGGATAGAGAGTACAACGTCGAGCGTCAGTTCGTCCGTCAGTAAACGCATTGTTCACGAGCAGTTCGTTCGAGTTGGCTATTGTATAAGCCAAGTTTCGGTGAAGATATACTCGTTTCATAATGTGAGTTGAGACAATGTTACATGCATATGCTCGTAATGGTTGTTGTTGCACTGTTGATTACAGGGCAGCATAGATTATATACGGCCGGAATTTGTGGAATAAGCAAGTCGTTTAAATAACGGGGATGCTTGAACAGACGACATACTGGGGGAGGGTTCAGTTGCGAATCATGGCCATTTTCACTATTATGAAACATTATGGGAGGTTGTCCGTTTGCCGAGATTCAGCGTCGTGTGGGAAAAATGTGCGAATATAGGAAGATATATTTCGGTCCAAAGGCCTTCAACTGCATGCTCAATATGAAAACGGCAGCTGAAACGGCGATCAAGCAATGTATGAATCTCAAGCCTGACGAATCATGCGTAATCGTTACCGATGCGGAACGCTATCCGATCGGCAAGGCGTTGTTCGATGTGGCGAATGAGATAACGGCGGAGACCACCATCGTCAGTTATCCTCCAGGACAGACAAACGGAGCCGAACCGCCAGCGAGCGTTGCAGCAGCGATGGCCAAGAGCGACGTCGTATTGGCACCGACAACGAAGAGTTTAACGCACACACGTGCACGAACGAAGGCAACGGAGAAGGGAGCGAGAGTAGCGACCTTACCAGGCATCACGGAACAGATATTCACTGAGGGGCTTGACGTAAATTACAATACGATTGCGGAGCATTGTCAGAATCTTCGAGACCAGGTTGACGAAGCAGAAACGGTTCGTGTCAAAACTGATCTCGGGACCGACATCACATTTACCATCGGTGATAGGGAATTTATGTCGGATACAGGTATCGTTCACGAATCTGGCCAAATGTCGAACTTGCCGGCGGGAGAAGTAGCCGTGGGACCCACCAGTGCGGACGGAACGTTCGTCGTCGACGGAACGATGATGCCTCACGGCTTGCTGAAAAATGAAACGCTCACTTTTGAGGTGGTAGATGGATTCGTTGAGGGTATGTCTGATGATCGCCTTCAAAAAACGATCGATACGGCCGCTGAATCAGTCGGAAAAGCGGCATACAACATTGCAGAATTAGGTATCGGAGCAAACGTTGCTGTCAATGAATTAACTGGATCTGTCTTACTCGATGAGAAGGCTGCCGGTACGGTCCACATTGCTATTGGCGATGACGTTGGGATGGGGGGTGATACCGAAGCACCAATTCACCTCGATGGGGTAATCCGTGATCCAACGGTATATGCGGATGGAGAGAAGGTTACGCTACCCACACCACAATAAAGACTTTGAGTGGGTAATACGGATCCTGGTACAGGATTAGGTATGTAAATAACGAACGCTCACAGGACATTGTTTATCGGTCCTCGATCAAATTTCTGAATAGCAACTGGGCTCCATACCAAGAAGCGATGGTATTACAGCCATAGTTTTGTAATTCCTGGCGCAAAAATGCGTTCTATGAACCCAAATCCTGAGAGGGCGTTTCATGGTATGAAATACCCTGAATAGAGAGAATATCCACATATGAATTATTCTATAGCAGGTCGTCCACTATATGTGGATATATTACCCAATTTATCACCCATTCATGATAGAGATAGACGTCATATTGGGACCGGAGTAACGGGAGGCCTGCGATAAAGCGATGGGAATTTACATTATTTGATAGCCGCATCATCAGCTGCGACAGCTGGAGCGGGCCCAATCAGGGAGAAACTGATGAACAAGAGGATATTCCGCAGGTTTTTGACGAGCATGGATTACAAGCAGACCAAACTGAATTGTGCTAATAGTGATGATAAAGCATGACACATTCACCCTATGAAACTCGAAATTACACGGTGAACTGTCAGTGGTAGACCGATCCAGATTCACTCCAGTATCCGAATCCATTTGTTGGTGAACCCTGTATGAGTATTATGAGTTTGCTCGAAAACAGAACGGCAGTGATAACGGGTGCAGCCAGTGGTGTCGGCCGAGGGATTGCGATCCGATTCGCCGAAGAGGGAGCGAATGTAGTCGTGGCCGATGTCCAACGCCGCCCTCGAGAAGGCGGCCCATCGACCGTTACCGTAGTTACCGACGAAACTGACGGCGAAGCGGCGCACGTCACGTGCGATGTTACATCGACCGACCAGTTACGTGACGCTATCGACGCAGCCGAGCAGTTCGGGGGCATCGATATCCTCGTAAACAACGCGGGAATCCTCTCAAATACCTCGTTCGAAGAGATGACCGAATCCGAATATGACCGACTCATGGATATCAATGTGAAAGGTGTGTTCTTTGGATCACAGATTGCAGCCAAACGTATGCGAGAAAACGAACGTGGCGGAGCAATAATTAATCTCTCAAGTGTACTTGGAATTCGAGGGTCGGGAAAGTACGTCGCTTATGTCGCCTCGAAAGGTGCCGTTCGTTCGATGACATACGCCCTCGCCGACGAACTTGGTCCGGATGGGATCAGAGTGAACGCCATTCATCCAGGGACTATTGAAACGCAGATGAATCGTGAGGACATAGAGCTCCTTGGTACCGAATCAGAAAACCAAGTCAAACGTTCGGTCGCCCTTCGCCGACTTGGCCATCCAACAGATATTGGAAACGTCGCTGTATTTCTCGCAAGCGAATTATCCGACTATGTGACCGGCGTCTCGATTCCTGTCGACGGCGGCGAAGTGAACATTAGCTAGGTAGATTTCCATCGAACACGACCACTTCGAGCCAGATGAGATCGTGGTGGAAGCCGACTTGGCGTCGAATTGTCGCTATAGGTGAGACAATAGGTTTGAGTTCGATGCGGGCGTTGCAGTGTCAGAACCGGTATCTCACTCTTCGAGTAGCTCGATCGACGTTTGCGGAGCCGTGAGATACTCGGCTCCGTCAGCACGCACGACCACCATTTCCTCCTGACCAAGGTACCCCCATTCGGTTTCGATCCCCAACTCGAGCGTGAATACCTGCCCCTCTAATACGTCCTTCGTGGGCGTATCACCGTATCGCTCCCAGCGCGGACCGAGATACGTTCCGCCGTCGTGGACATTACGGCCGACTTGATGGCCGAATCCGTGCTGAAACTCTGGCCAGCCGCGGTCGGTCAGCGTCTCACGCGCCGCAGTGTCCACCTCGTGGCCTTGAATACCAGGACGAAGTGTTTCGAATCCAGCCTGGATTGCGGCCCTAACGTCCTCGAACGCCGACTGAAGCCCGGTCGGGATTGTTGAATTACCATCGACCGGTCGATAGTAAAGCCGTTGCATGTCCGATGCGTAGCCTTCGTAAACGACTCCGAAATCGAGGTGTAGAACTTCCCCCTCCGGAAGCCGCAACGCACTCGGTTTAGCGTGACCCCATTCCGCTTGGCTACCGGCGTCGACCGCGGGACAAACGTCAGCGTGCCATGCCGTGGAAAGACCGCGTGATTCGACCTCTTCATGCACGAACTCCGCTACGTCGGCCTCACTCCAGTCGGGTCGCCAGGCATTTCGCATTGTCTCCAGTATCTCGAGAGAGATGTCAACCGAACATTGTATTCGTTTCAGTTCCGTGTCGGATTTTGTCCCTCGAACTCGGTTTATGATCGGCTCGCTGCTTTCAAACGTAGCCTCAACCGACGCACCGTCGACGTACTCTTCTAAGAGTCGATACAGACCGAGACTTAGTCCATCGGCGGTGTTGTTACTTTTCGAATAGTTAATCGCAATGGTATCGGGATCAATCGATTCAATCACCTCCCGAAATACTCGCTCCAGCGAGTTCTCGTAGGAGAATACCTCGTGGAGACCAACACTTCGGATCGTGTCGGCATCGTGTGTCTCACAGAGGACGATTCGCTCGTCGTCCTGTGTAATGAGTACCATCCCTGGCCAGACAAAATCCTCCCCGAGGAGGAGTGGAAGAACTGGTTCAGCTATGTCACTGGTTTCGCGGCCAAAGGTTATCCACGCGTCGACATCGTAATCTGCTAACACGGCGCCAGCCTGTTCGAGTTTCTCGCTAACGATCGTTACATCCGTCATATGATACCGTCGATTCGCGGTGAAGACGTAAACGTTTGGATCCGGTTCGTCCGGCTCGCTAATGCATCCGTATTCCCAACTGATGATGTCGGAAGCACGAAAAAGAGAAAAATGATTTCCGAGGTGAGATACGGGTTTCCGGATCAGCACCTCTCGGCAGGCGCTATTCTGACTTTTCTCCTAATATTTTCGTGCTGCCGTCGCCGTACACCTGAGCATTGATCGACTATAGTTTCTGAGAGGATTATATCTCTGTGTATAGCCGAGATTCCGTCTTTAACGAGGCGAATTTCCACCCATCATCTCCTCGCCGGTACGTTTCGTCGTACCTAACCTGACCGAATCGGGTTGTGCCATCAGATTGGAGGAAAACGATACCATACCATTTCCCAGTTGCCGAATCGCCGTCAATTTCGATCACCGGATTGAGTACCGTATGTGTCGTCTGCTCAAATTCAGTCACATGCGTTTCAATAAATCCCTGGATTTCCGTTCTTCCACGGTAGGTTTCGCGAGTGGCGTAATCAATTATCGCGTCGTCTGTGAAGAGGTCGACAAAATCATTACAGCGTTTGTCGTCGATACTGTAACAGTATCTGAATTTTAGCTGGCAGATACGGTGCCAGTTCTGTAACTCATCCCATGCAGTACTCGATTCCATACGTTCGTATGTCTCCGCCAGTCCCTTATACTATCCGTTGCGACGAAACCAATAGTGAAGGTAGCAACGACGACAGTATTGAGTACCGTGACCCAACGCCAATGATCAGTAATTCGCATATTTCTTGTTACCGATACAGACACTGAGTCGTTAGAATAGCACAACCATGTGGTTCAACGTATCGTATATAAATTATAGAAATCAGTGAATGAGCATATCTATATATAAAGTACGTTCCTATAGAGATGGATCGATTGATTGCTCGAATTACCAAGGGGAATTGTGGCAAATATTTTAAGATATTTTCATATATGGAGAGGAGAACATGTTTGTGAGAGTAGCACACACATGATTCGAAAGGAAGGGACTACGAAAGCAGCGCCTATTGAACAGCGTCGACGCCAATTTCTGTCACTCATCGGTGGTGCTGGTACGATTGGACTTGCAGGCTGTATCGCCGGAGATGAAGGCGAGTCGGATGGGGGAGAGACTGACGATAGTCAATTTAATTTCGCGTTGGCGACCGAAATTGATACACTAGACATACATGCGACGGGCCGGGTTCCTGAACAAATCGTGGGTAACGCGATACACGATCAACTCTTCCGTTTGAACTACGATCTGGAACCAGTGCCGCATCTCGTTACAGACTACGAGGTCAATGACGACGCGACACAATACGTCTTTCAAATTGAGGAGGGAATTACGTTCCACGACGGTACGAACCTAAACGGCGAGAGTGTCGCGTGGAATCTCGAGCGGTTTGCCGACGCAAACGGTCGTCTCTCCTTCATGATAGACATGGAAATGATTGATACGCTCGAAGCGACGGGCGATCATGAAGTCACAATTGAGTATAATGAACCAAATCCTCGTCTATTATACAATCTTTGTGAGTTCCCGCTGGGAATGATCTCTCGAGACGCCTTCGAGGATGCCGGCGATGACTACGGCACGGACGTCGCCGTTGGGACGGGCCCGTTCAGGTTTGAGGAATGGGCTGACGCGGAGTACATTCGATTAACGCGGTTTGAGGATTATGAATGGGGGCCGGAATTCATCAAAAATCAGGGGCCAGCTAACGTCGAAGCGATCGAATTCAACATTATTCCCGAGCAAGCAACACTGAATTCGGAACTTCAGGATGGATATTTGGATGGGACAAGCTATGTGGAGCTCACAGACGCGAGTCGATTTGACGACGCCTCAAGCGTGAAACTGCACGAAAACCCGTATCCGTATCCCGCATGGCACCCGTTCAACTTAGATCGCGAGCCAACTGATGATATCCGGGTCCGACAGGCGCTCATTCACGGACTTAACAGCGAAGACACTATCACCGCTGCGCTCGATGGGCATGGAGAGAATATCCATGCGCTGTCGCCCCCAACGTCAGTCGGTGGGATTCCGGAAGATCAAGCGACCGAGGTAGGATATGAGTTCGACCAAGAGCGTGCTCGCGAACTTCTCGATGAAGCCGGCTGGACGAACTCGAGTCAGGGCGAAACTCGCGAGAAGGATGGGCAACCGCTCGAAATCGAAATGCTCGCATTTGACTTGCCACAGTGGCAACCACAGGGAGAAGTGGCCCAGGCCCAGTGGGGTGAAATTGGGGTGAATGTGGAACTCTCCGCCGTCGAGGGCGGCACCTTCTACGACCGGCTCGAAAATCAGGAGTATCACACGGCCACCGCTGGCACCGGCGCCGAATACGCAGCCGACTTCCTAATGCGGTGTCTCCACTCGCGGAATTTCGCGGAGGAAGGTGGATTCAACCTCGCCAGATATTCGAATCCTGAAGTGGACGAACTCATCGAACGTGGTAACAACCACCCAGACGCCGAAGAGCGCCACGCCGCGCTCCGTAACGCGGGAGAAATTGCGATGGAAGATGCCATATGGGCGCCCGTAATGACTGTCAATAGAACATACGCTCATAAAGAGTATGTCAGCGGTACCGATACCTTTACAGAGCACCAGTGGTGGCCAACCCAATACTGGAGCCACCACCTCCACGTCGATCTGTAATGGATACAGAGTGGTGACCGAGCGAGTTGTCGATTTCGCAATAGAGGGCAGAATAACTCGAACAAACCGCACGGACAACGCGAGACAGATATACCGATGACTGAACTGATGTGCAATAACGACGACGTCCAACAACTATCGACGTGTGGTGAGTTAGGGCAGCTATGCTAAAGTACACGATCCGACGGCTATTGATCATGATCCCCGTGTTGTTCGGGGTGACGATCGTCATTTCGAGTCTGATTTACTTTTCACCGGGTAATCCCGCGCAGCTTGCGCTCGGCCAGGGAGCGGACGCACAGGCCGTCCAGCAGTTGGAACGCGAGATGGGATTGCATCAACCGGTGTACATTCGCTACTTCTACTGGCTTGAGAGCGCTGTTCACGGAGATTTCGGCGAGTCATTGCAAAACGGACGATCGGTTACAGACCTCATGCTGAGTCGCGCCCCGGCAACGCTTGAGTTGGTGCTCTCTTCGATGGCCATCATGCTCGTCGTTGCGCTGCCATTGGGCGTGCTCAGCGCGGTCAAACAGTACTCATGGGTCGATAACGCATCAATGTTATTTGCGTTGTTTTGGATCTCTATGCCCTCGTTCTGGCTGGGTTTGATACTAATCATGCTATTCTCGGTTAGGTGGGGAATATTCCCGATATCGGGACGAAGTGGGGGGGTGCTCTCGTTAACCGCGCTGTCATTCCTCGCCCTGCCAGCCATCGCAAACGGTGCGAGACGGGCCGGCATCCTCACCCGCATGACTCGCGGGGCGATGCTCGAAGTACTCAACGAAGATTACATCAGGACTGCGCGGGGTAAGGGAATTGGAGAGAAGGGGGTAATCTATACACACGCGATGAAGAACGCGATGATTCCAGTGATCACGATCATCGGCCTTCAGGTTCCGACGCTCGTCTCGGCCTCAGTAATTATCGAAATTGTGTTCGCCTGGCCGGGGATGGGTCGACTTCTCGTCGACGCCGTCTTCCAGCGAGATTATCCAGTTGTCCAGGGTGTCGTTCTCATGTATGCCATCCTGGTGATGATCGCCAACCTCATTGTCGACCTGTTGTACAGCTACTTCGACCCGCGGATTCAGTACGATTGAAGATGTTCAAGAACGACACAATAATCGCCGATGACTCGATCTATCGCAGGAGGATGACTCATGTCGATCGATAATACGCCGGACACGCCAGAGAGTTCGAGCCCAGCGATTACGGCCAACCGTCGCACGAAGATCCTCCGACGGATACTGAAAAACAAACTCGCGATCGTCGGGCTAATTATTGTCTTTGGTCTGGTCTTCGTAGCCGTGTTCGCACCGATTATCGCCCCCCACGATCCAACGAAACAACAGTACGACAGTATCGAAGAACCGCCAAGTATAGAACATCCATTTGGGACGGACAACCTCGGACGTGACGTATTCTCCCGGACCCTCTATGGTTCCCAATATGCGCTGTTCCTCGGTGTGGTCGTTGTCGGCCTTCAGATGGTGATCGGCGTCTCACTCGGACTGATTGCAGGGTATTACGGCGGTGTAACGGAGTCGGTTATTATGCGAATCGTCGACATCGCGTTATCTATGCCTGGCGTTGTACTCGCCCTCGCGATCGCAGGCATGCTCGGCGGCGGACTCTGGCCATTGATTATCGCGCTTACGCTCGTCGGGTGGCGCGGATTTGCGAGGCTCGTGCGTGGGGACGTGAAAAGTGTGATGGAAGAAGAATATATCGATGCTGCGCGAGCATCGGGCGCCTCCGATTTCCACATTATAACTCGATATGTGTTTCCAAACGCGTCATCCAGTATCATCGTCTACGCAACGCTGACGCTACCGACTGTCGTCCTCTGGAGCGCAGGTCTCTCATTCCTCGGCATGGGAGTGCAACCGCCGACCCCGGAGTGGGGAGCCCTGATCGCAGACGGCCGCAACCGTATTGACACGGCGTGGTGGATCGCGACGTTCCCGGGATTCGCCATCATGCTAACGGTGATCGGATTCAACGTCGTTGGCGACGCCTTGCGAGACGCACTCGACCCAAAACAAGAACAATAATGACTGACCCACTACTCGAAATCGACGACCTTCGCATCAACTTCAACACCGAGGACGGTGTCGTCAAAGCGATTGATGGGGTAAACCTCACACTCGATCGTGACGAGGTCCTCGGAATAATCGGTGAAAGTGGATGCGGGAAGACAGTGACCGTGCTATCGATCATGCGGCTCCTTCAATCGCCACCGGCAGAGGTAGTTTCAGGCACAATCTCGTTCGAAGGGCGCGACTTGCTATCGATGGGCCGTGCTGAAATCGACGATATTCGTGGCGATGAGATTGCGATGGTGTATCAAGATCCGATGACATCGCTAAATCCGGTATTGAAGATCGGCTATCAAATCCGCGAACCGATCCACGCTCATTACGACGTCGACAAGGCCGAAGCACGTACCCGTGCGGTCGCGATGCTCAAAGCATGTGAAATTGCAGACCCCGAACGGGTGATGGATTCGTATCCGCACTCGCTGTCTGGGGGCATGCGCCAACGGGTCGTCATCGCAATGGCGCTGATTAACGAGCCAAAGTTACTGATCGCCGACGAGCCAACGACGGCGCTCGACGTGACGGTCCAGGCCAAAATTCTTGACGTCCTCCGCGATTTGCAAGAACAAAAGGGTATGAGCATGTTGTTCATCACGCACGACCTGCCGGTCGTCAGTGAACTCGCCGATCGAATCGCGGTCATGTACGCCGGCAATGTCGTCGAGACCTGTCCGCTCAAAGACCTATTCGAAAACGCGCTTCATCCGTATACACGGCGCCTGACGGAGAGTATCCCCGATGTCGACGAAACGGCCGGCGTCCTTCCGGCCATCGAGGGATCGGTCCCGAGCTTGATCAATCCACCGTCCGGGTGCCGATTTGCTCCCCGCTGCCCACAGTACCTTGGTTCAGAATGCGATACCTACGACCCAGAGTTACGGGCTCCAACGAGTGAGTTGGATCACGATGTCGCCTGCCACCTATACACTGAAATCGGCAGTGAGGATCCACCGTGGGAAGACGACGTCGAAACGTATCATAACGACGAGACAGAGGCACAATCATGAGAAACACGAGCAGTCAACGCACGAAACATGGGATGGACTGATGAGTATGGATAATTCGCCTAATACCGCGACAGCCAACGAGCAAATCGACGAAACGGGCCGATCAACTGGTTCGAACACACTCATTTCCGTCCAGGATCTGAAGACGCACTATCCGGTCAAGGGGGGAATCCTCAACCGGACCGTCGGGCACGTGAAAGCGGTTGACGGTGTTTCCTTTGAGATCGGCGAAGGAGAGACGCTCGGGCTGGTCGGAGAATCCGGGTGTGGGAAAAGTACGCTCGGTCGAACGCTCGTGAACCTCCAGGAGCCCACGGGCGGATCTGTCTATTACCAGGGAACAGATCTTGCAAACCTGTCGAAAGCGGAGCTGCGAAAGCGAAGAAAAGACATTCAGATTATCTTTCAAGACCCGGCATCGAGTCTAAACCCACGGATGACTATCGAAAAGACGATTACCGAGCCGATGCGGTTCCTCACAGATTGGTCGAAGGAAAAACGAAAATCGCGTGTGATGGAGTTGATCGAAGAAGTTGGACTGAGTGAAGAACACCTGTCGCGTGCACCGCACGAATTTTCAGGCGGTCAACAACAGCGCATTGCGATCGCTCGCGCCCTCAGCGTCAATCCAACGTTTGTCGTCTGTGACGAACCGACGAGTGCCCTTGACGTGAGCGTGCAGGCTGATATCCTCAATCTACTACAGCGGCTCCAGGACAGGTACGACCTGACCTATCTGTTCATCAGTCACGATCTCAGCGTCGTGCGTCACATCTCAGAGCGAATTGCCGTGATGTACCTGGGAAAGTTTGCAGAACTCGCCCCGACGGAACGGTTATTCGAGAATCCTCAACACCCGTATACTCGCGCACTACTGTCATCAATTCCGCGGGCCAATGCGGAGGTACTGGACGATCGGATCATACTCGAGGGAGATATTCCGAGTCCACAAGATCCGCCGAGCGGGTGTCGGTACCACACCCGATGTCAGGAATACATCGGTCCTGTCTGCGAGGAAACCGAACCGGAACTCGTCGCGACCGAAGACAAGCACACCTGCGCCTGCCATCACTACATCGACTGAGACGGGTAGTCGGCGTATCGATTCTCGATCAACGTGCCTCAGTAGCCGATGGCCATCCCGTCAGTTCGGGGTTCGCTGGCGCCCGATAGCACGTCGTCGGAGACCCGGGCAATTTGTGCGCCTCCAAACATCGCCGGAATCTCGACGCGGACGTCGTGGCCCCACCGAACTAGCTTGGACTGTAGGGGAGCAGACGTTCGGGCTTCGAGCCCGAGTGATCCGTCCACGCGATAGCGCCATCGCGGCGCATCGAGGGCCGGCTGAAGGTCCATCCCGTAGTCGATTAGATTCGAAAGAATCTGCACTTGCCCCTGAGGTTGCATGTATCCACCGACTACCCCAAAAGCAGCCCAATCGTCGCGGGCGAACTTCACGACACTCGGCATGAGCGTGTGGAAGGGTCGCTTTCCTGGTTCGAGTCGGTTTGGATCCGCAGGATCAAGCGAGAACGATGCGCCGCGGTTTTGCAACGCAATCCCGGTGTCACCGGCAACGATCCCGCTACCGAATCCCATGAAGCGCGAATTGATGAACGAAACGACGTTTCCAGCCACGTCCGCAGCACAGACGAGTACCGTATCGGCATCTTCTGCGTTCGAGTCCGGAATGCCGAATGAGACATCTGTCGCCTCCTTGGGACGAATAGATCGGGCCCGCTGTCGAGCGTACGATGGCGAATTTAGCGGTGGGATCTCCTCGTACTCAGGATCGGCGATGTATTGATGGCCGTCCTCGAAAGCTCGTTTCGTCGCCTCGGCGAACAGGTGGATTCGATCGGGCGTTTCGTAGGCGGCATCGCCGGCGTCGATCGCTGAGGCGATGTTCAACGCCTCGAGTGCGATTGTTCCCTGGTTGCTTGGCGGGAGTTGGAACACGTCGACACCGCCATAGGACGTGCTGATTGGATCGATCAGTTCCGGGCTGAAGGAAGCCAGGTCCGACTTCGATAGCAGTCCGCCCCGTGACTGAATTGCATCTACGATAGCATCGGCGATTTCTCCTTCGTAAACGGCATCCGCCCCCTCCTCGGCAATCGTTTGAAGCGTTCGTCCAAGCGCTTCGAGACGGACGACTTCACCCGGTTTCGGAGCCTGTCCGTCGAATAAGTATGCCTTGCGAGCGTTCGCGTCCTCGAACAGTTCTTCAGCGCCAGTCCAGTAGCTGGCGATCGTCTCCGAGACGGGATAGCCTCCGAAAGCGTACTCGATGGCAGGTTCGAGCACTGTTGAGAGCGACAAACGACCGAACCGCTCGACCATGAGCTCCCATCCGCGTGCCGTTCCTGGGACAGTAACAGTGTGAGGCCCTCGTTCAGGCATCGTCACCGAGTCGGTCTCCGTGTTCGTTTCGACAGCCAAACGAGTTCGGACGGTCTCGATTGTCGCGTCGGCTGGGGCGTGACCACAACTACGAATCCCGCCGACAGTACCATCGGCCGTCCGATACAACGCGAAGGCATCCCCGCCGATGCCCGTACTCGTCGGTTCAACGACATTGAGAGCGGCTGCTGCCGAAATCGCGGCGTCGAATGCGTTGCCGCCGTTTCGGAGTGCCGCTAGGCCAGCGCTTGCGGCGAGGGGCTGGCTCGTCGCGACGACACCATTTGGTGCGTAAACTGTCGAACGACGGGATTCGAACGTATCGAGGTCGTGGCCGATATCCATACAATTCACTCTAAACGATGATGGATAAGTGACGCGGAACGCAGTTCAACGGATACCATATAACGAGGGTACGATCTGAACTACAGGTCAGGTGATGCACGAAGACATATTTGCTTCGTCGTTCCGTGCTATCAAGAAAGAACGAAGGGGATCGGGTGAGTGTAGCGCTTAGGATGATGGCAAATAGAGGCATCCTGTCTCACGGTCTTCTGACGAGGATTGCATGGCATCGCCGAACTCTGGTTCAGAATCACCAGCGGACGATCAAACCCATACTCTTTATCCTCGGTGGTCATACACGCCACAGAGCAAATAATGACGGAACGAGATGATGAATTCACGCTGTACGATCTTCGCGTTGAGTGCGTTGAAATTCGTGGTCAGGACGTAGCGAGCTACGAGGTTGGTGATTATTTCGAAGTCCACGGGGAAGAACTCGTTTTCCCGGAGGGACAATCCTTCTCGCTGTATGCGCTCTCATCGTTGCTCCCACTGCTACCCGCCAAACAACGTAAAACGCACGACAACGATTGGATGACGACGGATACGATCGTTTCAGGCCCCGATCCCAACGTCGGTGGCCGGTTCGAAATTACGCGAACCCGAGAGCGAACGTTTAGCCACAGTGACGTTTCCGGAACGAACCGTACGTAGTCACCCGTCGTGCAATGAAGCCGCTACACGGACAATATAGGTAAGTGCGTTCGGAATGAACTCCACTTCATGAAACATGAGTTGACCAAAGGGTATTCAATTTCACCAGTTCTCAAGGGCGGATGGCAGCTCGCGGAGAGCCACAGCGACAATACTAGTTCAACGCCGGTCGAAGATATGTTCGAATTTGTCGACGCCGGAATCACGACGTTCGATTGTGCGGACATTTATACCGGCGTCGAAGAACTAATCGGCGAGTTTCGTGATGAGTACCGGCGAAGACGAAACGAAGCTCCGCCCGTTCAAGTCCATACAAAGTACGTTCCCGATCGAAACGCGCTGGATACTGTTTCTCGGGACGATGTCGAGCAGATTATCGACCGATCGAGAGCCCGTCTTGGCGTCGATACACTCGATCTCGTACAGTTTCATTGGTGGGATTATAGCGTCGATAATTACGTCGAAACCGCATCGATTCTCGATGACCTCCGTGAGGAGGGGAAAATTCGACATATAGGCGTCACGAACTTCGATACGCCACATCTGGAGGAACTCATGGCAGCTGGGATACCCATCGTCAGTAACCAGGTTCAGTACTCGCTTCTCGATCGCCGGCCGGCCGATTCGATGGTCGATTTCTGCCACAAATACGATATCGAACTACTGTGTTATGGCACGCTGGCTGGTGGTTTTTTAACTGACCGTTATCTCGGGATGGAGGTGCCCAACGTCCCCCTCGAGAATCGGTCGCTTACGAAATACAAACTCATCATCGACGATTCGGTCGAATGGGAAGGGTTTCAGGCGTTGCTGGAGACGCTTTCCGAAATCGCAGAGCGCCGCGGGGTTTCGATCGCGAACGTGGCGAATCGGTTCGTCCTCGAACGAGAACGGGTGTGTTCGATAATCGTCGGTGCGCGCGACACCACACACCTCGCTGATATTCGTCGAACGCTCGATTTCTCGTTGACCGATGCGGACTATCGAGCGATCGAGCAGGCGATTTCGGGGGCCGATGTTCTGTCTGGACCGGTATACGGACTCGAACGGAATTCGGAGCGTCACGCCCGGATTATGAAATACAACCTCAACGAAAATGATTGAGCTTCGACCGGCCGTGTATAACGATTCGCGTTCGACGATCATATGACCAGCCAGGACTGGGATGGTGCCGTCAATGTCCATCCGCAATCGATGGTCGTGCCCTAATCGACGTCATCGTGGACCAAGCTCTCAGTCGGAGATTAGTTCGATTCACCCCATTCTGGGAACTTTTTCTTGAAAGCTCGCCACGTGAGGGCCCACTGATCGGGATCGTTGATCCGTGCTTCGTCCACTCGTCGTTTCGACTGGTTGTGTGGGGCGTTTTTGACCTTCTCGGGCTCCGAATAGGCCTCCAGGGCAATTCGCCTGATTGCCTCCGCGTACGTTTTGATGTTCTCCTTTGAGTGCATCTCTCCCATCTCGGGCGTAAACGGCTCGGGATAGGTCCACGGCTCGTGACTCATCCAATAGGCGTCGATTCCGAAGTCGGTCAATCGCCGTCGGATGTCAATGGTGCTGACGCCCGTGTCCTCGTGAAGCTTCCCCCACGAATGCCGAGTCATTTCCATGCGGTGCTGTGACAGGTCTTCGACGGATTTCGAGAGACCCGGAACGTCCTCAAGGAGCGTGTCGAGATAATTGTTCCCAAGAACCGACAGGTGGCTACCCTCGATGATCCCGTCGCCACCCATCGCGTGAATCCACATATAAGCCTTCACCAGGAGAGGAATGTTCCCCCAAAATTCACGCACCTTTCCTATGCTCTTCGGACGATCCTCGTCGAGCAGGTACGTCTCGCCGTCGTAGGTGACGACGGGGCTCGGAAGGAACTCACTCAGTTCTTCCGTACAGCCGAACGCGCCAGCTGCAGGGCCGAGACCGCCTTTCGGGTTTCCAAAGGTCTTGTGGAGCATGTACTGTGATGCGTCGAACCCGATGTCCGCGGCTCTCGAAATTCCCATCGTACTATTGAAGTTCGCCTGGTCGTAGAAGCATAGTCCACCGGCATCGTGAACAATGTCAACCCACTCTTTCATGTTTGGGTTGTAGATTCCGAGGTCGTTGGGGTTTACGACCATCAGTGCGGCCGTTCGATCGGATACCGCCTCTTTGAGGGCTTCGGTCGGTGGGTATCCGTTATCGCCTGGCTGGAGCGTAATGACGTCAAACCCTGACACGTTGGCTGTCGCAGGGCTGCAGGCGTGTGTATACAGCGTCGTTATCACCTCGTTTCGTTGTTCAAATTCGCCCCTGTCTTCGAGGTACGCTCGAAGGAGGGACGTAAACACGAACGCGGACTGTGTTCCACTCGCCGCCTGGAAGGAGAACCGGTCCATTCCAGTGAGTTCCTTCAGGTACTGTTCGAGTTCGTAGACGATCTCCAGCACACCTTGTAGCGTCTCTTCGTCCTGCAACGGATGTAAATCCGCGAGTTGCTGACTTTCTATCTGTTCGCCCAACTTCGACGCATATTTCATCGTACAGGTGCCCCAGGGGCTGAGGTTCGTGAACCCGAGCGTCTCCTGTGAAAGATGAAGATAGTGGCGAAGTACCCACGGCTTCGAAACTTCCGGCAGCTCTGGTTCTGACTCTCGGCGGACGGCGTCAGGAACGTACGAAGTTGATTCACCAACCGTATCCGTTACTTCGGGTTCCGACTCGGGAAAAACGATCCCTCGACGACCCTCTCGACCCATGTTGAAGATAAGCGGCTCGTCCCACGTCTGCGCTTGATACTCTCGAACGAGACCACCGCGTTGGCCTTCTCGTGCTCCCTTGAGTTCGCTAAGTTGCGCCCACTCGGGGGTCTCTTCGTCGCCCATTTCAGGTTCGTCTTTTTGTTGACTCATGTCGAGATCACCTCACGCATCGCAGTCGTCAGTTGATCGATATCCTCCTTGGTATGCACTTCAGTGACACAGTAGAGTGCGCTATCGCCCAATTCCGGGAACTCGTCAGAGACCACGTGTCCGCCGAAGATACCGCGATCACGGAGTGCCGCATTTACTTCCTCGGCAGTCTGCTGGGTATCATCAAAGTTGACCAGAAACTCCTTGAAAAATTCAGAAGATAGCTCGATAGTCACTCCATCGATAGCGGACAACTTGTCTGCAGCATAGTGAGCGCGTTCGATCATGAGACCGCCTACCTCCTTGAACCCTTTCGGACCCATCAGCGATAGATAGACCGCGTTCCGGATGGTCCAAAGGAAGACTGAAGTGCCGGTGTAATCGTTTCCTTCTTCTCGTTCACCGTATGACGATCGGCCGATCTGCTCCGGCATAAATGCGAACCCGAGTTCACCCTCGCGGGACGTCTCAGTGGCGCTCAACAAGAGCGTCGGATACTCGACGACGTACGCTTCTTCGTCTCGGGTCGCGAGGAACCCGCTGCAGCCCCCTCCGGCGTTCATGTGCACACCCAGTGGCTGCGTGGTCCCGACCACGATGTCGGCGCCGTGGTTTGCCGGTGTATCGAGAATTCCGAGAGTGATCGGATCAACGCCGGCAATACACTCCGCGCCGTTTTCGTGAGCAATCGCCGCTATTTCGCTCGCCTGTGACTCGATCGTCCCAAGATACGTCGGTGTCTCATAGTAGACAGCCGTCGTTTCCGTCGAGCACTTCTCTGATAACTCGTCAACATTCATCCGGCCCGTTTCACGATCATATGCGACCGTTTCGATCGTAAGATCATCGTCGCTCCCTGCGAGCCGTCGGTAATTTTCGATGACCTCGAGTCGCTCTGGACCGATCGTCTCCGGAACGAGGACTTGAGTTCGGCCGTTCAATCGGTGGGCCATACGAATCGCGAAGCCGGCCGCATTCCCCCAACTGTAGACTGGCATCCCAACCGCGTCGAGTTCCAGAAGTTCGCCGAGCTGACTGCAAAACTCGAACCAGGCTTGGTTCCTCCCTTGATCGGATTCGGGCGATCCCCACTCGGAGGTCAGGAACTCTCGTCGCTCGGAGATTTCATCGCAGACGGCCGGAACGTGATGTTGCCAGCAGCCTGCGCCCCTGAAATTGAGGTTTTCGTCGCACGATTTGTTCTCCGAGAGGATTTCTTCGACCTGTCTTTTTAGTTCGAGTTCGCCTTTTGCGGACGGGAGGTCGAAATCGCCATGGAACTGGAGTTCAGTTGGGATTTGCTCATACAATTCTTCAATAGTCTCAGCCCCAATCGTGTTCAGCATCTCCTCTTTTATTTCCTCAGAGGAATTTGGCATATATGGATGGCTACCCTTTGACATACATTTGGAAAGAGTTCTCTCACCACATAGTTTTTACTCAACCATCCAGGTAGAGGTGGCCATAATCAACTCAAAAACGTATTCCCGGTGAGTAACGCCAAAGAATACTGTGCGTATGGGAGATGGGTCGACGGAATAACGACCAACCCATGATCTACCTGCAACATTTGGTTGCCCCAGCAGCCGTCGAAACCTGTGAGGGAATCAGGAACCAAAAGGAGGTTACCAACTCTGATCCGAATTATCATCTGGTAGCAAGATCCTCGGATGAGCGTAAACGAGCCTTCGAGGTTTCGACGGTACGGGGCAGAACACCCTGTGGACCCCCGTTGGATCGCGACTCTGACAAACCGTTCGCGGATTTCAATTACAGAATGTATTCGTCACCCTCCTCGGTAGCCAAAAACTCCGTCAGCAAATCGATCGTCGCCGAGACGTCGTCTATATGGGCACTAGCTGTGTCCGAGTGTATATTTCGAGTTGGGAGTAAGATTGCCCCAACTGGTGTCGCTCCCTGTCCGTTCTGGAACGCGCCTGCATCCGTTCCGCCAGACGAGTGGAGTTCTAGTTGGTAGGGGATAGACGCTGCTTCGGCAACGCGTTGCATGCGGCGATAGACCTTCGGATTCGTCAGTGTCCGTCGGTCCATCACTTTGATTGCCGTTCCAGCCCCGGTTTCGCTAATGTGATCGTCTTCATCGTACTCAGGTTGATCGGTTGCGAGGGTGATATCAAGTGCAATCGCCAGGTCCGGATCAAGATCAGATGCAAGAGCCTCCGCCCCCCGAAGTCCGACTTCCTCCTGGACGGTCGCCGCAAAGTCGATCGTCACCGCAGGATCTTCGATTCGGCGAGCCGCTTCGAGCATCGCGAAGACCAGTGCACGGTTGTCGAACGCTTTACCAGTGACGTAGTCCCCCATTTTAACCGTTTCCTGCTTGAGCGTGACTACGTCACCAGGCGAAACGCGATCGCGAACTTCCTGGACCGATCGGCCGAGATCTACGTAGACGTCTTCAACGTCCCAGACGTCCTGGCGTCGTTTGTCCGGGGTCATATCGAGATCCTCTTCTTCGAGCATGTGCGGCGGCACCGCTCCGATAATCCCCATCAGCTCCTCCGTTTGTGTTTTGACGGTAACTCGCTGGGATCGGGCGGTGCTGGGATTCGTACCGCCGAGAATCTTCAGTTTAAGGAACCCATCGTCGGTTACTCGTTCGACTATCCATCCCCACTCATCCGTGTGGGCGGCGACGGTCACACGATAATCGGACTCGCCGTTGATCGTTCCAACGACGTTCCCCATCGCATCCCTGCGGACTTCGTCGGTCGATTCTCGTAGTTCTCGTTCGACGATGTCTCGGACTGCATCTTCGTATCCCACGGGGCCGGTAGCTGCCGTCAATTCTTGGAATAGTTCAAAATCGAATTCGTCCAGCATGCCCTATACGCTCATCACACACATAGTAAAGGTACGTATTGTGTGAGAAAATCACCGGGTTCGGAGATCGACGAGATGGTCAGCAAGCGAGCGAGTTGTAAAGTTGGTTTGATTGTCTTGATTGTGGTTTGATTGTCCTGATTGCGGATACAAAGGTCGTCGATATCGAGATACAGATGATTCGGAGCAGGGTTTTCCATAGGTAAGGAGTGATAATGGAGTATTAGGTTCGATCGAGGCTAAACCGAAACCGTATTAACCAACAGTCCGGCAAAGAGGATCGGCACGTTGGTTAAGTCTTTCATCGCCCGCTGAAGGGCGGAGGCGCATTCCAATCTCCACCTACCCATTGCTGATCGGTCACTCATTACCGTTCTAGCAAGCAGAGTAAGAGACAGAACACCATGTCCAGGTCGCACACTCCACGATCACAACACATGAGAGTCGTTTCGTTTGGCTACGACAGTGACGGATCGTGGCTGGTCAAGACGATAGAGTACGTCAAAGGGCTTTCTCAACGAGGTCCGTGACAGCAGGGGAGAGGTAGAGTTGACGGAAAGCAGTGGAGAACAGTCTTAACCAACAGAACTATGTCTTTGACATTCATGTTGGTTAACACGGGTTGAATCACCATGTCCTACGAACCACCGACACCCCCACAGAAACTCCCTACCGACATAGTCAACACATTCGACGATTACTCGCCCGATCTTCTTCGAGACATCGCCAGGTACACTGAGGAGCTCGCCGAATACCGTGAGCGAGAGGTACGACTAGCGGAAGATGAGGAGAACAACGACGTCAAAGAGAGACCGGAGGACCTTCCGGATGACGTTCCCTCGAAGGCGACGATCACAGTGAAGGAGATCAACGACAATAGCTACTACTACTGGCAGTGGAGAGCGGGCGAAAAAATAAAGTCGAAGTATAAAGGTCCAGTCAACTCAGGGAACTAGTCTTCGTTTGTATCAGTGGGACTGGAAGATACTGCTTCACTGGAAATGGTGGGGAGGGGGTGTTCCGACATCCTCGTTTACGTATCCCTTCTGCAGTCTGCTGATCTATGTTCTCAACGAGTATACTGGAAATTCTGCAGTCTGCTGATTCATGTTCTTAACGAGTATACTGGAAACGTCGGTCGATATCGAACGTTAGAGATTCGCTGCCCGAGACGGAGCCATAGGCCAGTTGTTCTGGAGTGGAACGTTCTAAAGCGGAGTTGGGAAGAGACACACCCCTCATTGCCGCTGTATAGATCCAAAGGTGGGGTGAGAAAGAATGAATCGGTAAGTTTCAGAGTGGGAGTCCGATGATGTTCCCAAACCAACTCGTTGTCCCAAATCCTACTCCCGGTAACTATAAGTGGGGCGGGTGAGAATAGTCCACTAGGTATATCGAACAAGAAGTTCGATTTCTATCGAACGATTTTTCTTTCCACCAGAGATCGCTATCAATTCAGCTTAGAACAACTCCACTCCTTCCAGAGGGTTTCGACGTCTAGCGGCGAAAATCGTCTCGTGTAAATATCCTTCTCGTCTCGTTTCTCCTGGAGGCTCTCTCGAAATCTATACAGCGGCAACGTGGGGTGTGTGTGTTCTGTTACAGCGGCACTCCGGGGTCTTTCATCCACTTCTCCCCGTTTCTTTCGGGGTTTTCTCCTCTATACAGCAGCAATGTGGTGTCCTGGGTGCATGGAGCGGGTCCGTCTGACATCTGGCATACAGCGGCAATGAGGGGTGGACCTGCACTATGCGTGTGAGTCACCTTCTACCGTTCATTATATTCTCATTCAATTCACTAGGCTATACAGCGGAAACGAGGGGTGAGTATCGTTGCTTACAGCGGCATTCTGGTGTGAGTATCTTCTTTCTGAGCCCCTGTGTGGTCGATATCCTTCCCATACAGCGGCAATCTGGTGGAAAGAGTTAAGCCCCTCTCTGAGAATGCATCCGCAAGAGAATGCCTGAATCCCGCGACTACTTCACTCGAGAAAACGAGATCTTCCGGAACAAAGATCTCTTACAGGTGTCTCACCTTCCCGATGGAGACCGAATCATTGGCCGCGAACAGGAACTCACGAATCTTGCCGGCGCAATTCAGCCTGCGCTTACCGGAAATACACCGAACAACGTACTCGTGTACGGAAAAACAGGTACTGGAAAGTCCCTTTGCTCGAAGTTCATCACGAACCAGGCAATTTCCCGAGCAGCGGATAATGGTGTTACAATCGGTGTAGCCTACGTCGACTGTCTCCAGGAATCGACCGAGACACAGGCTGTCCAGTCACTCGGTCATCAGCTCAACGACAAAGATACAACTGGTATCTCGATTCCCCACTCTGGTTTGAGCACATCGGAATACTACCGCCGCCTGTGGCAGATAATCGACCAACAGTTCGATGCCGCACTCGTTATCCTCGACGAAGTCGACAAAATGGAATCAGACGACATTCTCATGCAACTCTCTCGAGCGGTCGAATCCGGAAAGCTCTCCTCCAGCACTATCGGAACGATTGGCATCTCGAACAAGATTCGATACAAAGAATCGCTTGACGAACGCATCAAATCGAGTCTCTGTGAACGCGAGTACGTCTTTCCTCCGTACGATGCAACTCAGATCCAGGAGATCCTTCATTCGCGATCCGATGCGTTCCATGACGGCGTCCTGGAAGACGGTGTTGTTCCTCGAGTTGCTGCGTTAGCTGCACGAGAACACGGTGACGCACGTAAAGCGATTGACATCCTTCGATTTGCCGGCGAAATAGCTGAGGAACAGCATCTTGAGACCGTTACTGAAACCTGTGTCAACCTCGCACACGAGCGTGAGGAGACGAGTCGACTAGCAGAGTTAATTTCAAAATCGCCCAGCCATGCGAAGCTCGTCCTCGAGGCGATGGCTTTGCTTGTCAAACAACCCGACCGAACCGACGACGCAGTGCAGACGACGGAAGTCTACGACCTCTACAAACGTTTGTGTGAACGCGATGACTCCTCGCATTTGAAACTCCGACGTGTCCGCGACATCCTCTCGGAACTCGAGTTTCTCTCAATTATCGAGCAAGAGCGCAAGTGGGCCGGGAAAGGCAAGGGGAACTACATGGAAAACCGTCTCGTTGACGATCCAGATGTGATTATCGCAGCCTGTGAAGAGTCGAGCCGTTAGATAAACGCTGAGCGAGCAGACTCAGTCCTTTCACGTTTTCACAATCCCTCAATTCTGAAAATACGGCGCTCCATCCAGCATGACGAGTAAATCATCTTTGAATACTTTACATAATATGAGAACGATATGTTTTACGTTGTGGTCGGTACCGTACGCTTCGACCCGAAAGAAAAATGATCACCGTAGTCGGTGATCGCGCCCAACAGACACGTCCAGTCGCGTTGGGCAGAGACTTCGACAGCTGGCCGCGTGCAGCGCGGAAATCACGCGGCACGCGGTTCGACCTGAATGGATTGCTTGAGTTGATCGATCCAGACATCGGTAGCGTCCAGCACCCGCCGCTTTTGTTGAGTTTGTCGTGGAACGCCTCTTGCTCGTCTTCGTCAGCCTCGGCGGCTGTACGGTGTGGTTTCTGGTAGGTCAATTCCGCCTCTTTCAGCAACCGCCGACAACTCGAGAGGGAGTACTCGATGTCGTACGTTTCGTCGAGATACTGCTGGACGAGCGCCGGCGTCCACGCCGGCGCGTCGACCCCAACTTCTTCCGGTGATTCGTGAACAGTTGCTTCGAATTCCTGATGCTGTGTTTCTGAGAGCTTTCGTTTTCTTCCAGTTCAATGATTATTAGTCTCGGCCTGTTCGAGCGATCCGTCAGTGTCGATCCAGTGCGAAGGGGAATGAGAACCGACCCCCGGACCAGCACATTTTTCACCGGGAACTCGAGCCAGCCACCATATCTGCACATCAATGTGTCTGTATGCGGACAAATTTTCATAGTACTCGAGAGTGTAGCAGTTATAAGATGGTTCAACCTGCGACGGAGGTTCTCGAGGAATACGATATCACCGCCGGACGCGGGTTCCTTCCCGAATCGGACCCCCTGCGCTCATTCGAGATCGACGTACACGACCGGCCAATCGCGAGCTACCTTCGCGAGTTCGACCGGGTCGGGGCCGAACTTCCCGGCCGACTCGAGGACGGATCCCTTCGGCCGGCCGTCCGCGATCTCGAACCGCCACCGGACGGACTGTTCGAGGCGCTCTCCGAGCGCGAAACGGTCCGGCTGTGTCTGCTCAGCGGTTTCTTCGCGAGCGCGTATGTCAACGATATCGGTGCCGATCCCGTCGATCGGCTTCCAGCCGGCGCGGCCGTGCCGCTGTATCGAACCTCGCAGCGGTTCGGTCGAAAGCCGATCCTTTCGTACGACATGCTCTGTCTGCACAACTGGCAGCAATGCGACCGAGACACCGGCTTCGACGTTGAAAACCTGGACACCGTTCAGCAGTTCACGTCGCTGTCCGACGAGCGGTGGTTCGTCGTGATCCACGTCGCGATCGAAGCTAGGGCTGGGCCCGCGCTGACCGCCTGTGCGCGCGCTCAGCAAGCTGTCCGCGACAACGATCCCGACGCACTACTCCCGGCCCTCGAGACGATTGGTGACGCGCTCGAGGAGCAAACCACGATCATGGCTCGAATGACCGAGAACAACGATCCCGAGGCGTTCGCCCGAAACTATCGACCCTACTACAACGGGTTCGACGAGGTCGTCTACGAAGGGGTCGACGAACTCGAGGGAACGCCCCAGACGATGCGGGGTGGTTCGGGCGCCCAGAGTTCGGTCCTGCCGTCGATCGACGCTGTGCTCGGGGTCGACCACGCCGCCACGGACCTGATCGAGAAACTGATTGACATGCGAAGCTACATGCCGGAGACTCACCGATCCGTCATCGCGGCGTTCGACGAGGGACCCGACGTGGGCCCCTTCGTGGCCGATAGCGATCGCGAGGACCTCCGTGCCGAGTACAACCGCTGTATGGACGAACTCGGCGACTTCCGACGGGTCCACTTCAGCCAGGTCGCTCAGTACATCAACGAAGTAACTGGCGATACCACCGGAACCGGCGGGACCGATTACATGGACTTCCTCCCGAAGTTGAAAAAAGAGACTGAATCCCAGAAGATCTGAACGGGTTCGTTACGTCACTTCGCTCTTCGTCTCGTACTGTTCGTACGCTTTCTCGTCGACGATCTCGCACAGTTCGTCGACGACATCGAGGACGTCCTCGAATCCGACGTACAGCGGCGCCGGACAGACGCGGATGACGTTGGGAGGCCGGAAGTCCACGATGATGCCGCGATTCCGTAGGGCCTGGCTGATCCGCTCGGCCTCGGAGTGCTCGAGCGCGACGTGGCCGCCACGTCGGTCGGGATCTCGTGGCGTTCCGACCGCGAAGCCGCGTTCGGCGAGGCGCTCATCGGCGAGGAAGAGGAGGTACGACGTAAGCGCGAGCGACTTCTCGCGAATCGCCTCGATGCCGGCCTCCCTGACCAGTTCGATCGAGCCGAACAACGGCGCCGCGCTGAAGACGGGGACCGTACCGATCTGCCAGGCGCCGGCGCCGTCAGCCGGCGTGAACTCGAGATTCAGCTCGAACTGCGTCTCCTTGTCGTGCCCCCACCAGCCCGAGAGCGCGGGCGTCACGTCGAAGTGGCGCTCGTCGACGTAGAGTCCGGCGATCGCTCCCGGCCCCGCGTTGAGGTACTTGTAGCTACACCAGACCGCGAAGTCGACGTCGATATCAGAGAGTTTGTGGGGAACGACGCCGATCGAGTGTGCGAGATCGAACCCCGCGAGGATTCCACGCTCGTGGGCCGCTTCGGTGATCCGCTCGAGGTCGAACAGCTGTCCACTGCGGTAGAGGACGGAGGGCATGAAGGCGATGCCGACGTCGTGTTCGTCCATCGCGGCGACGACGTCTTCGGTCTCGACCGTCCGTCCGTCGCGACTCTCGACCACGTGGAGATGCTCGTCCGGGTCGAGCCCCCGCTGGCGGAGCTGGGCGCGGATCGCGTAGTGGTCGGTGGGGAAGTCGAGTTCGTTGACCAGCACGCCGCGGGGGACGTCCGGCCCCAAGTGATCGAGGAACGTGCCGATCAGCGTGTGGATGTTGACGGTCGTCGAGTTTCCGACGACCACTTCCTCCTCGCGGGCGCCCAGCAGCGGTGCGAGCTCATCGCCCAGGCGTTCGCCGTACCAGAACCACGGCGGCTCGGCCTCGGTCCAGCCCTGGATGCCCAGTTCGCGCCACTGGTCGATCGCCCGGTCCAGGGTTCGCTTGGCATCTTCTGAGATCGGGCCAAGCGAGTTGCCGTCCATGTAGAGCTCGTCGGGGATGTCGAAGCGATCCCGGAGCGTTGCGAGCGGGGCGGTGTCGTCGCGCTTGTGAGCGTACTCGTGGCCGGTTCGATGGTCACTGGTGTGGCGTTCGGCGGGCGCGTCGTCGTCCGCGTTCGAGTCCATGTGTTCACTCTCGAGAGGAACCTACAGGAACGTTTCGACGTTTTGTGACGATTCGGGATCCCGTCGGCGGACGAACGGTCGTCGTTCGTTTATCGCTGCTCCCGTCCGACGTTGATCCACGATACGAAAAAGATTAAACGTTCACTCGGTCCTCATTCGGGACATGAATGACGCGAGCGACGAACTGGACCCCGAACTCGAGGGCGTCATCGACGAGATTCAGACGGCCGGCATCCCGCCCTGGTACTCGCTGTCGGTCGAGAGCGCCCGCCGGCTCGAGGACGAGGTGTTCTCGGCCGGCAGCGGTCCCGAGATGCGGTCGGTCCGGGATCTGCGGATCGACGGTCCCGGCGGCGATCTGCCGATCAGAGTCTATCGTCCACCCGCCGAGCGTCCGTCGACGCTGGTGTTCTACCACGGCGGCGGCTGGACGCTGGGGACGCTCGACTCTGCGGACGACATCTGCCGAGAACTGGCTGCCCGTGCGGAGTGTCTCGTTCTCTCGGTCGACTACCGCCTCGCACCTGAACACCCTTTCCCAGCGGCGGTCGACGACGCCTACGCCGCCCTCGAGTGGGCGGCCAACTACGCCGACTCGCTCAGCGGCGATCCGGATCGGCTGGGCGTGGCGGGGACGAGCGCCGGCGGAAACCTCGCCGCGGCGACGGCGCTGCGGGCGCGCGATAGCGGAGCCAACGGACCGGACCTCGACGGCCAGTTTCTGCTGTACCCGATGACCGATCGCTCGTTCGATCGCGACTCCTATCGCGAGCACGGCGACGGACCATTGCTCACGGAAAACGGCGTGCGCTGGTTCTGGGACCAGTACCTCCGGAGTCCGGTCGACGAACGCAACCCGTTCGCAACGGTGTTGCGCGCGCCGGATCTCTCGGGTGTGGCCCCTACGACGGTCGTGACGGCGGGACACGACGTGCTTCGGGACGAGGGTGCCGCCTACGCCGAGAAACTGTCCGACCACGGCGTCCCGACCGAACACGACCACTACCCGACGCTTACGCACGGTTTCTTCAGCATGACCGACGACGTCGAACGGGCCGACGAGGCGATGGGCGCGCTCGCCGAGAACGTTCGGTCGAGGCTCGCGTGAAGGGTTCGAGAGGATGCGCTCGGGTGCGAATCGACCGAAACAGGCCCGCGTAATCAGTCGAAGTCGAACTTCTCCGCCGCGGTCTCCATGTCCTTGTCGCCGCGCCCGGAGAGGTTCACGAGGATCGTCTCGTGGTCGCCCTCTTCAGCCAACTGGATCGCTCGAGCGACGCCGTGGCTCGACTCGAGCGCCGGGATGATCCCCTCGGTTTCGCTGAGTTCGCGGAAGGCGGCGAGAGCCTCGTCGTCGGTGATGGCGGTGTACTCGCAGCGGCCGACCTCGCGGAACATGGCGTGTTCCGGGCCGACGCCGGGGTAGTCCAGACCAGCCGAAACGGAGTGGACCTCGACATCGTCGTCGATGACTCTCGTCTTCATGCCGTGGATGACCTCGTCTTTCCCCTTCGCGAGCGGAGCGGCGTGTCTCGTCGAGTCGGCACCCTCTCCGCCGCCTTCGGCACCGTAGAATTCGACGTCGTCGTCACGGAACGCGTGGAACAGCCCCATGGCGTTGGAGCCGCCGCCAACGCACGCGACCGCGGCGTCCGGCAGGTCGCCCGTTCGCTCGAGGAACTGTTCGCGGGCCTCGTCGCCGATGGTGCTCTGGAAGTCCCGAACCATCCGCGGGAACGGGTCCGGCCCGACGACGCTGCCAACGAGGTAGTGAGTGTGCTCGACGTTCTCGACGAGGTCCTCGAGCGCGGCGTCGACGGCGTCCGCGAGCCCTTCTCCACCTTGCGTGACCTCGTTGACCTCGGCTCCCATCAGGCGCATCCGGAAGACGTTCATCTTCTGGCGCTCAACGTCTTTCTTCCCCATGTAGATCTCCGTCTTGAGGTCGAACAGCGCGCCGACCATCGCCGTCGCGGTGCCGTGCTGGCCGGCGCCCGTCTCCGCGATCAGCCGGTCTTTTCCGGCCTTCTTCGCGAGCAGCGCCTGGCCTAGACAGTTGTTAATCTTGTGTGCGCCGCCGTGGAGCAGATCCTCTCGTTTGAGGTAGATGTCGGCGTCGTATCGATCGCTTAGATTGCCGGCGTAGTACAGCGGCGTCGGTCGACCGGCGTACTCCTCGAGATGGCGCCGGAACTCCGCCTGGAACTCCTTGCTCGTGCCGATTTCGTCGTACGCGTTCGCGAGCTGCTCGAGCGGTTCGTGGAGCGGTTCGGGGACGTGGCGACCGCCGTATTCGCCGAAGTTATCTGTACCCATACTCACGTAAACATTTTCGTCCCACCAAATAAATGTGTATCCCGTGAGCACATGACATGATGCATAGTACCGTACATCGAGGGGCGAATTCGGTGCGGAGTGTAACATTTTAAACTTTGTTCTTGAGAAGGACTTGTTGGTGAATCAGAGGACAGGTCGTGTCGTAGACCGGCAAATATCACACCTTCGGTACGGGAAGCCGCGCCCCGAAGGGCGCGGAGGATGTCACATAGAGGATTTATCGTCAACGATAGACTCGAGCAGGGTCTGTCGATCAATCTTGTCGCTTTGAGTCATTGGCAATTCGTCACGGAATTCGTACTGACGCGGGCGTTTGTAATCTTCTAGCACGCCCGAATTAGTGAAGTAATCCTCGAGGTCGTCTTCAGTTAACGAGTTGTCTGTGGGAACTACGAACGCTGTTACGATCTCACCCCACTGCTCGTCAGGGATCCCAACGACTATCCCGGCGGTCACGTCAGGGTGGTCATGCAGGACATTCTCAACCTCTGCAGGATAGATGTTCTCGCCGCCGCTGACAATCATATCGTCTTTTCGATCGACAAAGTAGAGGAACCCGTCCTCATCTTGCCGCCCAAGATCACCAGTCCTGTACCAGCCCTCGATGATTGCTTCGTCAGTCTTCTCAGGATCGTTCCAGTACTCAAGCATGCAAGTCGGTGTCTGTACGAGGAGTTCACCAACCTCGCCCGTGGGAACAGTCGTATCCGGGGCTGGATTCTCAGGATCGACGACGCGGACTGTCGCCTTTGGTACCGCCTGACCGATGCTGCCGAGCTTCTTATCGTGGTACTCCGGGAACAATACGGTCCCAAAAACGATCTCCGTCGTACCATACGCGTTGACAAAATCACACTCCGGAATGTACTCCCGACAGCGCCGTGCTACTGGCTCGGGCATTGCCGAACCCGAGTACTGGAGCATCCGAAGATGCGTTACGTCACGATCATCGATTGATTCTTCATCAATGAGCGCCCGATAGTGAGTTGGGACGCCCCAAATTGCGGTGATCGCTTCGGACTCGACCCATTCGAGAGTGCGACGCGGATCGAACTCTCGCTGGATAATCACCGACGCACCCACCACGAGTCCCGGGAGGATATTACAGAGCAGCGGGCCAACGTGGTACATTGGTCCCAGTGCGAGGGTGACGTCTGTCGGTCGGAACCGACTGAACGGCATAGGAGCGAGGGCAGCCTCGATAGCGCTCCGGTGGGAGTGGAGAACCCCCTTGGGACGACCTGTTGTTCCAGATGTATACAGTAACAATGCGGGATCAGATTCGTTAATGGCGACTGGTGAATCATCTACAAACCGTCCAGGACTCTCCTCAAGTAGCAACTCGTACGAGCGGTTAGCGAGGGGTTCATCAATTCGGACGCCAATCTCGACCGCTGGCCGATCGGTGGCGTTCAGTTTGGTAACGGTATCGATACAGTGAGTGTCAAACACCAACGCCGTTGACTCGGCGTGCTCAAGAACATATGCGAGTCGCTCGGGCGCCATTCGGTAGGAGATGGGATTAAAGACGAGACCTGCATGTGCGCTCGCAAACATGCATTCGAGGAACTCAATCGAGTCGACGAGCATAACTGTCAGATGGTCTCCGGGGTTGAGGCCAGCCTCATTCAGCCCTGCTGCAAGTTCCCGGGCGCGTTCATCTAGCTCCGCGAACGAGCGTTTTTCTCCTCGCTGAGGATCACGAACTGCGGTCCGTTCGGGATGTCTCTCCGCTGCTTGAGTGAGAATATCGCTAATAATAGGGAAAGCCATACGAGCGATTCATGTGCCACGGTATTAATTCCTATAGCTAAAGTTGAAAACATATGATATATTTATTAAATATTGACAAATAACTAGGGGATGTTGAATTGTCACACCTTTTAAGGCGCCTTCTGATAATATAGTACCATGATGTACCGTGAATTCTCCTCGCAAGAGGAACTAGACGCGCAATATAACCTTCGAGAGACTGTCGATGATTTCCAGTCTTATGCAGATTTTTATGTCGAAGAGAGCGAAGATGCCCGTGAACGATTAGAGTGCCATCTTGACGTCTCGTATGGACAGACACATGCTGAACACCTCGATATTTTTCCTGCCAAGCGATCAGACGCTCCTGTTGTCCTCTTCATCCACGGCGGGTACTGGCACAGCCTCAGTAGCAAAGAGTTCAGCTTCGTAGCGAAGGGGTTGGTCAAAGCGGGCGTCACGACTGCCGTCTTGAATTACGCGCTCTGCCCAGACGTGACTATCGACGAGATCGTACGGCAATCTCGAGCCGCCGTCGCCTGGTTACTCGAAAATGCAGACGAGTATGGTGGTGACAGTTCCAGTGTTTTTGTTGCCGGCCATTCAGCAGGCGGGCATCTGACGGCCATGGTGTTGAGTACAGAGTGGGAAGAAAAGTATGGAATATCCTCAGAGGAGATACTTGGAGGGTGTGCTATCAGTGGATTGTTCGATTTGGAACCGTTTCCGTACACGTATCTCCAGCCAAAGTTGCAACTAACGTGGGGGCAAGTTCGCCGAAACAGTCCGATCCGACACGTTCCTGACAGTGCCCCGCCATTGATTATCACCTATGGGGAAAGCGAAACGTCAGAAATCCATCGCCAGTCTGAGGAATACTTCGAAGAATGGAAGCAGAATGGACTGGATGGAGATATATTTTGCCAACCAAACAAGAATCATTATACCGCTATCGAGGATTTTCTCGAGCCGAATAGTCCGCTCTGCAATGCTATTCTGGAAATGATGGAAGTGAAATAAGTGACTACATTTGCGTTTCCCATATCAATACAGTACTCACTAACTGATTGTGTCGACGATATCTATGGTCCAGGATCCATACCGGTCGATGCTAAGAACTCACATCGATTGCTTTCCAGTTTATCCATTATTTGCTCTGAATTAGACTCTCTTCGTCCCCAATCCGTGTGATGCCATCACTGTGCTGTATCACTGATATAAGAATAGAGGATTCTTTGGATTGACGTAACATCTCATTCACGAAGATACGATTGCTTCACGCGGTCGCTGTTGAGTAGTTCTTCCGCTGAATCTTCGACGGCGATGCGACCGTTCTCAAGCACATACGCGCGGTCGGCGAGACCCAACGCTTCGTGAACGTGTTGCTCGGTTAGCAGCACTGTGATGTCCTCGCTTATCCCTTCGACCTTGTCGAACACCCGACGGGCAATTTGCGGGGCCAGACCGACGGACAGTTCGTCTAATGCGAGGACCTTGGGTTGGGCCATCAGACCGCGACCTATCGCGAGCATTTGCTGTTCGCCACCACTCAGAGTACCTGCCTGTTGTTGACTGCGCTCTTCGAGAACCGGGAAAAGTTCGAATACGTCGTCGAGTGTTTCCTCGAATTGGTCCCGGTGAAGATACGCCCCCATCTCTAGGTTTTCAATGACCGACATTTCGTGAAACAGATTCCGGTCTTCGGAGACGTGAACGAAGCCTAAATCGACGATGTCGTCGGGATTAAGCGTTGATATATTTTGACCAAACATCTCGATAGAACCGCTGCCAATCTCCAGAAGTCCGGACATTGTTTTCAACAGGGTCGTCTTCCCGGCTCCATTTGGTCCGACGAGTGCGACGATCTGATCCTCAGAGGTTATCCTCATCGAAACGTCCCACAGTACTTGAAGGTCTCCATAGGAGACGTTGACTTCGTCGATGTGTATCATGCAGTGCCTCCCAGGTACGCTTTCGCGACTTTCTCGTCGTTTTTAATCTCTTCTGGTTTTCCTTCTGCAATCAACTGCCCCTCATTGAGAACGAGGACACGGTCTGTACTACCTAATATAGCATCCATGATGTGTTCTATCCAGAACACGGATACACCGAGTTCATCTCGGATCCGTTCGATTGTCTCTGTGAGTTCATTAAGTTCTGCGGGTGTCAATCCGGATCCGATCTCGTCAAGCATCATTAACTTGGGCTCACACGCTAATCCCCGTGCCAGCTCCACGTGCTTTCGGTCGGCAATTGTCAGTTCACTGGTTTCCGTGTCCTCTCTTCCATCGATTCCCACGAAGGAGATGTACTTATGGGCGATTTCACGGGCTTCCTCCATTGATCGGGATTTATTGGAACCGAAGACCGCACCTGTCAATACGTTTTCCAAAACAGTCGATTCGTCGAACGTCCGAACGATTTGGAATGTGCGCACGACACCCCGATTACAAATTTCGTTCGGCCGCTTTCCAGTAATCGAATCAGAATCGAGATACACCTCTCCGCTATTTGGTTTGTACACACCTGATATCATATTGAACATAGTAGTCTTTCCAGCACCGTTCGGTCCAATCAATCCGACTATTTCTCCAGAGTCGATATCGAAGCTCACGTCGTTAACCGCAGTCAACCCTCCAAATGACTTACTTAAACCATCGACTTCAAGCATACGACATATATCGAACTTATTTGGTTTATAATTTTCGACTCCGCAGACCAGTATCGTTCTCGAATTTTATGTACTAGGTGATATTAATTGAAATACGCTAATATGTGACCCCCAATTGTGAAATTTCTAAACTGAACCACACAGGGCAAATCCTTTGCGTTCTATTGACAAATTCATCACCAATCTTCTTCGATGTACGGCTCTACGATGTCAGCACTCAGGGGTTCGCTTCGATGGTACTCATTTAACTTGTACTCCCCATCTGGATAATAGTCGGGTGCTTCACTCTCGAAAGTGCTGAACATCGTAACGACGTCGTCGATTTCTCCCCATTCCGTGTACTTGAGTGGGGCTGCGAGAATGGTCTCGAGTTCGATATTCCGTATCTCTGTCGCGATATCGACCGGATCGGTAGAGTCGGCCTGCTCGATTGCAGTTGTTATTAGCTCACCGGCCACGTAGCCTAGCCCGACGTGAGTATCCATCCGTTCGTCCCGCTGTTCGGCGAACTGCGTTGCCACGTCCTGGAACTCATCCCCATAAACATCTACAATATGGATGTGGCCGAAGGTTTCAGCTTTCCCCGAACCCAGCCCTCCGTGAATAACCGACGGGGGATAGCCGGCGCCGGTTGTTATCTCGGGATCGTATCCGAGATCGAGCAATTGGTTGTGGATCGAAATCTGTCCGGGCGGATGTCCTGACGCAATCATCATCTCGAGATCCTCAGGCATGTCCCGGATGAACGTCTCGAAACTACTCTCACCCAGTGGAGCGAACGTTTTGTGGAAATTGAGACTGTCGGGTATCCGCTCTTCGAATTGCTCGTCGACTGATTGGCCCCACGCGTAGTCGCCCATGATCGCCCCTACGTTCTCAAACCCACGCTCTTCGATGAGTTCGACCTGATTTTGTATGTCCATCATGGCCGTCAGGCTTCCAACGCGGAACGTGTATCGAGAACTCTTTTTGAGAGCCTCGTGGGTGCCCGCCATGTGGAAAACGATGGGGATTTCCATTTCTTCGGCTGTCTGCGCAGTCCGGATACCAAGATCACTCGAAACGGGGCCCGTCATCGCGACAGCCCCTTCCTGTTCGGCGAACCGCCTGAAGATCGAATCGCCTTCTCCGGGATTGCTTTCGGTATCTGCCTCGACGATTTCTACTTCACGATCGAGAACCCCACCGTTCTCGTTGACCGCGTCGATTGCGAACTCGAGACCAGCCGAATGGGCGCTCCCCCATGGCGCGAAGTTCCCCGAGAGCGGCTGGAGCGAACCTATCGTGATCGTATCATCGTCTCCTCCGTCCCCACCACCGATACAACCAGCGAGCATCGCGACACTTGAACCACCGAGAGTATTGAGCATTCGCCGTCGACCGAACCTTCTCTTCGACGGTTTTGTCTCACTATCAACCACCTGACCACCCCGTTTGCTATGAGTCATCACTTCCCATATTGTGTATCCGGTATAAAAAAATTTCGAGGGTTTTCGTTGCAGGTTGTGATTCTGGTGACCTATCTACTACTTCGCTTCAAACGCCAAACTACCGTTTTGCTTCGTGGGATATTCGAGCTAAAATCTCACCGGGGGAAATGTTTCAACTCTTCTGGCCGGTATTGATGCGCTTCAATGCCAGGAAAATAGAGCGTTACTGATTCGGGAAACGCTTGCTGATACTTGACACAATTCGTTGTACCGATTTGGTTTCCCAGAATGACTCTACCTTTGGAACCATGCCTTCGCGGAAGTAGATGAACAGCACGATCAATAGCGCACCGAGAACCGCTGTTCGCCACTGGCCGGCATCTTCGAGTAAATGATTAATATATATGATAAGCGCAGCGCCGAATAACGGACCATAGAAGGTTCGGATTCCGCCGAGTACTAACATGATTAGGACGAGAACGTCGACGGCCTGGAACGAAAACATTGCTGGGAATATGTATCGCTCTGTTTGTGCGTAGAGGGGACCGACCAGTCCGATAATCACCGCAGCTGTGACTCCAGCGACAACCTTGTATTTGATGACGTTAATTCCGACGGCCTCAGAAGCTATCTCGTCTTGTCGGATAGCCTTGAACGCTAACCCATACTTTGAGTTCATCATCCACTTGTACAGTAGAAAGACGATTGTGAGGAACGCTGCCAATAAGTAATATGTCGCCATCTGTGGGCTAATTCCAATCGCATCTACGAGAATTGGAATTTCCAGTCCGTTGAAGGGCATTCCAGTCGTCCCGCCAGTGATATCACCTGCTCCGACGAAAATTTCGCTGATGGCCATCTGGATGCTCAAAGTGAGGATGGCAATGACGATCACCGTCATCTTACGGCGTGCAGCGACGTAGCTCACAATCAACCCGATTATGCCGGCTGCGACACCCGCGAGTGGAAAGGTTATCCACGGTGTCAAGCCGAGAATGTCTGCAAGTATCGCTGTGGTGTACGCACCGACCCCGGCGACAGCGCCGACGAACAGGAATAGTTGGTCCGTGTGGCCGAATGCAATGTTTAGTGCGACAGCGAAGGCTGCAAAGACCAGGAACTGATTCAACAGCCGTAACTGGTACGTTCCAGTGGTGTCAAATATAATCGGTAATACGGCGAGAACACCGATAACCACTGCGATATCTTTGAACTCTACGACTGCGTCGGGAAGTATTCCGCTTCTCGTGGTTTGGTCACTCATGCTATCTCCTCCGGTCGTGCGACGAGGACACCAACCGCTACCGAGAACAGTATTACCATCGAAAAGTACGATCCGATCAGATAGTTAGCGTACGTGACGATGAGTCCCAGAAAGATTCCAGCGGCGATAGTGCCCTTGATATTCCGCACACCACCGACAATAGAGACGAGAATGCCGAATATCGTGAGCTGGAAGGCCGACTCGACGTTCACTGTTGATTGCAAACTCCAGAGAATGCCTGCAATCGCTGCGATGATAGCGCTAAGCACGAAGATTATCGTACGAATCGCTCTCGGATTGATCCCACAAAGCAACGCACCTGTCTCGTCCTGAAACACGGTTCGCGTTGCTTTGCCGAGATAGGTCCGACGAAGGAATAGAAAGAGCAACACGAGTAAACAGCCTGCAATTGCGATTACGAGAAGCGTCGAACTCCGGATGGCGACTCCCTCGATAGGAATTAGAAAACTCTCATACGGAATCGCATACGTCTGGGGGTAGTAGACATAGAGGAGGCCAGCGAGCGCGATCTCGAGACCCAGCGTCGTGAAAATACCGAGTGTGATTCGTTCCTCGCCTTCGGACTTGTAGACGCTCGTAAGAAGGGTTTGGTCAACGACGAGACTCATCGCGCCGACGACGCCCACCCCGACGAGGGCTGCGAGTAATGGGTGTGAAACGATCGGTAGCGCGACCACCCCTGCGACGACTGCGATGACAGCGAACATTCCCAGTGAGAGATTGAGTACGCTTCCGAGACCAAATACCAGAGTAATACCTGCTCCGAGTAATGCATATAGCATTCCGCGTGCGAATCCGTCTATCGTAATCTCTATAATTGTTGATATGTCCATCAATTACCCCCATGCTGTCTGGGATTCGTCTTTGACCTTTTTTAGGTGGGATGTATTAAATATTGGGGTTCTCACGACAATGAAGATTCAAATCTGGCGATGATATGGTCTTGAAATCAAAACTTTTGTAATATTATTGCCGAAGTCTTCTCATTTCACGTGTTAGAAACGGCATTGTAGGCGATCATAACTCCCTACATGTGAGTTATGTATGCCTATCCCCACATCCTCTAAGACTGAGACTCTTTGTACTGATTCACCAATTCCTGCATAGTTTTCGTCACATTGTCGGAGAACACGCCGGTCTTGTCTCGTCTTGTCGTCTGTGAACAGCGGGTTAGGAATACCTGAGAAGCCTGGATTGAGGCTGTGCCTGTCGACGATGACGGTATCGCCGTCCGTAACGTCCAGGACTGGTATGCCCGCGATGGGTCTGGAGCCGTCTTCGTTGACGCGCCGGTCGACGACGCCGGTGCGCCCGTGACGATGACAATGTTAGTCTGGGATAACGTCGGATTGACTTCCTCGAGTTCGCATATCTTGTCGTAAGGCACGTCAGCCTCCGCCAGTAGCGCGTTTATGTGACCGGGCAACCCCCTCACGAAGTGAACATCCAGGTTGGCAGCGAGACCGGCGACCTCTGTTAGTAGTATTTCTCGAACGTCGACGTCAACTCGCTGTGAGGAACTCGTGATTCGACTGCAAAGCGTAGTCGGTGCGGCGATACTATTTTCACCCATTAACGTTACAGTCGTGATGTATGCAAGAGAACATCCCGAACGAGAAGCTCCCATCGGTAGATTCCTTGCCGGACTTATCTAACGGCCTACCGGAACTCCACTACCCAAAACAGATCAATGCAGCGGTCGAGATGACCGATGTCCACGTCGAAGCGGGACGCGGCAATGACGTCGCCATCTACTTCGAGGGAGACGAAATCACTTACGAAGTCCTCAAACGGCGGGTCAATAAGCTCGGCAATGCCCTGCTCAACCTCGGTATCGAACCAGGCGAGAGAGTGTTCGTCCGCTTCCCGAACCGGCCAGAATACGTTGTCTCTTGTCTCGCGGCGCAGAAAATTGGCGCCGTACCGGTCCCGTCGATGAAACTTCTCCGTGCCAACGAGATCTCCTATGTGCTCAGTGACGCCGAGCCGAGGCTGGCCATCGTTGACGAAACCCTCCTCGAGGAAGTCCTTGAGGCCGACGAGATAGAGGGGGGAGTCCTCGACGAAATCGTCGTCAGCGAACGGACCGATGGTGATCACGGTTACCACAGGTACGAGGAAATCATCGCCGACGAATCTGACTCGCTGTCAACGGCCGAGACGTCCCGCGACGATGCCGTGATGCTCGCGTACACGAGCGGAACGACAGGGCAACCGAAGGGGACGCTACACACTCACCGGCAGATGCTCGCGATCGCCGACGGATACGCTAACTACTGTCTGGACCCGAGACAGGATGATGTCTTTTGCAGCAATGCGCCCATCGCGTTCACATTTGGGTACGGGATGGAGGTTGCGTTCCCGCTGCGGTTCGGTGCAAGCACGGTCCTGATAGAGGATGCAGAGCCCGAAGACCTCGTAAGAGCGGTCGACGAGTACGGCGTTACGGTTCTGGGATCGATTCCGACGGCGTACAATCAGCTGTTCTCACAGGCAGAGAAGATCACCTCGGAGTATGACCTCTCGTCGCTTCGAATTGGCGTCAGCGCCGGCGAACCGCTTCCACCGAGCACGTACGAACAAGCCAAGGAGTTATTCGAGATTGACCTCCTCGATGGGATTGGAACCACCGAGATGCTCCACATTTTCATCAGCCACCAACACGACGACGAGATTTCCCCGACAGCGACAGGGTTCCCAGTCCCAGGATACGAGTGTCGCGTCGCCGATCCGGAGACGGGTGAGGAGCTTGACCGCGGCGAACCTGGCTTGCTGGAAGTCCGCGGACCGACCGGTATCACCTATTGGGACCGCCCGGAAAAGCAAAACGAGACAGTCCGGGATGGTTGGTCTGTACCGGGAGATATCTTCATCCACCGGGAGGATGGACGCTTCGAGTACAAATCCCGCCGGGATGACCTTATCATTACGAGCGGTTACAACGTTCCTGGTCCCGAAGTGGAGAACGTCCTCGAAGACCACGAGACCGTCTACGAGTCGGCGGTCGTCGGTAGTCCCGACGAAGAGCGCGGCCAGATTGTAAGGGCGTTCGTCGTTCTCTCGGAGGGAGTCGAGGCGAGCGACGAACTCACCGACACGCTCCAGGACTTCGTAAAAGACCGCATCGCACCGTACAAATACCCGCGACAAATCGAATACGTCTCCGAACTTCCCAAGACGGAAACCGGCAAGATCCGGCGAGCTAAGCTTCGCGAACGCGGGCGTCAATAACAGATCCCAGGGGGTCCTCCTCGCAACGAATTTTGACGGGAGGGGTGCTCTGGGTCAATGAACAGTTCTGAGCGGCGGTAGTCGTTTGTCATCCGCTGTCGCCTGCTTCCGTAGTCATTCGATAGCCGTCCAGATATTCGAGCAGATAGCGTCAGCGACCACCGAAGAGGGAGCCACTGAGCGAACACTCCGAGAGCGCTGCACCGCCCGCACTGGCGAGTGCGCCGCCGAACAGGTTTGCTTCGTAACGCGTTTTGGTAACGGACACGCTCGGGACGGGTAGGTCGTCGACGGCAGAACGGTCCAGGCTGCACGCCTGACAGGCGAACGGTTGTAGGGCTTCGAGCGCACTGCCCGTGTGTGGTAGGTGATATTCACTGCGACCCGAAATTTATTATAATACCTTCGGAATTTGGGAGTATGGTCAGGCCACATCACCAGTCCCTGCGAGCGCCGACTCCCGGCGAACTCAGGGACCTAGCGGCGACACATGAGATGGAACTCAGCGACCAGGAAGTCGAGGCGTTCATCAATTTAATCGACGGCACGCTCGACACCTACGAGCGAATCGGTTCGATTCCGGAACCCCGACGGGAACAGCGTCACACCACTCGCGAGCCGGGATACCGACCGGATACCGACGAGGACCCGAACAATGCCTTCGTGACCAGGTGTTACGTTAAGGGGGCCGACGACGGTCCCCTGTCTGGCTATGACATCGGGGTGAAAGATAATATCGCTGTTCGTGGCGTGGAGATGACCTGCGGCTCGAACGTGTTCGACGGCTACCTACCCGCGCGCGATGCGACGGCCGTTCGACGCCTGCTTGACGCCGGCGGGGACATCGTCGGCAAGACCAACATGAGCGACATGGCAGTTTCGGGTACCGGCGAACTCTCCGCGACCGGCCCGGTATTGAACCCCCGCAACTCCGAATACCTCGCAGGAGGATCATCGAGCGGGTCGGCGGCCGCCGTCGTCGAGGGGAGTGTAGACATCGCTCTAAGCACGGACCAGGCGGGCTCGATCCGTGTTCCCGCTGCTTGGAGCGGTTGTGTCGGACACAAACCGACTCACGGACTTGTCCCGTATACGGGCGCGCTTGGGATGGGGTACACCTTCGACCACATCGGCCCAATCACCAACTCCGTCGCGGATGCAGCCCTCGCGTTAGACGTGCTAGCGGGTTATGATTCGGATGACCCGCGCCAGAAGTACGTACAAACCCATGACTACGCCAACTCGCTCACTAGCGAGCCCGACGACATCACCGTCGGCGTCATCGAAGAAGGGTTCGTAGGCGAGCAGCCGTCGCTCGACGAGACAGTCCGAGACGCCTGCGATGCCTTCGCCGCTCAAGGGGCGACAGTGGAGACCGTATCGATCCCCTGGCACGAGGAGGGCACGCTCATCTGGCGGGGAATCGTACCGGAATCGATCGCGGCTCTGCACCGCGACGAGGGTGTCGGGCACTACGTGGACGGCTTCTACGACACCCAGTTCCTTGAGCAGTTCGCGAACGCCAAGCGGGCACGCGCGAACGACTTCCCGCCGACGTACAAGTTCCTCGTGTTGCTCGGACAGTATCTCGCCGAAGAACACCACAGCCGGTTCTATGCGAAGGCACAAAACCTCCTCGACGAACTCACCGACGCCTACGACTCGGCGCTCGCGGACGTGGACGTGCTCGCGCTCCCGACGTCGCCGACAACCGCGTACGAGCTTGGCGAACCGCTTCACAGATCCGACGAGATAATCGAGCGGGCCCAGACCGGCGTCAGAACCAAAAACAGTTCTCCGTTCGATGTGACCGGCCATCCCGCAGTGTCAGTCCCCTGTGGAACGGACGACGGGCTTCCGGTCGGGCTCATGTTCGTCGGTGAGCACTTTGACGACGCGACTGTCCTCAGAGCAGCACAGGCCTTCGAACAGTCGGTCGACGTGGACCTCGACGGCTGACGAGGTCAGTCAGTCCTCGACTTCAACAATATTGGTCGAACCGTGACGACCATTCATGTAGAATAATATTATTCCCCTTTGTGATTGGTAACACTACTCACATTATTAAGGCTGCACGAAACCTGTATTGGTATGATGTTCGGATAGGTGCAAACGTCGGTGGTACGTGTTTCGACTCTACAGGAAAAGCAGGCCGAGTGCCTCGGGGCTTGATTCCGAGGCGGTTCACTACAGGAGCGCACAGTATCGCAGATCGTGTGTTTGATAACCGAAACGACGCTTTCAGGCAGCGTCCTCTGATCACAAAGGATTTCTTCAAATGCATCTTGACGAACGTTGGCCTTGATAACCTCCCATAGTAGAGTGAATCACGTCCGGTAAAATTCGAGTGACGAAACAATTGAGCTGGAGTGACGCTACCCCCAGTTGCCCAATCACACCCCTGCTTGAAGAATTGTGTGTGAACAAGAGTTCACCATCGTTGAACTAGGTGGGCGAGAAGGCGAAAATCACCTGAAGCATTTCGAGAACCGAACCTTGCTCGAAAACGCCCGAGCATTCTAATATTCTTCTGTTACGGCTTGCAGTAACTTCGTTCTCCTCGGGTCCATATTTTACTCTCTCAGGAGAGGACCAGCCCAGCGAAGGACAGGACCGACAATAACAGACATACTCTTGTTATTTACAAACGAATAGGTTGTCACCGGACACCCAGATTTTGGGAGATCGAGTCGCCATAAAGTTTGACGATAGTGAACACGAGCAATCATTCAATGACATGAACCACTCCTTTTCACTACCTTTCTTCACAGGCGGATTGGATACATCGTTTTTCATAGTGTATCTGGGGTCACAATCTCTGTTATTGGTCGAATAGTGCTGATAAAAAACGAATGTGTGATTTTCATTCATGGTGAACAAATTGAGCCGGCTCGTCCCTTCGGGGTGCAGACTGTTCGGAGCAATGTTTATTCGGAGAGCGGCTATACTCAGAGACGAGACCGTGTACGAAATCATCGCTGGAATCGATAGCAACGAGAACCGTGGAGTAGCTCAAGCAAAGAAGATTGCTGCGATACCAATGGATCCGGATACCGTTCACGTGACGTTAGTGCACGTCTTCGAGGACAAAGCGGATCCAGCGGTGTCTGCCAGGAACGTAGCCTCGGTACATCGTGCAGCCCAAATTTTGGAAGACGCGGGTATCGAAACGACGATTGTAGAAGCTGACGGGAATCCCGTGACGGCTCTCCTCGAAGAGACAGCTGAGCGAGCGGCCGATTTGATCGTCGTAGCCGGTCGCAAACGCACGCCAACGGGCAAAGCGCTGTTCGGAAGCGTGACTCAACGCGTTATTCTCAATAGCGATTATCCGGTACTGGTTGTGACAGAGTGAAGATTGATGGCCGGCAGTCAGTATAACAATGTGAAAAGGGCGATCTGCAACGGGACGAGCAAGATGATTGACAACACCGAGATCCAGGCCATGGTCCGAATGAGTGTGACTGCATCGACGACGTCTTCGCCCAGTATCGCGACGAGAACGACCGACTGATACGGGAATAAGTATGTACTCACGCCGACCGATTCGATCATCAGAATCGGCTCGATCGGCAATCCCGTACGCTGGGCGTATGATACGACGATGGGTGTCAATACGGAGGTCACAGCGAGTCCTTCGAGTAGGAAGGTCAGCCCCATGCTGATGGCGAAAATTAACGCGAGCACCAGCCACAGTGCCCCATCAGTCGGGACGTACGCTAACAGCGTTCGAGCCGCGGTCTCGGTGAACCCCGTTTGCGTCAGTCCCGCCGCGATCGCAAAGACAGCTCCGAGAAAGAAGACGATGGAAAAGTCCACATCGGCTAGATCGTCGAACGACACGACGCCGATTCCCGGCAATAAAGCAAGGAGGACAACGACAAGGGCACCAAACAAGGGATGGAGGCCGTGGAACACGTCAGTACTCCAAACGAGGACACCGATCAGCAGAAACGCCAACATCCGCTTTTCGGTGCCCAACAAGTCGTCGGTCTCGGTTGGTGCAGCGACCGACTGCGAGTCCGTCGGGCGGAACAAGATGTAGACAACCGCCGCCGCAAGGGCAGCGCGTCCCGCTCCCATGATAGGGAACATCTGGAGCGTCCAGGCGGTCCAGGAGACCGTTGGCACGCCGAGCGATTCCGCGATGCCCGTCGTAATGATGTTCGGGAGACCGGCGGTGTAGATGCCAGGCGCGACGTGAAAGGTAGCCATGATCGGTGCCAGAAAAATGCCGATACGAGCGCGTTCGGATTCGAACGTCGCCCCGAGTGTGACCAGGATGGGAGCCATCGTCAGGATTCGAACGAGCGCCGACGGAACGAGAAAGGCGAATACAACCGCTGCCCCGCTGGATACCGCCAGTAACCGTCCGTAAGCGCGCCGTGCTGGAAGCGTCGCTGTCCCCGTAGGCCATGCGAGGGCCTTTACCTGCTGGCCGCCCCAGTGAGCGAGGCCGCTCGTGCGCGTCGCCTCGCCGAGCAACAGCCCGAAGATCACGAGCCAGACTGTCGGAGAACTAAACCCTGTTAGGGCGAGGTCCGGGGAGAAGACGACGCCGATGAGTCCGATACAGACTAACCCAGTCATCGCGGGCGGGATCGGCGTTGTAATCCACAATGCGATACAGAACACCGTGATGGCGAGTAACTGCGCAGTTGACGTGTCCACAGGCGCACCGTAGAGGATCGCCATTGCCCCACCGAGTCCTACAGGGACCGCGAGCCACGACAGCGACACGTCTCGCCAGTTACACTGAACCATCTGTCTCGTCGGTTACTGCGGGTTCCCTCATTGTAATCGGATACCGGCGTCCGAACTGAAGACAGCGCACCGTGATGCGCGACTGTCGTTCGAAGTCGACCTTGCCTGCGATTACTCGATCGTCGGTTCTGTGTTGGCTTCCTCAGGCAGGTAGGAGTTGTCAACGTACTCGGACATGTCGATCTCTTCGTCCAGGAACCCTACTTCAGCCATCCCGTCGATGGGTTTTTGCAACCACTCGGGATCGATCGCTAGCCCATCTTCGCCGTGATAGTAGCCGCGGTCTGTCTGGACGAGCGCTTCGAGTAGGTCGCGCGGCAGTTCGACGACTTCTTCAGCGATGTCGAGGCGGGTCTCGCTGTTGTCGTCGTCTTTCCACCACTCGATTCCGGTCCAGAGGTCTCCGAGGAATGCGCGGATTGCGTCGTCGTTCTCGTCAATAAAGTCGTCCCGAGCGGTCACGAAAATCTTCAAGAACGAACCGAATGCGTCTGTCGTGTCGAAGACAGTTTGCAGGTCGTCACTGTTCATCTCGAAGAACGGTTGGATGAAGGTTCCCACATCGACGCGGCCCTCCGAGAGCGTACTCGGCATCGCACCGAACGAGACTTCCCGGAATTCGACATTGTCCAGGTCGATATCGTTGCGCGTCAGTACGACCCGTGCCGCGATGTCGATAGCTGACCCGACGCCGTTGACGCCCAGTGTGTTACCATCGAGGCCGTTGATATCAGTGATACTCGAACCTGAGGTACTGTTGTACGTATCGGCGTATCGGGGGCCGTCGTACGTCAACGGCGCGATGACGCTCTGTCCGCCGGGAATCATTTCGTTCTGGATCGCGTTGGCCAGCGACGAGTACGCCAGGAGGCCCACGTCGGCCGAGTCACTGCCGAGTGAATTGATCACCACTGGCGTGCTCTGGACATCGACGAACTCGAACTCGTATTCCTCCCCGACGTTCTCGAGGACGTTGTCCGGCATGTGCGATGACTGATGGAACATTGACACGAAGTCATTCAGCTCGGCACCAGAAATACCCGCGTACCGAATTACCGGGAGATCACCGTCGTCGCCACCGATACACCCGGCCAACCCGACTGTTGACGCTACACCGACTGTTTTCAAAAACGAGCGTCTACCCGCCACATTCACATGTGGGACTGTCATACACACCTGACCTCTCCCCCAGTAAATATAACATTTTATATCAATACCTGATATACTCGGGTTGGAATTTATATATTGGCCTTATTGGCCTCGCAACGCGTGGCTCGTACACCGAGGCGGTGCCGGAGAGGCACAAAAAGTGGGTCAGTTGTGGCCGCCGATGACCATCTCTTCGTGAACTGACGACCGTACTTTGCTGGTGGCCTCGAGGAACGCATCGGTCTTGAACACGGCGTCGTGTTCGATCGAGCGGTCGATGTCCACGTCAATGATTTCTTTGTTGGTGCCTGGATGGGCGCTCATAACGACGATACGGTCGGAGAGATACGCGGCCTCCTCGATGTCGTGTGTGATGAACATGATTGACTTATTCGTCCCCTCACAGATATCGAGGAGGTCGTCCTGGAGGATCTCACGGGTCTGATCGTCGAGTGCACCGAACGGTTCGTCCATGAGGAGAACGTCCGGATCGTACGCGAGTGTGCGGGCGATGGCGACGCGTTGTTTCATCCCGCCCGAGAGTTCTTTCGGATACTTGTCCTCGTGGCCATCGAGACCGACGCGATTGATGAACCGGCGTGCGGTCGCTTCGATTTCTTCGCTGGAGTCGTCGCTGACGTGCTTGAGACCGAATGTGACGTTTTCGAGGACCGACATCCACGGGAAGAGTGCGTACTCTTGAAAAATAATGCCCCGATCCGTACCAGGACCGTTCACCGGTTGACCGTCGACCTCGATAACTCCATGGGTCGGGTCGATGAATCCACCGGCGATATAGAGTAGCGTACTCTTGCCACAGCCACTCGGTCCGACAACTGAGACGAATTCACCAGGCTCAACCGTCAGCGAAAAGTCCTCGACTGCGACGACTGAATCACCGGGGCCATCGTTGTTGTAGATGTGGGTGATGTCGCCAAGCGTGACTGTAGACATGTGGTGTGTTCTGTTACCCGATAGCAAACCGTACGGTAATAAATTTTCGTTCGACTAAGTTACTCTGTCCACCAGAGAAGCCTTGCCCGTACCATCCGGAGAAGCTTGTCGAATAGGAGGCCGAATACCGCGATAGCGACGACAACCGCGATGGCGTTCGGCGTCTGGAAGAACCGGACTGATTCGATCAGGACACGGCCGAGACCGCTGCCGGCCATCACCATTTCCGCAACGATCACGACTACGAACGAGAGGAACAGGGAGATCTGCACCCCGTTGAGGATGTCCGGCAGCGCAGCGGGTAGCACGACCTTCATGGCCGTTTTCACGCGCGACAATCCCATCGACTGAGCGGACCAGATGAGTTCCCGGTTGACCGCCTTCGTTCCGTTGTATGTGGCGATGGCGACGGGGAACAGCGCGGACGTGGCGGCTAGCGCGACTGTCGATACCGTGCCGAAATCGAACCAGAGGACGTAGATCGGCACCAGCGTTACCTTCGGGATTGGAAAGCTAATCGAGATAATCGGGTCGAAGAACCACTCGACAACCCGGAACTGCGACATCGCCATCCCGATGCAGAAACCGACGACGACGGCGATAGAGAACGCCATGCCGACCCGGGTGATAGTCGTACCAATCGCGCCAAGCAGTTCCTGTTCGGTGATGAGCGTTACGAGTGCCTCGCCGACGTTGACCGGTGTGGGAAGTGCCTGTCGTGGAACCAGTTCCAGTCCGGAGACGGCCCACCAGACGACGAGCAAGAACACCAATGGTTGCACGTATAGCCGGAACTCCGTGAGTCGTTCCCGGAGCCAGCCGTCGTGGGGCGCATTTCTGGTCAGCAATCCGCCGCTCATATGCCGCCTACCTCCTGGTCACTCCAGCGGAGCAGGTAGTTAGATACGGCTAGATATACACGGTCGAGACCGGCTACGAGGACCGTAATCCAGAAGACGGTCGCGAACACGCTCGCGTATTGACCGTACTGTCCGAATTGGACGACCAACACGCCCAGACCGGTATTCGACATGATCATCTCAGAAGAGATGACGATGATGAATGAGAAGATCATCCCAATGCGTACCCCGGTGAGAATGGTCGGCAACGCCGCTGGAATCATTACCTTGTAGGTCTCCTCGAGTGGCGACAAGCCGAGCGACTTCGAGACCCAGAGCAATTCCTTTTGGATGTTCTCGGCGCCATTGTACGCGCTGATGAGGATTGGCAACAGTGAGCCCACAACTGCAAGCATAATCCGGGAGAGATGCCCCATACCTAGCCAGAACACCAGTAGCGGAATCAACGGTGATTTTGGGAGGGGATAAGTCAGACTCACCACTGGGTTTAGCGTTCGGGAAACGCGTTCGCTACGTCCCATCGCCATCCCGGTCGGAACAGCAATGGCGATGGCAATAAAGAGCCCGGCGAGCCCTCGGAATATTGTATCCAGCAGATGGGTGAAAAACTCCGGTGATTGGGTAAGTGCGATGATTTCGGGAACGGTCGCAGAGAACGGGGGAAGCACGTCCGAGGTAACGACTGTACCGGACCCGACTTCCCAGAGCCCGAGGAGGACGAGGATCGGGACGAACTTCGTGAACGAGCGAATAACCCTGTGGTGGTAGTAGAACCGTCGGAGTTTGGCCCGCAGGTTCTGCGGGCTCGTTGCCTGGTCTCGTGCTGAGTGCATGGCTTATCGATCCCCTCCATTGAGGATCGATGAACCGCTGGAGGCCACACTCCCGTCCTGGCTCGTGCCGAACACTATGAACCAGAACGTCGACATGGCAACGTATTGGAGCTCGTTCGAATGGCCGGCCAATATCATGGTACAGGAAATCATGGTCTATCTGGCGTATAAAAATTTTCTGAAAGCATTTGCCAGGTTGGATTCAATTCCCCTGAATTAGTTCGTGGCGGCGGATGTCAAGGGTACGAAAGTGCTTTATTCGTGGGCTTTGAGGAGTAAAAGCGAGGGCTCGCTACAAGGTGCGAGCAATAACTGTCCGCCGACAGATAGCACTGCGGTCCATCGAGCGACAGCCCAAACACACGAATACAGAGATATGCAACGACAACTCGAACTCCCTGACGTCGGAGAAGGGATCGCGGAAGGTGAAATCGTCAGGTGGCTGGTCGGCCCAGGTGACCAAGTTACCGAAGATCAGCCACTAGCAGAGGTAGAGACCGACAAAGCAATCGTCGAGGTACCGTCACCCATTGACGGGACAGTGGAAGCACTCCACGCCGAGGAAGGCGAAGTCGTCGAAGTCGGGAGCGCTATCGTCACTTTCGCAGTCGACGAGGCTGATGCCAGCACAGAGGACGATAAGTTGACAAGCACCGACGAGACGATACGTAGCGATCAGCCAAACACAGAAGCTGACTCATCGTCCGCTGAGACCGACAGCGATAATGCGTCGACAGCGGCCGACCAGACAATCGACAATCAAGAAGCAGCTGCCCCGGCGAGTCAGGTCGTTGCACCACCACGGGTCAAGCGCCTGGCCAGAGAGCTGGGCGTTTCCATCGGTGCGCTCCCAGGAGCAGCCGACGGGAAACCTGTTGCGGAGGCTGATGTTCGGGCAGCTGGCGGGCAGGAATCCCAGTCGATGGCGGTATCTGCACGGGACCCAGCGACCGAACTGGCCCCGACTCCTCAATTGGACAGTCGATCACCGGCACCGCAACAACCGTCCACAGCCGGTGCTGGCGCAGGTGAAAAAGCCACCACGGCCGAAAGCGTCACGACACCGACTGAGACAGCTAATCGCGAGAAGACCCTTGCGGCGCCGGCGACGCGACAATTGGCTCGGGAACTCGGCGTCGACATCCATGCGGTTCCGGCATCGGAAAAGCGGAAGGGCCAGGCGTTCGTCACGCCGGCGGACGTCGAAACGTTCAACGACGGCGACGGAACGTCACAACCCTCGTCACCAGCTGGCACCAGCGCCACCCATACAGGCACCGACGCAGCGCGTGAGGAACGTATCCCATATCGCGGCATTCGTCGAACTATCGGCAACCGGATGGAGCAAGCGAAGTACACCGCACCGCACGTCGCTCATCACGATTCAGTGGACGTGTCCAATCTGGCGTCGATTCGGCGGGACCTCGCCGACGAGGTTGACGACGACGTTTCGCTCACTTACCTCCCGTTCGTCATGAAGTCAGTGGTTTCGGCGCTGCAGAATCATCCCGAAATGAACGCTGTGTTGGACGAAGACAACGAGGAAATCGTCCAGAAACACTACTACAACATCGGCGTGGCGACTGCGACCGAGGCCGGACTGATGGTGCCGGTTATTCGCGACGTCGACCAGAAGGGCGTGGCCCAACTTGCTCGTGAAATCGACGACGTCGTCCATCGTGCACGGAGCCGTGAGATCAGCCCCAAAGAGTTGCAAGGCGGGACTTTCACTATCACGAACTTTGGGGCCATCGGCGGCGATTACGCGACACCGATTATCAACTACCCCGAGGCGGCTATCCTCGGGTTAGGGACAATCAAGGACCGACCAGTCGTGGTCGACGACGAGGTCTTGCCCCGGGCGACGCTCCCTCTTTCTCTGTCGGTGGATCACCGACTTATCGACGGAGCTATCGCCGCATCGTTCACGAACGACGTAAAACGCTCGCTGAGCAATCCAGAGAGGATGTTACTATGGTAATGGGAGACGTCTCAACGAAGACGGACGTACTGGTCATCGGTGCCGGTCCTGGCGGCTACGTTGCCGCCATTCGCGCCGCACAAAAGGGGCTCGACGTGACGCTCGTCGAGCGAACCGCCGTCGGGGGCACCTGTTTGAATCACGGCTGCATTCCCTCAAAGGCGCTTATCACAGGTGCTAACGTGGCGGAGGACGCCCGAACCGCCAAGAACATCGGCGTTTCGGCGGACATCGACGTTGACCTTGACACGATGGTCGACTGGAAAGACGGAATCGTCGACCAACTGACCGGCGGCGTCGAAACCCTCTGTGAACAGAACGGCATCCATCTCATGGAGGGACTAGCCATCTTCGCTGATGAGACCACGGCCAGGCTCATTCACGAGGGCGAAGGCGAGGGTTCAGAGTCAATCGACTTCGACCACGCTATAGTCGCGACTGGAAGCCGACCTATCGAGATCCCAGGTTTCTCCTTCGGCGACACGCACGTTCGTGATTCAAAACAGATGCTGGCACTGGACTCCGTCCCCGACGAACTCGTCGTCATCGGAGCCGGCTACATTGGAATGGAGTTGTCGACGGCGTTCGCGAAACTGGGCGCCGACGTAACAGTCGTCGAGATGCTAGATCACGTGCTTCCAGGATACGGACAGGACGTCAGCCGTATCGTTCAGCAGCGCGCCGAGAGTCTGGGCATCGAGTTCCACTTTGACTGTACCGCCCAGGGCTACGAACCCGACGAGGATGGTGTTGTCGTTCAGACCGAAACCGATTCTGAGGGTGCTGCTGAGCTCCCGGCTACCGAGGTACTCGTAGCAGTCGGGCGTGAGCCGGTGACCGACACCGTCGAACTCGAGGCCGCCGGCGTCGAAACTGACGTAGACGGTTTCATCGTGACTGACGAGCAGTGCCGAACGTCGGTCGACAACATCTTCGCCATCGGCGACGTTGCGGGCGAACCCATGCTAGCTCACCAGGCGATGTACGAGGGCCGCGTCGCCGCAGAGGTGGTCGCCGGCGAACCCGCGGGCTGTGACGCTCGAGCGATCCCGGCAGTCGTGTTTACGGACCCAGAAATCGCGACTGTAGGGATGACCGAGGAGGAAGCCACCAACGCTGGCTTCGAGACGGTCACCGGCCGAATGCCCCTGCGTTCGAGCGGGCGCGCACTCACGCTAGACGACACGGATGGGTTCGTCCGGATCGTTGCCGACGCCGATCACGAAACTATCCTGGGTGCGCAACTCGTCGCACCAGAGGCGTCGGAACTCGTGGCCGAACTCGGACTCGCTGTCGAACTCGGAGCGACGCTCACTGACGTGGCCGGGACGATCCATGCTCACCCCACGCTCTCGGAAGCAGTCCAGGAAGCCGTCGAGAACGCGCTTGGGTGCGCGATCCACACGACGAATTGAGACACGCACAGAACGAAGAAGAGCGTTGTTTTTCGATGTCGACGATCAGGATGCGCGGTCGATGAGGACGTGGTCCGTCCGCGTCATCACCGTTTCGTCGTCTTGGTTCGTCGCTTTCAGGTCGAATGTAACGAGGCCCTTGTCGTCGTCCCAGTCGTCGGTCTCGGTGACGGTTGTCGTGATGCTGAGTTCGTCACCGCCGTACACCGGCTTGCGCCAGCGCAGTTCGTCGACGCCGACAGCGCCGACCACGACGACGTCCTTGAACAACCCGTCGACGAGGAGTCGCATCGTCACGGACGCGGTGTGCCATCCGCTTGCGATAAGGTCGCCGAAGATACTGTCTTCGGCAGCATCCTCGTCAACGTGAAACGACTGTGGATCGTACTGCGACGCGAATTCGACGATTTCGGTCTGCGTTACTGTTCGTGGTCCGATCGAATACGATTGGCCGACCTCGAAGTCCTCGAAGTACATCTTCGCCATGTGTGGGTTCTTGTGCTCCTCCATTATGTAATACTCTGTTCAGTGTGACAGACGACCCAACTGCTCGGACATCAATAAATCTGTGTCCGAACGAGTCACTATTCTCCATTCGGGTGGTGGACCTCCCCTCGATCCGACCGAGTAGTGAGTGAACCATGCGGATTTGAGGGCGGTGATAATCCCAACTCTCAATAGGGCGCTTAGAGATGGTATAGGTGACATTAGGTGACACATGTGAGTCAATTAGATGATCAGTCCCTGGAACTCGGGGCACCAAGCGGCTCCATCGCGGAATGCACGCTGAGCGAACCGGAAAAAACGCCACAGCGATACCGGATCGTCGACGATGAAGGCAATTACGATCCGGATGCACTCCCACCGCTCTCCAACGAAGAACTGAAAGAACTGTACCGCTGGATGGTCCTTCAGCAAGTGATTGACGTCCGGATGGTGAAACTCCAGCGCCGTGGCGAGATGGGAACCTACGCCTCCGGTCGTGGCCAGGAAGCCAGTATGGCTGGCTGTGCCTACGCGCTCGAGGATCAAGATTGGTTGTTCCCGTACGGACGCGAAGCGACGGCCCTGCTTATTCAGGGAATGCCGCTCCGTGATTTGTTGTTGTATTGGCGTGGCGTAGAGGACGCCAACAAACAGCGGAAGAACAAGGTATTCCCGCCGGCCATCGCCATCGGGACCCACATTCCCGTCGGCGTCGGTTTCTCGTGGGGCATGTCGCTCGACAACAGCGACGCGATTACGACACTCTACCACGGTGACGGCCATCCAAGTACCGGCGAGTATCAGGCAGGTATGAACTTCGCCAGCGTCATCGACGCGCCAGCCCTGTTTTACTGCCAGAACAACGGCTACTCCATCTCGGCTTCCTTCGAGCAACAGACCGGGGCGAAGACGGTCGCCCAGAAGGGCATCGCCTACGGTCTCGACGGGATCCGCGTCGACGGCAACGACATCCTGGCCGTTTACGATGCGGTGCGGACCGCCCGTGAACACGTCAGCAAGGGCAATCCGACTATCGTTGAATCGGTGTCTTATCGTCTTGATGCCCACACCACGAACGACGATCCATCGCTCTATCGCGACGACGAAGAAGTTGCCCAGTGGGAAGAAAAAGAGCCCGTCAGCCGATTCGAGTCGTTCCTCAAAGAGTTCGGCCTCTGGGACGACATCGACGAGGAAGCCGTCCGTGAAGAGGCCAACGAGCAGTTCGACCAGGCGAAGGAAGCAGCCGACGCGTACGACTCGGGCGGCGTCGAGGAGATGTTCAAGTACCTCTACGACGAGATGCCCGCCGAGCTGGAACGACAACTCGAGGCGTTCGAACAATTCTTAGAGGAGCGGCCGGACGCCTATGACCACATCGAACACCGACCCAAGGGGTGACCAGCCATGAATGCCACACTCGTCGAAGCCGTCAACGATGCACTACAAACTGCGATGGCCGGCAACGACCGTGTCGTTGTCTACGGGGAGGACGTCGCCGAGACCGGTGGCGTTTTCCGCGCTACGCAGGGACTTAAAGACGAATTTGGGGACGACCGCGTACTTGACACGCCCATTACTGAAATCGCCATCGCCGGGTCTGCCGTCGGGCTCGCTATGTACGGCTATCGTCCGGTCGCGGAAATCCAGTTCTCTGGGTTCATCCCGCCGACGTTCAACCAGCTCGTGTCGATGGCCAGCCGCATTCGTTGGCGGACCCGCGGCGAGATGACTGCGCCAATGGTCATCCGTGCGCCCTATGGCGGTGGCGTCCGTGCGCTAGAACACCACTCCGAGAGCCTTGAAGCGGCCTATGCACACGTCCCAGGTCTCCAGGTCGTCATCCCAAGCACCCCCCACGACACGAAGGGAATGCTCCTGTCAGCAATCGAGGAACCTGATCCCGTGCTGTTCCTCGAGCCCAAGCGGCTCTATCGATCGTTCCGTGAAGAGATTCCTGACGAGGAGTACACCGTCCCGCTCGGAGAGGCGGCCGTCCGAAAAGAAGGCGAGGACATTACCGTCATCTCGTGGGGATCGACGATGCCCGACACGCTCGCGGCGGCTGAAACCATCGAAGAAGAACGCGGCGTCTCTACCGAAGTTATCGACCTGCGGTCGATCTCACCGCTCGACAAGGAGACGATCATTGAGTCCGTCAAGAAGACAGGCAAAGCAGTGGTGGTCCACGAAGGACCGAAATCCGGCGGGTTCGCCGCTGAACTCATCGCAACCATTAACGAGGACGCGCTCATGCACCTGGAAGCTCCGGTCCACCGCGTGACGGGCTTCGACGTCCCCATCCCGATGCTTGGCATGGAGGACTACTACCTTCCGAACCCACCGCGCATCGAAGAGGGAATTAAACGCGCGCTCGACCTCGAGGGTGGCGTCTAAGCATTCGTAGCGACCGTTCCCTGATCCTTCATCGTCGGCTCGATCACCACTGGGCGGCTGATTTCCATCACGGGGGCGTGGACACATCGGCAGTTCCCACCCGTCCATCGCCGAAATTTTCTGGCATTTGTTATCACATCCCGTTCCTTTATTGTCGATCCTACTAATCTGTGTAACTAGCACGCAAGAGGAACGTACAATGCAACGACACACGCACACCGACGACTCGAGCAACAGCATCGACCGACCAGCCACAACCCGGTCCGCGAGGTGGTGTTCACCGTGATCATCGGTGTTCCCACCGAAACCGCAGCCGATGAGACGCGCGTGGCGCTGATTCCACCAGTTGCCGAGGAGTTACTCGAGGCGGGCCACGAGATATTCGTGGCTGCTGGTGCCGGCGCGGGCGCAGATTGGGCTGACGAGGAGTACGAAGCCGTCGGGTGTGAAATTCTCGGCGACCGCGATGCAATCTTCGAGCGCGCGGACGTAATCTTGCAGGTTTGCGGGCTCGGTGCCAACCCGGATGCAAGAACCGACCCCTATAGTGACGGGCAGATTGTCATCGGCCAGCTCGGCCCGTACGAAAGTGACGACGCGACCCTGGCGGCTCTGGCCGACAGAGACGTGAGCGCGTTCGCACTCGAACTCATGCCGCGGATCAGTCGGGCCCAGAGCATGGACGTCCTGTCCTCACAGGCAAGTCTGGGCGGCTATCAGGCCTGTCTGCTGGCGGCCGAGGAACTGCCGAAGATGTTCCCGATGGAGATGACCGCTGCAGGCACGATCAAGCCGGCCGAGGTACTCGTCATCGGGGCCGGCGTCGCGGGGCTGAAGGCCATCGCCACGGCCGAGCGCCTCGGCGCGAACACGAAGGGCCACGACGTGCGCCTGGAGGTCAAGCAGGAGGTCGAGAGCCTCGGCGCCGAATTCGTCGAACTAAATTTGCCGACCGAGGACTCCGGCGACGAGGAGGGCTACGCCGTGGAGATGGATGAAGCGTTCTACGAGGAACAGCGTCGGCAGATGCAACGGGTCGTCCCCGAATCCGATGTCCTCATCACGACGGCGGCCATCCCCGGTCGGCCGGCACCGGAGATTGTCACGACGGAGATGATCGAGGAGATGGATCCGGGGTCAGTCGTCGTCGACCTGGCTGCCGAGACCGGCGGCAATTGTGAGCCCACGGTCGCCGGCGAGACGGTAAAGGTCGATGGCGTGACCGTACACGGTCCGACGAACCTTCCAGCGGAGATTACCCATACATCGAGCCAGCAGTACGCGAATAACCTGGCGAACTTCATCGAGAACCTGACTGAGGACGGGGAGCTCGCCATCGACCTGGAGGACGAAATCATTGACTCGACGCTACTCATCCATGACGGCACGATTCGCAACCCACACATCGAAGACAAGACGGCAGACGACGAATCGGACGACGACACAGGAGACGATGAAATACCGGACGGCGCAGCGGACGAACGAACTGTCGACGCGGAGGACGACGATGATTAGCGCCACGATCCAATCTCACGCTGCCAGCGAACCCGAGGAGGGATGGGCGTGACGTTCGTCGAGAACCTGACGCTGTTCGTACTGGCGGCGTTTGTCGGCTACGAAATCATCACAAAGATCCCGACGAACCTGCACACGCCGCTGATGTCCGGCGCGAACGCCATCTCGGGGATCACCCTCCTCGGGTCGGTCGTTGTCGCAGGCTCCGGATCGACGACGCTGGCGACCGCGCTGGGCTTCCTGGCCGTGGTCATGGCAACCATCAACGTCGTCGGCGGCTACCTGGTGAGCCACTTTATGCTCGAACAGTTCAGCAGGGGAGGGTCGAACCGATGACGGGCGTCCTCGGTGGGCTGCCCGCGTCGGTCCTGCAATTCATCTACCTCGTCTCCGGGGTGCTGTTCATCCAGGGACTCAGAGACATGACCCACCCGAGGACCGCGACCCGCGGGAACCAGATCTCGGCACTGGGGATGTTCATCGCCGTCCTCGTGACGGCACTCTGGTTCGAGATCCTCTCGCCGCTCGTCCTGCTCGCCGCACTGGTCGTTGGCGGTGCAATCGGTACCTGGTTGGCCGTGACCGTCGAGACGACGGAGATGCCCCAGCTCGTCGGTCTGTTCAACGGGTTCGGCGGTGGGGCCTCGGCACTCGTCGCCGGAGCGGAGCTGATCGACCAGTTCACCACAGGCACATCTGCAACGCTTCCCGTGGGGCTGACAGCGTCGGCTGCACTCGCGGGTCTTATCGGCGCTGTGACTTTCTGGGGGAGCCTCGTCGCAGCCGGCAAGCTCCACGGCGTAGTCGGCGACTCGCCGGTCAGCACGAACGTCGGTCACGCGCTCAAGGGACTGTTCTTTCTCGTCGCCGTCGCGGCCGGACTGTTCCTGGTCGTCCAGCCGTCCCTGCTGGGGTCGGTGCCGCTGGCCGAGTGGATCCCCTCGTTCTGGGTGCTGGTAGTCTCCGCGTCACTCCTGGGCATCTTCCTCGTCGTTCCGATCGGCGGGGCGGACATGCCCGTGGTCATCGCGCTGCTGAACTCCTACTCGGGGCTAGCGGCTGCGACGACGGGCTTCGTGCTGAACAACACCGTCCTGATCATTGCCGGGACGCTCGTCGGCGCGTCGGGGCTAATTCTGACGGTCATCATGTGCGAGTCGATGAACCGCTCGCTCACGAACGTCTTCTTCGGTGGCCTCGGCGCGGACAGTGACAGCGAGGACGTCGACGACATGTACGAAGGGAACATCACCGAGACCTCACCCGAAGAGGTGACGATGTTGTTGGAGACGGCCGGTCGCGTGGTCGTCGTACCCGGCTACGGGATGGCCGTCGCACAGGCCCAGCACGCCGTTGCCGAACTGGTCGAACTACTCGACGAGAACGGCATCGACGCCGAGTTCGGCATCCATCCGGTCGCCGGCCGGATGCCGGGCCACATGAACGCGCTCCTAGCCGAGGCCGACGTCCCGTACGACAAGATGCGCGAACTCGAGGAGGTCAATCCCACCTTCTCCCAGACTGACGTAGTGATCGTCACTGGAGCGAACGACGTCGTCAACCCGTTGGCGAACGAAGACGATTCGAGCCCCATCGCCGGCATGCCCATACTGAACGTCTCGGACGCACAGATGGTCATCGTCAACAAACGGAGCCTTTCGACCGGGTTCTCGGGCGTCCCGAACCCGTTGTTCGCAGAAGACAACACGAGCATGTTGTTCGGCGACGCTAAAGGGACCATGCAGGAACTGGTGACCGAGTACAAGGAGGCGACGAATTAACGTTCCCGACGAAACCTGTTCTCGGGATTACTCGAGTAACTGCTTGTCGTGAACCGGTTCGTGGTCGGTGTCGATTACTTCGTTTTCCAGCAACGTACCACAGCCCGGACAGTAGAACTGCCGGAACTCCAGGTCGTCGTCGACGTACTGTGCCGGGTCGTTGATGAGTGGCCCAGCCTCCGTTAGCGGTTTACGGTCACACAGTGCGTGCAGTTTGTAATTCTCGTCGGCCGCACAGATGTCCGCCTCGCAGCTGCGACAGACGATCCGGCCGTCGTCGATCGCCAAGTGCAGGTCCAGTTGTTTCATTCGTCATCACCCCACTTGGTCGCAGCGAGTCGCTCGTTCCTGATCGCCTTGCGACGCTCCTCGGTGGCTTCAGTGTCGACTCCACCGTCCTCGGTAAGGATGACGCCGTAGGTCCGGCGGGCCTCCTCGCGGGAAACGTAGTCCTGGCGCACGTCTTCGGCGACGCGTTCGGGGTTGCGCTCGATGGGGTCGCCGTACCCGCCACCACCCTGCCAGATACTGAAGTAGACGTCGGTCGGTCCCTGCATGGTTTTGTACTTGGGGGGCAACACCTCCAGGTCGCCATCGACGTCTGAGCGATCTTCGGGGATGGTTCCTGCTTCAAACAAGTCTTCGATATTCGAGTCGCGAATCATCTCGTAACGGGCCGTGTTAGCGGGGTGGCCGCCGTTGATGCCCTGGCTAGTGGGCACTGCCATGCCGAAGGTTGATCCAAGGTGTTCCATCCCTTCAGTGTCGTGGGGGACGTAACACATACTAGCGGTCGCACCGCCGCGGAACTTCCCGGCTCCGGCCGAGTCGGTCTCCTCTTTCCGGTAGAGGTACAACACTGGGAAAGAGAGTTCCGTCGATTCGACGTTTGTGGCTGCTCCTCCGGGGGCGGCGAAGATGCCCGCAGTGTTGATGCCATCTGAATGGCTGCGTGCGCCCCAACCGCCTGCCATCGGGTCCATAAACTGCGTTACGAAGAATTCATCCCGTTGATCCATCCCGAGGACGTTCATCGTGACCCACGACCCCGACGACCCGGCGACGAGGTGTTCCGATTCCTCTTCACTAGCCGAGAGCATCTTCGAGATGCACTGCGTCGAGACGTTGACGGTGTGCCAGGTGCCCGCGACGGCTGCCATCCCGGTCCCCGCCGGATACGCGGCGTTGACCATGATGTTGTCCGTGGTCTCGATGTCGATGGCACGGTAGATGCCGCCGAGCGCCCACGGCATGTCGTGACAGAGCATTGGAAGGACCGGCGCGACTAGGCCACCGCGCATCCCGGCGTACGTGGTGTTGATGACGCCGGCCGGTGCATCGCCGTCCACCTTGAATACCAGGTGGTCGTCGCGCTTCTCGACCGCGAGGCTGGTCTCGTAGACGCTGCGGTCGCCGGCCTTGGCTACGTCCTGATAGCCGACGTGACGCCAGATGCCGTCAGGCATGTCCCGCAGTCGACTGCGGAGACTTTCCTCGGCGTAGTCCATCGTCTCCTTCATGACGGCCTTGACCGTGTTCGGGCTGTACTCATCGATGAGTGCCTGAATTCGGTCGATGGCAACGTTGTTCCCAGCAATTTGTGATCGCAGGTCCATGCCCACGTTCGGGGCGGCACGGCTCTTCCGCAAAAAGAGGTCCTCGATGTCAGACTGCAGTTCGCCGCCTTTGACGAGTTTCGTCGGCGGGACCGGTTCGGCCTCTGCCCACGCGTCGTCGTCCTCGATGGCGAAGCTGCCTATCTCGTTTCCGCCCACGTCGACTTGGTGGAGCGTCGAACTCACCCAGGAGAAGATCTTGCCGTCGTGGAACACCGGTGCGAGTACGACGGTGTCGTTCTGGTGGACCGCGCCGATCCAGGGATCGTTGCAGATGTACATGTCTCCGGGTTCGATGCCCGGGTTTTCTGAGCGATGGTTGATGATCCACTTGACGATGAGGTCGGTGACGCTCGCGTGATACATCACGTACGGTCCGAAACTCACCGTCTCGCCGCGCTCGTCGCCGATGGTGACGTTGAAGTCGTACGCATCGGTGACGATGGGTGACCCGCTGACTTTCTTCAGCGTCGTCCCCTGTTCGTCGTTGATCTGCCCGAGTCGGTGCCGGAGGATCTCGAAGGTGACCTTGTCGAGTTCGAAGTCTTCGGGGAGCTTGTGGAACGTCAGGTCGTCCGCGATCCGGTCTTCCTGGATCGATTCTGCTGCCGTGTACTTGTCTGCGCCTGGAATCTGTGACATCTTAGGCCTCCGTGATAACGATGTTGCGGTAGTCGTCGACGGTCGCTTCCTGGTGTGGTCGGATCGTGACCGTGGTGTCGGGTAACTGTACGATGGCCGGCCCCACAATCGACATGTCTGGGACGATGCGCTCCCCGTCGTAGATGTCTGTCTCAACGAACCCCGATGGGCCGGGCCAGTACACATCTCGAGTGCCGATCTGTGGTTCCTCGGACATCGAGTCGTCGGCCGACAGCGTCGGATCCATCGTCTCGGCGCTGGCCAGCACGCGCTGGTTGACTAATTCGACCTGCGCGTCTGCGTACGTCGAGCCGCTGCCGTACAGCCCCTCGTATTTGGCTTCCCAGCGGTCGAGCACGTCGTCGAGGTCCGTCTCGGTCAGGCCGCCTGTCGGCGCGTCGACCGAAACCTGGTGGACCTGTCCCTTGTAGCGGAGGTCGACCTCCCGGGAGAAGGTAACGTTCTCGTGGTCGACGCCCTGTTCGTCGAAATCACTCCGCACCGCCGATTCGAGGGCCTCAAAGGCTTCAGTAACGTCGGCTGGGTCGAACGGTGCGAGGCTCGGGTTCGAGACCTCCTCGACCCAGTTCAGGTCTGAGGAGGCGATGCCGAACGCCGAGAACACCGAGGCAGTGTCCCCGAGCGGGATGACGACCGACTCGGCATCTAGGTCGTCGGCGTAAAACGATGCGTGCAGCGGACCGGCCCCGCCGTAGGCCAGTACCGAGAACTCGCGGGGGTCGTGTCCGCGCTCGATGGTCATCTGACGGAGCAGGTCGGCCATCGCCCCGTTGACGATCTCGAAGACACCCGCCGCGGCCTCCTCGACGGTCATGTCGAGGGGCTCGGCGACGTGTTCGCGCATGGCCGTCTCGGCTGCGTCCGCGTCGAGGTCCCGGCGGCCGCCGAGGAAGTAATCGGGGCTGATGTAGCCCAGCAGGAGGTCGGCGTCGGTGACGGTCGGGCGCGTCCCGCCTTGGCCGTAGCAGGCCGGGCCGGGGTCCGCACCCGCCGAGTCCGGACCGACGCGGAGCGCACCGCCCTCGTCGATCCAGGCGATCGACCCGCCGCCACTTCCGATGGAGTCAATGTCGACGGTCAGTTGGTACAGGGTGTACTGGTGGACCGACGTCGTGGGCCGGGTCTGGATCTCGCCGTCGATGATCAGCCCCACATCGAAACTGGTTCCACCCACGTCCGTACAGATGAGGTTCTCAGTGCCGATTTCAGTCCCAACGTACTGCGAGCCGATGACGCCCCCGGTCGGCCCGGACATGATCGTTGCGACCGCCTCCGTCGATGCGTCACTAACCGGCATCGCCCCGCCCGTACTCTTCATGATGTACACCGGCGCGTCGAGGCCGGCGTCGCGCAGTTCGTCGACTAGGTCCTCGACGTACGCTTCGAGGATCGGTGCCGTGTAGGCGTTGACCGCCGTCGTCGCCCCCCGTTCGTACTCGCCGAGCCGTGCCGTGACCTCGTGTGAGAGGTACGTTGGGAGGTCGGGTGCCTCCTCGGCGGCGATCTCGGCGACGCGCTGCTCGTGGTCTGGGTTCTCGAAACTCCAGAGCAGGTTTACCGCCAGGCTGTCGACCTCGTCTACGATGTCCCGAACCGCTTCACGGACCTGCTCGTCGTCGAGTCCGACGACCGCTGAACCTTTGTAGTCGATCCGCTCGTCGAGTTCCTGAATGCGCTGTTTCGGGACGATCGGCTCGGGCTTGCTCTGTGAAGCGTAGTGTTGCATCTCGTACTCGGAGAGACCCGTGGTTCGGGACTTCGTTCGCCCAATGTGGAGGGCGTCCCGATGGCCCTTCGTGGTGATGAGTCCAACATCGCCGCCGGTCCGCTCCAGTACTGTGTTCGTCGTCAGCGTCGTCCCGTGAAACAGGACCTCCGTCTCCTCGAGGACGGTCTCCAGGTTGGAATCAAGCGCACGGGCGGCATCCGACAAGGAGTTCATGATTCCAGTAGCCGGATCGGCGGGCGTCGTCCCCGATTTTCCTGTCACACGCTCCCCAGCCTCGTTGACGATCACGGTGTCTGTGAATGTTCCGCCTGTATCAACACCGATGACATGTGGCATACATTTGCATATCGCATACGGCCCATATTTGTTTTTTGCATGTTAGAAAGAAGACATTCCATTGGTCGACACAGCAGGTGCCATCAACAGCATCTTTTTATAGGCCGTTTGCGATTTTGTCGTATGCGAGTTGCGTTACTCGGCGGTACCGGAGACATCGGTGCAGGACTGGCACTGCGACTGGCAGCCGACAGCGACCACGAGGTCGTCATCGGGTCACGAGATGCTGACAAAGCAGCCGACAAAGCGGACGAATACGAGGACACGCTGGCCGACGCGAGGATCGATGCCTCAGTCGACGGCGAGGCCAATCCCGACGCTGTGTCCGGCTCACACGCCGTCATCCTGGCGGTCCCGCCGTACTACGTGACAGACACCATCGACGCGGTTGAGGCCGAACTTGACGACGAGGCCATCCTGGTGAGTCCCGCAGTCGGCATCGATGTCGACGACGAAGGCTTCCACTACGATCCGCCGGGCGTTGGGAGCGTGACTGAACTGGCAGCCGAACACGCTCCCGCCGACGTACCGGTTGTCGGTGCATTCCACAACCTGGCTGCGGGACGGCTCTCGAACCTGGATGCGTCACTCGACGTCGACACGCTCGTTACCGGGGAAGATGCCGATGCCAAATCGACGGTGATGGCGCTGGCAGAATCTATCGACGGGATTCGTGCACTCGACGGCGGGCCGCTGGCCAACAGTTCGGAAATCGAAGCGCTCACGCCACTGCTTATCAATGTCGCAAAGTACAACGACGGAATGCACGATGTGGGCGTTGAGTTCAAATAGAACACGTTGGCGCCTCGTTCCCCACATGGACGTCTATCCTCAATAACGGGAAAATCCCGTGTCCTGAGGCCGAAGGGTGGGCGCGAGTTGCGTACACTCAACCACGCTATTACCGACGATGCTCGATCGGCTATTCACTTTTAACCCATTGACTACATTATAGGTGCAAACGCCAACATGGCCATTGTCTAGTGAGTAAGGCCGTCACCTGGATCATGCTGCGCCCATACGTGACCAGCGACAGGTCCACGACGGTCTGGACTTGCTCGGATTTGTCGCCTCAAAAAATCTTGAATGGTGCCCGATGGACTACTCGTACATTCGCGTGCTGATGACGTGGCGGTTGATCTCGTTGGTACCCTCGTAGATCTGCATACCTTTGGCAACGCGCATGCGCCGCTCGACGTCGTAATCCTTGGAGTAGCCACGCGAGCCATGGACCTGAACGGCCTCGGTGGTCACGTCCATCGCCGCGTCGGTTGCGTAGGCTTTAGCCATCGCCGCCTCTTGAGTGACGCGCTCGCCTCGATCACGCTGGTCGGCCGCTGACAGCGTCAAGAGCCGAGCAGCCTCGACTTCCATCGCCATGTCGGCGAGTTTGAAGCCGACACCCTGGAACTCGCGGATGGGCTTGCCGAACTGCTCGCGCTCGTCGGCGAACTCGCGGCTGTCCTCCATTGCACCCTGGGCGACGCCGACGGCCTGCGCCGCGGTGCCGATGCGGCCGATGTCCAGCCCCTCCAGGGCGTACCGGAGTCCCCTGCCCGGCTCGCCGACGATGTTCTCCGCTGGCACACGCACGTCGTGGAACCGCACCTCGCTCTCGATGGCTGTGTCACCCTCCATACAGGGAATGTTGCGGACGAACTCGACGCCGTCGTGCCTCCTGGGTTCTGGGAGGCCGACCAGCGTGAGCCCCTCTTCTGTCTTGGTTACGAGCAGCATGAAGTCGGCGACGTGGCCGTTTGTCATCCACACCTTGTGGCCGTTGATGACCAATTCGTCGTCGTCGCGGTCGGCAGTCGTTTCCATCGAGGCGGCGTCGCTGCCTGCGCCGGGTTCGGTCATTCCGAGCGAAACGATCCACTCGCCCGTGCAGGCACGCTGCAGCCACTCCTCACGCTGCCACTCCTCGCCTTCGGTGTAGATGGGGTAGCCCACGAGCGACGCGATAACGTTGACAGCCCCGGCCAGAAGCTTCCACTTTCGAGAGAGTTCCTCGTTCGTGATGGCGAACGACCGGTAGTCCAGTCCCGCACCGCCGTACTCTGTGGGGTAGGGGACGCCGCTCAATCCCTCTTGCCCGAGCTGGCGTACCAGGTCTTCGGGGAACTCGCCAGCATCCTCGTACTCGTCGATGACGGGGTCGACTTCGGACTCGACGAACTCCCTGACGGTTTCACGGTAAGAACGATGCTCCGCCGTCAGTTCAAACTCGGTAATCACGTTCGCTCCCTCGGACAGGACCGACTTAACGATTACTCACGTCCAGACCAGGGTCAATAGGTCCGGTTCTCGGCAGCACGACCAGGGAATTTAATTCGGCTGCCTACGAGGTAACAAGTAGCATGGAGCCAGTAATCGTCGCAGCCTACCGGACACCGCAGGGGAAAGAAGACGGCGTGTTCGCCGACGTCCGCAGTGAAGACCTTTCGATACCAGTTATCGACGAACTCCTCGAGACGACTGGACTGACCGGCGACCACGTCGAGGACCTGCTGTGGGGCTGTGTCAAACAGGAAGGTGAGCAGGGTAACAACCTGGCACGGGTTATCGCGCTTCTCTCCGAGCTGGGCGAATCAGTCCCGGCAACGACCATCGACCGCCAGTGTGCCTCCTCGGCGCAGGCGATCATGACCGCGGCCGATGCGATTCGGGCGGGCCAGCGCAACTGTCTGATCGCCGGGGGTGTCGAGAGCATGAGCCGTGTCGAGCGCGCCAACGATATCAGCGAAGTGCCCGGGTTGGCCGCGCAATACGACGTCGAGGCGTTCCGGATGGGAAACACCGCCGAAGCCGTCGCCGAGCGGTTCGATGTCTCCCGGAACGACCAGGACGAATACGCCGCCCGCAGCCAACAACGGGCCTGTGAGGCAACCAAAGCAGGGCGGTTCGACGACGAGATTGTCCCTATCGACACTGGAGAGGAGGTCATCACCGACGACGAGGGCCTTAGACCCGGAACGACCGCCGAGAAACTGGCGAAACTACCGACAGTCTTCAAAGAGGATGGCACGGTTACGCCGGGGAACGCCTCCCAGATCAGCGACGGTGCGGCGGCAGTCATGGTCACGAGCCGGGTGTTTGCCGAGGACCACGGTCTCGACGTGCTGGCGTCGGTCGGGGACCATTCGGTCGCCGGTGTAGACCCCGAAATCATGGGAATTGGGCCGGTTCCTGCCGTGCGGAATCTCATAGACAGGGCCGGAACGAGCATCGACGACTACGGACTGGTCGAACTCAACGAGGCATTCGCTAGCCAAACGCTGTACTGCCAGCGGGAACTGGGCATCGACGACGACGTGTTCAATGTCAACGGCGGTGCGATTGCTATCGGTCACCCCCTGGGTGCGTCGGGGGCGCGTCTCCCAGTGACGCTCATTCACGAGATGAACCGCCGGAACGTCGACCGTGGTATCTCGACGATGTGCGTCGGCTACGGCCAGGGTGCCGCAGTCGAGTTCGTGCGCGACTGACGGTGGCGCGTCCGCGGCAAGCGCATACTGCCTTTCGTGGCCGGTTCGTTTTCGATCGGAGGAACTGTCGACTTGTCACGGCACGGACGAGCGAAAGCGTCCTAAACCGTGTTTTGTGTGGTCATTGTTTCACGAGCGCCAGCGCTATGAACGACCCACAGTGGTCGAGAACGAGGAGAACGAGCTTCCCTGGCAGCGGATGGACACGTCGCCGCGTGGCTGGCCCTTCCACGGTGAGTACGGAATGGCTCATCGCAGTGTAATTCGCTGTCGGAGAGCCGACATACGTTCCGTTTGCCCGGGTTCGTGAGTCGACGTTACAGCGAGTTGATGTCGGTGTTCGGAGGATACCAGTGACAGAGGTCGCCCGTACCGCTGCCGACCTGGGTGTTGATCTCGTCGGTTGAGGTGATGTAGTTGGTCGTCATGGTCGGAACGTTCAGTTCGTTGCGAATCTGCTCGCTGTGGCGCGCGAGTACGTCCGTGTCGAACCTGGGTCGGTCGTTGGAGGTCGTCTGTCCGGCGACAACGGTCATCAGATCGACGCCATACTCGTCGAGTTGACGGCCAATCTGGAACGCGTCACCGAGGTTGTTCCCGTTGGGCCGCCAGTCAGTTGCGGGAATTTTTACCGTGATCGGCTTGTCGTCCGGCCAGACCGCTCTGACCTCTTCGAACACTTCCAGTGGGTAGCGGAGTCGATTCTCCAGGGAGCCGCCGTACTCGTCGTCGCGCTCGTTGGTGAGCGGCGAGAGGAAACTCGACAACAGGTATCCATGGGCCATGTTCAGTTGCAGGACGTCGAAGCCGGCGTCCGCTGCCCGCTGGGCAGCGTCGGCGAACTGTGCACGAACCCGCTCCAGGTCGTCGTCGTCCATCGGAGTCGGCGTCTGGCTCCGGCCGGTGTACGGTGTCGCCGACGCTGAGATGATGTCCCAGGAATCGCCGTCCGAAAGCGGCCGGTCGAGACCGTATTCGCGAGGCTTGGTCGCGGCTCGCTGGCCCGCATGGAACAGTTCGATGCCGACCTTCGTGTCACCAGCGTCGTGAACGGCGGAAACGGCATCCGCCCACGCATCGAGGTGACCTTCCTCGTAAATACCAGGCGTGCCGGGACTAATGCGACCGCGTGCCGAGACCGCCACCGGCTCGGTCATGGCCAGCCCAGCCCCGTCGGTCCCGATGTCGGCGAGTCGCTGTATCTGTTCGCTGGCCGGATGTCCGCTCGTACCGACGGAACTCGGTCCTGGCGCGAACACGGCGCGGTTCGACAGAGTCACGTCCGCAAGCGTGAACGGCTGGAACATGGGCGGCGTGGCGACCGCCTGAGATTCGTTCCCGCCGTCGGCGTACTGGGCGTACCAGCGGTCGAAGTTGTCCGTATAGTCGCCGTCGCGGATTTTCAGTTCGTCGTAGGAAATCTTCCCACTCCGTGTGAGGAGATTGAACGCGAACTGTTCCGGAGGCAGGTCCGTGTAACGCTCTGTCTGCTCGAAGTATTTCCGGCTCTGGGTGGCGGCCTCCTGGATCCCCTCGACCCGCGGGCGGCGCTCTTTCTCGTACCAGTTGAGCGCGCCCTGCATATTGTCTGTCCCGTACTCTTCGAAGCCCTCATAGAGGGCGATCGCGTCTTCCAGCGCCATCTTCGTCCCGGCACCGACCGAGAAGTGGGCCGTGTGGGCCGCGTCGCCCAGAAGTACGACGTTGTCGTGTGACCAGGTCCGGTTCTTGACGATGGGGAAGTGCCGCCAACTGTAGAGCTTGGATTCGAGTTCGTACCCCTGGAGGTGATCAGAAAACAGGTCTTCGAAGTACGCCAGCCCTTCTTCCTCGTCTTTCTCGTCGAGGCCCGCGGCCTCCCAGGTCTCTTCGGTACACTCGACGATGAACGTGCTCTTGCGTCCAGGATAGGCGTGAACGCGCCAGAGGCCGTGTTCGTTCTCGCGAAAGATGAACGTGAAAACGTCGAAGGGTTTCTCCGTCCCAAACCAGGCGAACTTCGCATCGCCCATCTTCATCCGCGGTTTGAACTGGTCCTCCCAGGTCTCGCGCGTGGTGCTATTGAGCCCGTCGGCTCCAATGAGCAGGTCCGCGTCGTCGCGGTACTCCTCGGGGTTATCGACGTTGTGATCCCAGTACATCTCGACGCCCACCTCTGCACAGCGCTCACGGAGGATATCCTTGAGATCTGAGCGCATGATGCCGGAGAAGGTATGCCCGCCACAACGAATGCGTTCACCCTCGTAGTGGATGTCGATCGGGTCCCAGAGTGCGAATTTCTCCGTAATGCGGTCGTGGGACTTGTAATCTGCCTCCCGAAGTGCGCTCAGCGTGCTATCGGAGAACACAATGCCCCAACCGTAGGTGTTGTCCTTCGGGTCGCGCTCGTAGACGGTGATGTCCCAGTCGGGATGTTCTTTTTGTAACAGCAGGCTTGCGTACAGTCCGCCAGGTCCGCCACCGATTACGTTGATGTCCATAGTTGATCGTATGTCCAGTCGTTCACGCGTCCCATTCGTTCTCGATGACCGTCTCGAGTCGCTCGTACTGTTCTATGTCCGGCACCGTTGGGAACAGCAGGAGTTCGTCACAGCCTTCTTCCTCGTAGCCACGGACGAACTGGATGACTTCCTGGGGCGTCGTCAGCAAGCCATCGGCAATGCGTTCGGCGAACGGGCCGGTGAACTCATAGTAATCGAGCAGGTACTCGCGGCCCTTCTCGGCGGCCTCGTCGTCGCCGAGCGCGAAGTAGCCGTGGCCCCATAGCGTCGGGTCACCCGGCCGGCCTTCCTCGTTCCAGGCACCCCGTGCTTTCTCGGCCTCTTTCGCGAACGCTCGCGGCGGTCCGCCGCCATGAATGTATCCGTCGCCGTAGCGGCCGACTCGCTTGTACGTTGGGTCGCTCGAACCGCCGATCAACAGTTCGGGGCCGCCCTCCTGGACAGGGTCCGGGCCGATCTCGTCGCTCTGCCAGATATCCCGAAGTTCGTCGAGTTGTTTCGTAAAGCGGCTACCTCGACCCCGGAATTCTGCGTTGGCAGCCTCGTAGTCCTCCCTTCGGGCACCGAGTGCCACGCCGAGAGTTAGTCGGCCATCCGAGAGTACGTCCACTGTGGCCGCTTTCTTTGCGAGCAGTCCTGTGCTGCGAACCGGTCCCGCGACGATGGAAGTCGCCAGACGGATGTCTTCGGTGGCACCCGCACAGACGGCCAGCGTCGACAGCGGATCGAGACTGTCGTAGACGATGCGGTCGAAGACGCCGATGCTCGAGAACGGTCCGGCTTCGGCTCGTTTTGCCCACGACAGCGTCAAATCTGCGTCGGCACCAGTCAGTGTGTTGGGGAGTCCAATGCCTACCTGCATCTATGGTCCGATCATTTCGGTTGTTTATATATAATCGTTTCCCCACGATTTTCGAGTGTCGACACTCGCCAGCACTGCTACCGGTTTATTTTCGTAATAGAAAGCTATCAGAGATAACGACCGTGGCCGCCTGACGAGGCGGTAACCCATAGAATTATTATTTTCTGTCTCCCAGAGTGGGATACTCGGCCCGGCCATGATAGACTACGTCGATCTCCAGACAGACTTGACGAGCGAAGAACAGTTGGTACAGGAAACGGCCCGCGATTTCGTCGAAAACGAGGTGAAACCTGATATCGGCGAGCACTGGATCAACGGTACGTTCCCGAAAGATCTCATCCCTGAGATGGGAGAGATGGGCTTTTATGCCCCAAATCTCGACGGCTACGGCTTGCCGAACCTGAGCGAGACGGCTTACGGGCTGTTGATGATGGAACTCGAAGCCGGTGATTCCGGACTGCGTTCTATGGCATCAGTCCAGGGTGCGCTGGTCATGTACCCGATTCACGCGTTCGGGAGCGAGGCGCAGAAAGACGAGTGGCTCCCCGCGCTCGGAGCCGGCGAGAAGGTTGGGTGTTTCGGCCTGACCGAACCCGAGCATGGGTCGGATCCGTCGGCCATGGAAACGTATGCCGAAAAGGACGGCGACGAGTACGTCCTCAACGGCTCGAAGACCTGGATTACCAACTCACCGATTAGCGACATCGCCATCGTCTGGGCGAAAGATCGGTCCGCCGACGACAATCCGGTGCGTGGTTTTCTCGTCGAGACTGATCGCGACGGTGTTACCACAAACAAGATTGACGAGAAACTCTCACTGCGAGCGTCGATCACGGGTGAGATTGGCCTGACCAACGTCCACATTCCAGAAGACAACGTTCTGCCGGATGTCGAGGGCATGAAGGGTCCACTGTCCTGTCTCACCCAGGCACGCTACGGGATCGCCTGGGGCGTCGTCGGCGCCGCGAAAGATTGCTTCGAGACGGCGCAGCAGTACGCGACCGACCGCGAACAGTTCGGCAAACCCATCGGTGGCTTCCAGCTCCAGCAGGAAAAACTCGCTGAGATGGCCACCCAGATCACCACGAGCGAACTGTTAGCCTATCGGCTGGCCGAACTCAAAGAACGGGGCGACCTCCGCCCGCAGCACGTCTCGATGGCCAAGCGTAACAACGTTCGGATGGCTCGCAACCAGTCACGAATCGCCCGGGAGATGCTGGGCGGCAACGGCATAACCGCTGACTACCCGCCGATGCGCCACATGGCCAACATAGAGACCGTTTACACCTACGAGGGCACCCACGATATCCACACCCTGATTCTGGGCCACGACTTGACTGATATCCCCGCCTTCGAATAGCCGTTTTCGAGCCGTTTTCGAGCCGTTTTCGTGTCCACAACATCTTGGCCACGAGCTGGTGGCGCCCAGACACGACGGATCAGTGACAGTACAATTTAAATAGCCTGGTTCGATGGGTTGTGATAGGATGACACAGCGACGGCATTTGACTGATACCGATTGGCTCGACGACGACCACTTCGAGACCCGCCCCGAGACCGACCAATCTTTTGAGAACGCCCTGGAGAAAGCGCGGGCGGGCGAGCGGTTGATGGTCGCCGACGGAATCGAACTCATCACGACCGGGACCGACACGGAGGGTATTGACCCGGCTCGGAAAGAGCAGGTGTTGCAAGCCGCTGACCATCGCCGCGCCGAGGTGGTGGGCGGCGAGGTGACGTTTGTCGCCAATCTCAACAACAATCTCACGACCGCCTGTAACACTGGGTGTCTATTCTGCAATTTCAAAGACCCTGCCGGAGAGTTCGAATCGAATACCCAAATCGACCACAACGGGTTCACGAAGACACCTACGGAGTCACGCGAGATCGTTCGCGACGCCGTCGAGCGCGGCATCTACGAAGTGACGTCCGTTTCTGGCCTCCATCCCGCGTTCGCTCTCAATGAGGACCATCGCGATATTCTGGAAGCCAGCGATTGGGCAGAAATCAACTACAGGCCATCCGATCACTACGAGACGGATCCACAGACCTACGTCCGTCACGTCGAAGCGATGAGCGTCGATGGTGTCCACGTCCACTCGATGACGCCCGAAGAGGTCGCTCACGCGCGACGTGGCACCGACTGGTCCTACGAGGATGTGTACCGCCAGCTTCGAGACGCCGGTCTCGACAGCGTCCCGGGGACTGCCGCGGAAATACTCGTCGACGAAGTCCGGGATGTCATTTGTCCCGGGAAGATCGACACGGGTGGTTGGGTGAATGCAATGGAAGCCGCCGCGTCGGTGGGGCTCGACATGACGGCCACCATCATGTACGGTCACGTTGAGAACGCCGCCCATCGTGTCGAGCACTTAGACGTCGTCCGCGAATTACAGGACCGTACCGGTGCCATCACCGAGTTTGTCCCGCTCTCTTTCGTCTACCCAGATACGCCGCTGTACGAGAAGGGGATGGTCGATGGCGGGGCCAGTACTGACGAGGACGAACTGATGATTGCCGTCTCGCGGCTCTACCTGGACAACGTCGATCACATTCAGTCTTCGTGGGTGAAATACGGCGACACACAGGGGCTGAAGATGCTGAACTGCGGAGCCGATGATTTCATGGGAACCATCCTGTCGGAGGAGATAACGAAGCGGGCCGGCGGCTCGCACGGCGAGTTTCGGTCTTTCGCGGAGTACGTGGACATGATAACGGCCATCGGCAGAGTGCCGGTCGAGCGATCGACCGATTACCGACAGCGCCGACGGCTCGACCTGTCTGCGAAGACGCATGGACCGATACTCGGGCCGAAAGCCGACGGCACGCCGCTCGTCGAGCCCGAAAAGCGGTCTGCGATGATCGAATGAACAGGGAATCGCCGTTTCAGGCTTCGGAATCGACGACCGCGAACCCTTCTAGTTCGATCAGCGCGTCTTCTTTGAAGAACTTGTTTACCTCGAACAGCGCCATGGTGGGGTACTCGTCGAAATACGCAGCAAACACCTCCCCGAGCGGGTCGAGTTTGTCCACGTAATCATCGCGATCCGCGACGAACACGTTGAGTTTGACGATGTCGTTTGTCGTGCCGCCGGCTTCCTGCACGACCGTCTGGAGGTTCTCGAGGGCCTGTTCGAACTGGCCAACCAGGTCGTCCGGAGCGACGATGGTTTCGGTCTCGTCGGCACCGTCTTGCCCGGCGAGAAAGAGGAGGTCGCCGTCGGAGACCTTGATGCCGTGGTTAAATCCACGTGGCGGTGCGAGCGAATCGGGATTGATGATTTCTTTGTCCATGTGAGTTACTCGTGCGGTGTGACAGTACGGACTACCGAGGAAGTGATAATAAACGTGGCGCCCCGAACAGCATCGGCGCAGTCACTTCGCCGTCCACCCGCCGTCGACGGCAAGACACTCACCAGTTATATACGAGGCCATGTCACTCGCGAGGAACACTGTCGCGTTCGCGATTTCCTGCGGGTCAGCAAAGCGGCCGTTCGGAATGTCCGCCAGAATGGATTCGTGGAGGTCCTCGTTTTCTTCGATAGCCTCGGTGAGTTCGGTCGAAACGTACCCCGGTGCGATAGCGTTGACCCGCACGTCCGGCGCCCAGTCCAGCGCCGCACTCTTCGTCAGGCCGACGAGGCCGTGCTTGGAGGCAACGTAGGCGTGCTGGCGTTTCGTCCCGACGAGGCCGGAAATTGATGCGACGTTAATGACACTCCCGCCCTCCGATTCCAGCAGGTACTCACCTGCTTCGTGGGTGCAGGTAAACGCTCCCTGGAGGTTCACATCGATGGCCGACCGAAAGTCCTTGGGGTCGACCGTATTTGGCCTGCCCATGGCCGAGACCGGGTTGATACCCGCGTTGTTGACGACGACGTCGACGCTGCCGAGTTCGTCGGCCGTCTCCTCGAACAGGGCAGCGACCGCTGCCCCATCGGTAATGTCAGTGGAGATGGCCAACGACTCGCTCCCCAGCTCACGTATTCGCGCCGCAGCGTCGTCGACGTCGCTTTGGGTACGCGACGTCGGGACGACTGCAGCCCCTGCCCCAGCCAGCGTTTCGGCGATAGCGCGCCCGATACCTCTCGTCCCACCCGTGACGACAGCAACACTGTCGGAGAGATCGATCGTGGTATTCGGTTTGGTCATCATCTCAGTAACCGTCGCCCCCCATCTAATTCGTTTTTATAATACTGCTTACAACAATCTGGGTAAGTATCTGTTCGGCGTCCGAGCTGGAGCGTGGTCAACGGGCAACAGTCCGGTTTTTCAATTCTAACGTCTTGACTCGCTACGAAACCACATCTATTGCCGACGGTCGGTAGTCAAGACACATACCGAGAACGCGAAGTTGCGTGAAGACGAGAGGACAGTAGCGACCAACGATAGCGATACCAATGAATGAAGGGCGGATTCGCCGGTCAATTCACACTGACAGGCGCGACCAGCGAGATTACTAATCGTCGTACAGCAGTCGTAGCTCGAGTTCGTTGGCGGCGCCGGAGACCAGGTCAGCGATCTCCTGTCTGAATCGCTCGCCTTTGAGACGGTTCTTCGGCCCGACGACTGCAACCGCTCCTTCGACAACCCCCTCACACACGACGGGCGCGGCAACACTGCGGATCCCCGAGATGGCCTCACCGACGTCGAACGCGACACCGTGTTCTCGGATGGTCTCCAGTTCTGACATCAGTTCGTCGTAATCCGTAATCGTGTTCTCCGTCTTCTGTGGCAGACCCTGTTGGTTCAGGATGTCGTCGACGCGGTCCTGTGGAAATTTCGAAAGTATAGCCTTCCCCGGGGCATGGTAATGCAGCCGCGTGTGGCGACCGATCCGGCCGGAGGTCTGGACCGCCCGTTCACCGAGCGCCTTCTCGACTCCGACGCAGTACCCCCGTTCCTCGACCATTAGCCATGCTGCCTCGTTCGTGTCCGCCGAGAGCTGATCGAGAACCGGTGGCACCTTACGCGCGATCCTCAGTTTCCGCTTGGCGTGGACGCCGTGGTCGAGAAACTTGAGACTGAGCTGGTACACGCCGTCGTGGTCGATCAGGTATCCGTTTTCCTCGAGCGTTTTAAGGTAGTTATGCGTCGTACTCTTCGGAAAATCCAGATCGGCCGCGATTTTAGAGAGGGTGGGCTCGTCGAGGCGCTGGACCGTTTCAATAATTGTGAACAGTTTTGTTCCCGCCTTCACTTCGTACTTCATGCATCACAATTCTCCATTGGTTCTGTATCGTTTATAGATGCCCCCTATATTAAGGATTGTGACTGATCATCACGATACTGTGGCCTGAACATCCGTTCAGCATTGATGAATCATTGCAACTCGTGTTCTAGGTTCCGACTGGCGAATCCTGGTGAAATATTCGACAGAACGTCCCGCTCGAACGCGTTACTGTGCCGGAGTGATGGTGCCCGAAAAATATTGGCGGCTATTCGTTAGCGACGACGGGTTGATTCACAGAAGTACTTGCTATAGAGCATTGCTGCCCTTCGGCTGGTGACTCGTGAATCGCCGTATATCGGCGAGGAGCCATCGCCGAACGTGAATAGCGCCTCAGGCCAACCAGCGTCGGCACCACGGCGGACGATATTGCGAATCTCATCGGGTTGTAAAAGGTCGGCCTCCGAGCGGGCCGTAGTAGGTGCAGTACGTACAGGTCTACCGACAGGCCGACTTCAGTGGCACGAATACGTTTCGAAAATAGGTGAGTGCAGGCGCTGGGTCGACGTTGCCTGGATCGACCGTCAGTAGTCACTCGACGGCTCTCTGGTCGGCATCATGGAGCCCCCATAGCTGTATCTGGTGTGCACATGAGCGATCACAGCTGTTTGCAGTGACTCCTACTAATAACCACCGTGGGCAAGGAGGGGTACTTTTATAGGCTCAAGTTGGGTGATACTGGGTATGGTGAACGCGACGTTCACGGTTGAGAACCACGCAGCCTACGTCACGATCGAACGCGAAGACAAACTGAACGCAGTAGATTCAGAAACCAAGCGCGCCATCATCGACGAGCTGGACGCGTACAAAACGGACGACGCCGTCAGGGCTGTCGTCCTGCAGAGTGCCGGGGACAAGGCGTTCTCTGCCGGTGGCGACGTAAAGGAAATTCCAGAAGTCGACTACTCCTTGCAGTACTTCACAGAGAGCTGGGACGAGCTGTTCACGACGATGCGAAACCTCGGCATGCCGACGATAGCCAAAGTCGACGGGATCACACTCGGCGGCGGGTTCGATCTGCTATTACGGTCGGATTTCGTTATCGCCGCGGACAACGCCCACATTGGTCAGCCAGAAGTCGACCTCGGTATCGTCAATCACTTCTCGCCACCGATGTTGCTCCAGCAGGTCGGACTTCGAAAGACGTTCGAACTACTGATGACGGGCGAGACGATTTCAGGTGCAGAGGCGGCCGACATTGGCCTCGTAACCCGTAGTGTGCCACGCGACCAATTGGACGAAGAAGTGGACGGCCTCGTCGAAACGCTGGTCAACAAGAGTCCACGCATCATCAAGAAACTCAAGGACGGCATTTACGCCAGCACGAACATGACGCCGGACGCCGCTGAGCGACACCTCGAGCGAATATCGCTCGAAAGTGCACGCAATGACCCCGACTATCGTGAAGGCGTCGACGCCCACCTCAATGACCGCGACCCGGAGTGGGTCGTCGAGTAACCGTCGATGTCCGCCGTTTTCCAGCCTTCTTCTCACTCTCCTGTTTTTAGCTCCGTATCTCCGTAGCGACATGCTGCTTGCCCAGGCACGTTACTAGGATCAAAACACTTGACAGAGCGACAATATGTGGATATAGAGGTGCGGCACCCGATAGTTGGAACTAAGCGGAGCTATACGCAGATCTGGACATGCCTGTAACCTGAACCGCTGTTCATTATCGGTGAAATCACTGTCGAGGTTTGAACGAGAGAATCACCGGATAACGAGGCTCAGAACAGGGTGTTTGTAAAAACACGCCGACTATCTCGGAGCTTGGCCACAAGGGGTCACCAGTCCAGTCGTGATAGTTTCGATAGCCACCGATAACAGGACTATGGTTGTTATTTTTCCGAGTGTCCATGACTGCACAGCAACTCTCGACTTCCATATCGAACCCAGAGAATCAGGAATTATATCAACCGCCTGGGTCTACCTTTGAGTAGAATGTCAGGCGAGAACGGGGACACGGACCGGACGACTCCGGACGAGAGATCTACGACACCGCGCGACAACAAGGTCGCGAGGCTCATCGAGACCTACCAGTTAGGGCCGACGTACGGAGAGAAGTTAGCAGACCTCTGGACGGCAGACGGTGATCGACGGGAGAGTTTACGCACACTCGCCGACAGATTCAACAAGCGCCTACTCGAAGCAGCAATGACCGCCGCCGGTATGTCGACGGTTGACGGTGAAATTACCAACTTCTATCGTCTGTTGACAGCTGACAACGTAAGCAGCGGGAACCAAACTGAGGCTCGACAACGGCTCGAACAGGCAGGCGTCGACGTCGACGAGTTAGAGCGCGATTTCGTGTCCTACCAGGCGATACGGTCGTATCTCAAAGAGTACCGCGAAGTAGAGTACGCGCGCGATACTGATACCACCCGCGTCGAGACCGTCACCGAAACACTGCAGCGCTTAAAAACGCGGACCACCTCGGTCACCGAGAGCAGCCTCGAACAGCTCCGCAATACGAACCAGATCACGCTTGGTGAGTTTCGTCTGTTCATCACAATCAACGTACTTTGCGAGGATTGTCAGACCCAGTACGGCGTCATCGAATTGCTCCGAAATGGGGGCTGTAACTGTCCCGACGACGGTTCCAATCAAGGATGAATAGCGAGGCGTTTGACAACTGGCACCCGAATTGGCAGTTAAATCTCTGTCACTCTATCGTGCCGGTCTGGAAGCGCCTGTGCGTCTTCGGGCAGCAACGCGACGACAAGGTACTGCACATAGTCAGCGAAATACGGAACGAGTTCGGCGAGCCGGTCGGCGTCGATTGCCTCGAGGGAGTCCAAGAGCATAAACGGGACTGTCTCGTGGACGTCGTGTACCAGATACCCTGCCAGCGCGAACGTGAGACCGGTAATTTCTCGTTCGCTCTCCGATAGGTGGTCGATGGTGTCTTCATAGGTCGTTCCCGAGTCCGTGGTACGGACGACGTGGAGTTCGAACACCGATCTTTCAACCTTTCGACGTCCCTCTCGAACCGTTTTCTGGACGCGCTCGATCCAAATCCGCGCCAGATTTTCGTAACCCAGGATATCGAGGATTTCATCCATGTGCTTATTGAACTCCTCGACAGCAGTCTGTTCGATCCGGTCGATACGCGTTCGCTGGCGTTCCAGTTCGTCCTGGATTTCCGCACAACGATCCTGAAGCATCGATTCTTCGTCCAGTCGGCTCTCAATGGATGAGATTCGGTCGGTGACGTCGTCGCGTTTCGATTCCAGCCGACCCAACTCGAATTCGAGCTGGTTCGCCTCCTTGTGCAGGTCGAGGACGTTCGAGAAATCCTCCGATTCGAGCTCCTCAACTTCCGCCTCGACGGTCTCGACCGCCTGGCTGTGTTCCTCTCGCTGGTCGCGCAACTCCTCGACCCGTGATTCTCTGTGATCGATTTCGTCTTCGATTTCAGCCAGCTTTCTGTCGAGAGACTCGCGACGCCTTTGTTGCTTTTCCCGCTCGCGTTTCTCCGCGCGAAGGTCGTCGAGTTCGTTCTCAATCTTGCGGATCTCTTCGAGTTGGTCCTGACAGATGGACCGGATCGTATCGACCGTCTCATCGATTCGTTCGGGGTCGACTTCACTGCCGCATGTCCAGCAGGCGACCGAATCGTCTTCAACCAACTGATCCGTGAGAGCACCCTGGTCCGAGTTCTCTCCTCCGAGAGCCTCCGTAACGGCCGACTCTTCGCCCCCGAGTATCTGCTCGTTGAACTGAATAACGTCCTGGAGGGTGCTGAGTTGGGTTTCAAGGGCTCGTTTGTTCCCGCGCAGCGTCTCGATCTGCTGATCGATATGTGCGCGGTCCTCCATCGGCGTCTCAGGAATTTCGTCCTGCTCCTCTTCGATTTCCGCTCGCTCGCGTTGGAGCGATGCGATACTCTCCTCTTGCATGCCGATATCTGATCGGACGGATTCCAGATCGGACCGAAGATCGCGCAGATCCGCTAACCTGGACTCGAGTTCGTCTTTTTCCGCTCGCGTCTCGCTGACGTCAGCGTCCATCGACTCGAGTTCCGCTTCATTTTCGGCCAACTCGGCTCGCTTTTCCTCTATCTCGGACTCAATCTCTTGTTTCCGCTGCTCGAGCATTGGGAGATCCTTTTTTAACGAGTCGAGTTCCTCGAGCTGATCGTCTATCTCGGTACGTTTACTCTCGAGTCGGTCGATCTCAGCTTCGATTTCGTCGATATCGACAGGCCGCATGATGATGTCACGGAGGTCATCACTTCGGACGACGGCCTGGCGCGCCTCGTTGGATTCCAACAAAAACGAGAACAGGTCAGCCGTCGTCGAGTCCTCGAGATAGGGGTCCCCACTGAAGACGACTGTCCCGTTTTTCCGGCGTAGTGTACGTTGATAGGTGTTTCCGTCGATTGTCAACTCGACCATTCCTTCGTCGGCATCGCCCTTGAGTGAGACGTTGTCGCTCCCCAGTGCAGCCATTATCGTCTGCAAGAACGAGGTGCGGTTCGTCGCATTGCGGCCGGTCAGAATCGAAATTCCCGAGGTGAGATCGACCGCTGTTTCGTCGATACCTCCGATATTACGTGCGTGTACAGTTGCTGTCTTATCTGTCGTCTCTGCCTTCGCCATATATCCCTACGTATTGGAGGGATGAATAAATAATTGATCGTTGATTCGTGTGGTGTTGTTCAGATAAGCTGATTCCAGCAATGTGCAAAACTCTGGAGCCATGTTTCTGCGGTTATTGAATCAGCAGTTCTGAAATAGTTTCTGAACGAGTATGTTTGTGGTCATACTTGCTAAAAGACACGTTCGGTGGCGTGCCGATTTCTGTGGCGTTCGTATCGAAATTGGAAGCCGTGGTTGTGCAGTGTAGCCTGTAGCCACGGTGGGGAATCGACGAGAGATACGGCATCGGAGATTCGTATTTCTTGGAAAGTTCGGCAAGGACCCTCGAGTTGACAGCGGTAATTTGCGCCGGGAAGATCTGGGATGAATGAATTTGTTGATTCAGGATTGACGGGGGCGTACAGCCAGTAACACTGGTCGTGCCTTGGATCCCTATCTCGTCGACGGTGACGTGGTCCGGTAACATGCCGGATGTAAGATGTACGTCCACCTTCGGCACCCAGTTGTGAACGGTGGGTCGAACCCGTTTGACACCAAAATAATCGAATACACAAACAGTATGCAAAAGTGACGATATACGAAAATGGGGCTAGATACTGAGGTACATTAGCTCACGCGGTGTCGCTTCTTGCTTTACGAACCCTAACTGAATTTCTGTGCAAGATTCGTTAAGGCGGTCGAGTTTGGATATCTCCCACGAATTCCAGCGCCTCGCTCCGTCAATCTCTGGTTAGAACACCGCCGTGCGTGTGACATTATCGAACCACGGTCTGGTTGCCCCCTCACCGTAACTCGACGCAATATTCCGCGAATACAAGCTCCGGGGGTTACAACAAGAATTGAACAAATAGTCCACAAGCCGACCACCGAGATCGGAAATATCGCACGTGAGGGGGCGCCTGACGGCCGTGCGTACATCTCTTGAAACACTTGCGTTGTCGAGTACTCAATCACGAACTGTCGACTGCCGATAAAAAAGCGAAACCGAGTTCCGAAGCTCCGACGAAGCGTCACCGAAGTTAACCTAATCGACCGAGATGGATTTCAAGATCGCTCGGTAAACAGTGGGTGAAGGGCGTCAGTGTAGTCTGTACCGATCAACCGAGATTCTCCGGTGAGCCACGTATGGCGTAGCTTCTGAGCGATACGTGGCTAGCCGTCCAATTATTGAAGCAATGAGACTGCTAACAACTATGAGGGCTGGTCTTCCTTCCCCTGTGAATAACTCAATGGTATAGCGACTGGTGGTTTATAGGGTTCAAAGGAACGAGAAATAACAACACTGAGAAACTTGTACCAAAGCTTCGGCATCGCAGCAGTCAAAATTCAGTAACTCATTGATTCATTGATTCACTGATCGGTGTCTTGCTTGGCGAGTTCGCGTATTTTTTCCTTCGTTTCGTCTCGGTGCTCGCCGAATGCCACCTCGAAGACGCCGCGGTAGAAGTGTTTGTTCTTCTCCAACGTGACGTCTTCCCGCTTGAGTTGCTTTTTCAGGCGGGTAAACGTGATCTCGACGTCCTCACTTTGCTCAGGTTCAACATAGATCGTAGCTGAATCCCAATCCTTGCGGATGTTCAGCGGTTCGTCGCCTGCTTCTTCTACCTCCCTGCTTGAGGAATCTGTATCGGCCGTGGTAGCGGCCCTCTGCGGTTTTGATTCTTGTTCGGGTACCGCAGTTGTCTCACGACCTTGTCCTTCTGATTCCGGCGTCCTCGTGGTCTCTTCCTCAGTAACAGCGTCACTATCTTCGTCTGACGGATCTTCGAATCGCTCGTCCATTCCTCGAGGCATATTTACACCTCCACCTGCGTTTTGTCGAATGCCTGTTCCATGGTCTCTGCAACCTCTATGAAGAGGTCGCGCTCCACCTGTTGGTCGTTCGCGTCCTCCCATTCGAAAATATCTTGTCCATTGTCCCAAGCGCGCTGGATTGCCACTCGCATCGGGAGTTTGAAAATTGGTGCCATCGATGCGAACGACTCGTCGAATTCATCCAGGAATTTCTGTGACTGGCCGTCGTCTCGGTACATATTCGCCAGGAGCCCGACGATTGCGATCTCTATTTGCTGGTTGTCCTCTATCGATTCCAGCTGATCCCACAGGTCGTCCAGGGCATCGCGTGATGTTGCCTGGGTTTGTGCAGCCAGGAAGACGTTTTGTGCTGCGATAAACGCTGCATCTGTCAAGACCGAGAGATCAGGAGGGCAATCGATGAGGATGAAATCGTAGTCGTATCCGTCCTCAACCAGTCCCTCAAGGGCGATTTTCAACGAGAGGCGGGCGTTCGAATCGTCCATCCAATCTCGAGCAAGGCCCATGTCTTTGTGGCTCGGAACGAGATCAAAGTTCAGGTGGTCGAACTCGTTGGCTTCAATCACGATCTCCGAAAGCCGAGTATCGTGAGTACGCGGATTGTCGACGAGAACGTCCAGGAGGTTCGCGTCATCGGTAACAAGTGTGTTTGGAAGGTCGTTCTTTGGGCTCGATGGGTCGTTTTCGTCGCCTGGTCCCAGTCCAAGACCCTTCGTCATGTCGGCCTGTGGGTCCATATCGATTGCTAGAACATCGTGGCCACGAGTGCCCAGCGCCGCTGCGCTGTTAATTGTCGCCGTTGTTTTTCCGGTTCCACCTTTCTGATTCCCGAAGGCAATCGACGGGATTTCAGTCGATGGCGTAACGCCCCATCCGCGAGGTAATTCGGACATGATTCGATCATTGAATCAATGACTCATAAATCCTCGTCAGACAATTTGCTGCGTTTCTCTTTTACCTCTTCTGGCGAATATCGCGGCTACGTACGCTGTATGCCGTAAATTCGACGGTTGAACAAATCTCACTGATTCATGGATTCAGTGAATACTGGCTTCCTGAACTCATTGGATCACGTATTCATTCAGTTCCTGATCTGCATTCCTGGGAGTTGCTGAGCTTTCGGTCTATTGCTCTCCCCTCTCTCGATTCACAATTTCACTGATTCATGGAATCAATAAGTTCAACACAAAGTTATTAGACTCTTAGAGTCAGATACTCTGTGATTCAGTTATTCAATATATTTGGGAATGCTTGATTCATTGGTTCATTGGCTCATTGTTTCATTGATTCACTGACTCATG